>JAEDDP010000005.1 GCA_016297965.1 Alphaproteobacteria bacterium | reverse complement strand
AAAACTCCCCCATATACTTTTTTGGGAAATAAAAACGAAAAATAATTTCATTCCATCAACTTCCCAGCAACATTTTTAGGCAAGAAAAAAATCCATCGGGCCCTTTTGGTCCTTTGTGGTAGTTTTTTCTTACCTTCAAATTTTCGTGCTGAATTGGCTGGGAGAGTTTACCAATCATGACTAAACAATGACTCTGTGGCTTTTAGAGTAAAAAAAGAAAATACTCCTATTATATAACCACAGCTCCCCAACCACTTAGGTTGAGGAATGATGTATTGCTATTTCCAGCCGTTTAGGCATAAAAAAATAGCAACTTACGATGCTATTCTAACACCGTTTAGTCTTTCAAAAGGTCGGTAAAAACCCCGCACCGTCTCCGGCACTAAATATGGAACTGGTCCATATCTGCTTTGCATTATAAATTATATTATGAAAAAAGAAAAGTATTTTTTTATAATCGTGAATTTTATTCATATTTCTTTGTCTTTACCCTTGCAAAATAAAGATAGATTTTGTATTCTTTCTTATTAGTTAATAATTTAGGAGTGTTTATAATGAAAGTATCTAAATTTAGACTTTTTTCTATTTTAGCAGTGGTTTTAATTTCAATTGCCATTGTTGTTCCAACTTTTTTAAGCGAAGAACAACGTGAAAAACTTCCTTCGTTTATGCAGGCTTCTCCTATTGCTTTGGGACTTGATTTAAAGGGCGGTGCGTATATCCTTTTGGAAGCAGATGTGAACTCTGTTATAAAAGAAAAAAATGCACAGATAAAAGATATTATAAGAAAGGAACTTCGTGGCGACAAAGAAAATAATGTTGCAATGATTCCATACGCTAACCTTACCGGGACAAGCTCGTTTACATCAGTTGTGATAAAGGACGATAGCAAGATTGCCGAAGCAAGAAAACGTCTTAATAAGGCAACGATGGGTGAAGTAGCCATTGAAACCGAAGGTAATAAGTTAAAGTTGTATTATTCGGATGCATCAATAAAGAAGATAAAATCAGATATCCTTAATAGTTCAATAGAAATTGTTCGTCGCCGTGTGGATTCCCTTGGAAATAAGGAACCATCAATCCAAAAGCAAGGTGATAACCGAATTATGGTACAACTTCCAGGTGTAGATAATCCGGACAGAGTGAAAGAACTTATCGGAAAAACCGCAAAAATGACTTTCCATATGGTTGATGAAGATGCAATGCAAACAGGAAAAGTTGGTGTTGATTCCGAAGTTATGGATGGAATAGTTATAAAGAAAAAAGTTTCTGTTAGTGGTGAAAATTTAACCGATTCAAAGGTTGCCTATGATCAAAATGGTCGCCCAGCAGTAACAACAACCTTTAACCCAATTGGTGCACGTGCATTTGCCAAACTTACCAGTGAAAATGTTGATAAAAGATTTGCAATAGTTCTTGATGGGAAGGTGCTTTCGGCCCCTGTTATCCAAGAACCAATTACTGGCGGTTATGGTCAAATCACAGGTGGATTTACAACAGAACAGGCAAATGACCTTTCAACTATGCTTCGTTCTGGTGCCCTTCCTTGTGAACTTTCAGTGGTTGAAGAAAGAACTGTTGGTGCGGGACTTGGTGCCGACTCTATATCAAAGGGAAGCTTTGCAAGTATCCTTGGTCTTGCCTTGGTTTTAATATTTATGGTGGCAACATACGGAAAGCTTGGTGTATTTTCCGATATTGTTTTGGTGCTTAATATCATCCTTATATTTGCGGGACTTGCCATTACAGGGGCAACACTTACACTTCCGGGAATCGCAGGTATCGCACTTAACATTGGTATGGCGGTTGATGCAAACATCCTTATTTTTGAAAGAATGAGGGAGGAAGCCCGCCATGGATTAAGCACAATAAAGGCAATTGAAGATGGTTTTTCGGATGCCTTTTCCGCAATTATGGATTCAAACATTACTACACTTGCCTCGGGACTTATAATGTTCCAATATGGTACGGGTCCGGTAAAGGGATTTGCGGTAACACTTACCATGGGTATTATCGCCTCACTTTTCACAAATATTACTTGCCTTAAATGTATTCTTGAACTTTGGGCAACAACAGGTAAGCAAAAAAAGATTGATTTATAGTACAAAAGGAAAGAAAAATGAAATTAACTGATTTAACGATTACACAAGCGAAAGATTTACTTAAAAAAAAGGAAATTTCTGCGGTTGAACTTACAAAGGCATATATTGAAAATATGTCAAAGTATAAAAACCTTAACGCCTTTGTTACGGAAACACCGGAAATTGCATTGGAATCGGCAAAGATTGCAGATGATAATATTGCAAAGGATAAAGCCAGAGAATTAGAAGGTATTCCATTGGCGATAAAGGATTTGTACTGTACAAAGGGGGTAAGGACCACTGCATCATCAAAAATGCTTGAAAACTTTGTTCCGGAATATGAATCTACTGTATCAAAAAAATTATTGGATGCCGGAATTTCAATGCTTGGTAAAACATCAATGGATGAGTTCGCCATGGGTTCAACAAATTTAACATCATATTTTGGTGAGGTAAAAAATCCATATAAGCGTAATGGCGAAGATTTGGTTCCGGGCGGTTCTTCCGGTGGTTCTGCGTCTGCCGTAGCATCAGGTATGGCAATGGCAGCAACAGGAAGTGATACCGGTGGTTCAATTCGTCAACCATCAAGTTTTTGTGGTTTGGTTGGAATGAAACCAACCTATGGTCGCGCATCAAGATATGGAATGGTGGCATTTGCTTCTTCCCTTGATTGTCCAGGACCAATAACAAGAACAGTTGCCGACAGTGCATTGTTTTTAAAGGTTATTTCAGGACTTGATGAAAAGGATCCAACTACTGCCCCACGTGAAGTAATTGATTGGACCGAAGTTTTGGGACAATCCGTAAAGGGATTAAAAGTTGGTATTCCAGCAGAATATAAAAGTGATAAACTTAATCCAGAAGTGCAAAAACTTTGGGATGAACGTGCGGAAGATTTGAAAAAATTGGGTGCGGAAGTTGTTGAAATTTCACTTCCACATACAAAATATTCTTTGCCTGTTTATTACATTATTGCACCGGCAGAAGCTTCTTCAAACCTTTCACGATATGATGGTGTAAAGTATGGATACAGGACATCTTCACCATTTAAATCTTTGGATGAAATGTATGAACTTACCCGTACAGAAGGATTTGGTGCCGAAGTGAAGAAAAGACTTCTTATTGGTTCAACAATTTTAACCGAAGAATTTTATGAACGTTCATATTTAAAGGCATTAAAAACTCGTCGTTTGATTTGTAATGATTTTGATGAGGCATTTAAACAAGTTGACGTAATACTTACACCATCAACAACTGGGGCTGCATTTTCAAAAAATGATAAGCTTTCACCTCTTGATATTTATCTTAACGATGTTTACACAGTTGGATCATCACTTGCCGGACTTCCATCAATATCCATACCTGTGGGAAAGGATAAAAATGGACTTCCTTTGGGACTTCAAGTAATTGGTCGCAAGTTTGATGAGGCAACAGTTTATAAATTTGCATATCAAATAGAATTTATTTCACAATTTGACAATACACCTTCAAAGGTTATGGGAGAATAGATTATGACATACATTGTAAAAAGTAAAAACAAAGAATATGAAATGAATATCGGACTTGAAATTCATTGTCAGGTGATAAGCGAATCAAAACTATTCTCGGCAAGTTCAACAAAATTTGGTGCGCAACCAAATACTCATGTGTCATTTTTTGACAGTGGTTTTCCGGGACAACTTCCTGTTATAAACAAATATTGTATAGAACAGGCAATTAAGACTGGACTTGGACTTAATGCAACAATAAACAAACGTTCCGTGTTTGATAGAAAGCATTATTTTTATGCGGATTTGCCAACCGGATATCAAATTACACAACAATTTCATCCTATTGTAAGTGATGGTTATATTGAAATAGTTGATGAAGACGGAAATCCAAAGAAAATAAGGATTGAAAAGCTTCACGTGGAACAAGATGCCGGAAAACTTACCCATGATTTATCTCCAAATAAATCAATGGTTGATTTTAACCGTGCCGGAGTTGCCCTTATGGAAATTGTTTCAAGACCAGATATTACAAGTCCATATCAAGCAGGCGAATACATAAAGAAAATGCGTGCTTTGGTTCGTTATCTTGGTACATGCGATGGAAATATGGATGAAGGAAGTATGCGTTGTGATATTAACATCTCGCTTCATGAAAAGGGTTCAGACAAGCTTGGAACAAGGACGGAAACAAAAAATGTTAATTCTGTTCGTTTTGCAATACAGGCAATAGAGTATGAATCGCAAAGACAGGCGGACATTCTTGCCGATGGTGGTGAAATTTCCCAAGAAACAAGATTGTTTGATGCAAATACCGGCACAACAAGAACAATGAGAAGTAAGGAAAACGCAATTGATTATCGTTATTTCCCAGACCCAGATATTATGCCGTTGATTTTGGAGGAAGGTTTGGTTGAACGAATCAAGGCATCAATGCCTGAACTTCCAGATGCAAAGAAAAAACGTTTCGTTGAGGAATACAAACTTTCCGAATATGATGCCGATATTTTGACAAGTGAACGTGCAATTGCCGAATACTTTGAAGAAGCCGTTGGTGCGGAAAAGGAACGCGATGGAAAGATGGTTTCAAACTGGATGCAATCCGAACTTTTTGCCGTACTTAACAAGGAGGCAAAGGATATTTCCGAATCCCCAATTAAGGCAAGCGAGCTTGGTGAACTTATTGACCTTATAAAAGATGGTACAATAAGCGGTAAAATTGCAAAGGATGTTTTCAAAATGATGTACGAAGGGGAAGAAAAATCTGCCCGTAAAATCGTTGAAGAAAAGGGACTTAAACAAGTATCCGATACCGGCGCAATTGAAAAAGTTATTGATGATATTATCGCAAATTCCCCAGATAATGTTTCGGCATATAAGGGTGGAAAGGTACAACTTTTTGGATGGTTTGTTGGTCAAACATTAAAGGCAATGAAAGGTCAGGCAAACCCACAAATAGTAAATGAAATTTTGAAAAAGAAATTGGGATAATTGGAATATGTTAAAGGCGACTTTTCATCTTAAAACTTTTGGATGTCAGATGAATGTATATGATTCATCGCGAATCGTTGAATTGTTAAATTCTTTTGGTATGAAAGAAGTGGTGGATGAGGCAAATGCCGATGTTATTGTTTTGAATACTTGCTATATCAGGGAAAAGGCAAGTGCAAAAATATTTTCGGAATTGGGGCGTCTTTATAAACTTTATGATGTTGCGGGGAAAAGACAACCTGTGTTCGCCGTGCTTGGCTGTGTGGCAAAGGCAGAGGGAGAAAACATTTTCCGCCGTGCGCCGTATGTTTCAATAGTTTTGTCATCCCAAAAATATCATTTACTTCCAGAACTTATTGCCAATGCCATTCATGATGTTGAACTTGTTTCAAAGGAAAAGGAGGAGGAGCGAAAGGCAAAAAAGGAAATAAAGAAAAAGTACAAACTTTCGCATACTATGAATACCGAGCTTTCGGGGTTGGAAAAGTTTGACTGTCTTCCACAATCAACAAAATCCGATAAGGTCGCATTCGTTCAGGTACAGGAAGGATGTGATAATTTTTGTACCTATTGTGTTGTTCCAAACACCCGTGGACGCGAAGTTTCACGGTCAGAGGAAAGTATTTTAGCCGAAATTGACAACCTTCAAAGGCTTGGTGCGGTGGAGGTAAACCTTTTGGGACAAAATGTTGATTGTTATAATGGAATTGGTGAGGATGGAAAACCATCAAGCCTTGCGCACCTTATAAAAAATGTTGCAAAGTTTGATAACATTAAACGAATCCGTTATACAACATCGTATCCATCAAAATTTTCCGATGAAATGATTGAACTTCATAGGGTGGAACCAAAACTTATGCCTTTGGTATATCTTCCAATACAGGCGGGAAGTAATGAAGTTTTGCATAAAATGAATCGCAAATACACCCGCGAACAATACCTTGAAATAATACAAAAATTAAAGGATGCGAATCCGAACATTCAAATTTCATCTGATTTTATTGTTGGTTTTCCAAATGAAACGGAGGAAGATTTTGAAAAAACACTTGATATAGTACGTAGGGTGAAATTTATTCAATGTTATGCATTTAAGTATTCTCCACGTCCGAATACTGTGGCCGCAAAAATGGAAGGACAGATTGATAATAAGGTAAAGGCCGATAGGTTAAGGCGTCTTCAATCCGAACTTCGCAAATCACAGGATGAATTTAATAAATCGTGCGTTGGTCGTGTAATGAGTGTTTTATTTTCCGATGTTTCAAAAACGAATCCAAAATATATAATTGGAAAAAATGAATATCTTCAACCGGTAATCGTACCGGCGGATGCATCAATCATTGGAACAATTTGTGATGTGGAAATAGAATCGGCAAGCTATGCTAATTTAAGGGGAAAATTGGTTTAGACATTCGGATTTTCTTCCTGTTGAAAAAAAGTTCTTCTGTTTGTAAATTCAAATAAAAAAAGGAGAACAGAATGTTTGAATTATCACAATATCCACTAAATTATAATAAAAATTCATTGGAACCATATATTTCCGAACACACAATGACTTTTCATTATGAAAAGCATTTGGAAGCATATATTGCCAATCTTAACAAGCTTATCAAAGATACGGAATTTGAAGGTAAAAGCCTTGAATCCATAATTATAAAATCAAGTCATTCAAAGGATACGGCAAGTATTTTTAATAATTCCGCACAGGTGTTTAACCATAATTTCTTTTTTAAATGTTTGAATAAAAACAGTGAAAAAACTTTGCCATCAAAGTTGTATTCCAACTTTCGTTCAATGGATGATTTCAAAAGTCAATTCAGGATTATTGCAAATACAATGTTTGGAAGTGGTTGGGTATGGCTTGTCGCCGAAGCACAAGAATATAAAATTGTAAAGACAACAAATGCGGACACACCACTTGCCCACAACCAGACACCACTTCTTTGTCTTGATTTATGGGAACACGCATACTACCTTGATTATCAAAACCGGCGGGCAGAATATATTGATAACTTCCTTGACCACCTTATAAATTGGGAATTTGTGGAAAGTTGCATTTAAAAATACCCCCATTCGGGGGCGTTTTATTTTTCATACGGACGCAAAGTAAATAGGACCACAAGCGGATCTTCTATTTCAATATTTAGGATAAGTTCTTCATCTTCACGACGAAACCCAAGGCGTGTTGGATAGGAATATACCAAATTCCAACCCAATGATTTTAGGGTTGCACGGTAAAATTTAAAAAAATCATCCTTTGAAACGGTGGTACTTGTAATATATTGTTCAATGATGCGAACTTCCTCTGTATCAAAGGAAAGAGGTTCTTCCTCCTCAAATCCATCTTGAAGTGGGATTTCTTCAAATGCGGACATAAAACCATCCGCATACACCGGAAATGAAAATCCAAAAAATAATGTAAAAAGTATAAATAATTTTTTCATCATAAACTCCCTATTCTTCCTCTTCTTCACCTTCATCTTCATAAAATTCTTCTTCTTCATCCGTTGATTCTTCTTCCACCGGATCAATATTTACTCCCTGAACCTTGTCGGTGCGAGTTTTAAAGTTTTTCATAGTTGTAGCACCACGAGGAGTTTCAGAATTAAACTCATAAGTAACCGCTTCTTGGTCAGAAAGATTATATTTGTTTGCAGGATTTTCTCCTTCAAGATAGTCTTCTATACCATCATCAATACGAAGCATAATATCTTTATTCAAGAATACCTGTATACGGGTACCGGATGGAACGGTAAATGGAATTTGTTGTTTGGAGCTGTCCTCAATCAACTTTTGCATAACACTTTTAAAGTTTTGTTGAACCTCCGCCTTCATCTTGTCCTTTGATGACATATTGGCAAAAATTTGCGATTCATTCCATGCATAACCATAATCGCCTTCATCTCCTCCATCATCTATAATATTGGTTGCTTCATCAATAGTATTATATGTTCCATCGCTTCGTTTTACACGAGTAACAAGTTTTGACGAGCTTGGGAATATAGCTTCCATTGCAACAGGAAGGGCACTGTAAAGAAGTGGTTTTATGAATAGTTGTTGCATATATTCGGTATCATTTTTACCCGGAACACCGGCACGCCCCTGTGCATCCGCAGAATAGTTTGTAACACTTCCCAAATCAAATTCGGCACCATCCGGACGAATAAGTCGGTTCCATGAAATATTTATCTTTTGTACAGCCTGAATTCCACCAGGGGTAGGATAGGTCGCAACACCAATAAGTTGTGAACCAGATGGAACGATAATTGTACGACCATCACCACCAAAAACGTTTCTTTCAACCGTTGCAGTTATATCTTGTGAATCACCAGTTTCCGATGACATATAAACCGGACGATTTAAAACCGCAGGAATTGGCTTTGATTGACGAAGGACATATCTTTCATCCTTTGGAAGGGATGAAACCTGTGATGCCTCAACAATAGAAAATGGAATCTTGTTTTTAATCTGGTCGGCATAAATACCAAGTTTATCTTCCAATCTATATATATCCTCATTATCACCAATGGTAGTTCTTCGTTCACCATATTCACCACTTTTTACCATCTGACGATTTGCCATTATTTCTTCAAAATCAGGTTCTGCCGGTGCAGAAACATTTTGAATAATTTCGTCAAGCAAAGGCAAGGTCAATTCAATTCTTCGTTCTTCGGATTTTTTTTTATCAAGTACCGCACCCTTTCCAATAACCTTTCCGGTACCGGTTGCAATAACCATACCGTCATCTTCCATTGTACCAATGATTGTGGAACAATTTGGTGAAAACACATCCTTGTTACCCTGTACCCAACCAATGAAAGTACCACTGAAATCATACGCCTTGCTTGCATACTTTTTACAATTATCGGGCATTACCGTCTTTTTTACAGGTGCAGACTCCCCTTTATTTGAAACAGGGGCAATATCTTCATCAAATGAATATTCCTCATCTTCTTCTGGCTCCTCTTCATCAAAAAATTCGTCTTCGCCTGCCGATGAAGAATCGGATGCAACAACCGGTTCAACGGATTGAAGTGATACATTCACCTTTGCCGAATTTTCGCCGGCAACTTCATTTTCATTAAGCTCCTGATACTTAATTATAATAAAAAGACTTTTGTTTTCACGTGCGGATGGGTTCCATGAAATGTTTATGGTACAGCTTGAATTTGCAAAAACTTTTTCACGGCTTAGGCAATCTTGGGCTTCCACATTAAAGTTTTCAACCTGTAATGATGGGGAAATGTCCGTGATTTTTATTGGATTGTTAAAAACGGAAACAAGGATTTGTTTAAATGCCTCATCCCCGATGGTTTGATTTTCAATTTTCAATGTTTCCGGTTCAACCGTTACAATAGGTTTCATATATGGAACATCGGATAATTTTTTCTTTTCATCGGAAACGGTAATCTGTTTTTCAATGGATGAAAATTCAGACGAGTTTTTGTTTGCCTTCATTATCGCAATAACAGCAAAAACAACAACCATACTTATGGCAATAAGGGCAAGAAGCACATTTGTTTTATGTGTAATCACATCGGACCGACTTTGTTTGTTATCCGGAAGCATTGATGCGTTTTCATCGGAAACAGTCGCCTTGTTATTTGTGTTTTTACCTTTGTTAAACAATCCCATAAATACACCCGTCCGTATAACTTTTCTATTGTGCCCTTACCACACCACAAGGAACATTTTGAAGTGATAGTTTTTGACAGATTTCATCGGCAACTTCTATTTTTGAAAATGGTCCAATTCTTAATCTGTAAAGTTCACCACCATAATATCTTTGCTGGCCTATTTCATCAACACCACTTGTTTCCACAGAATAAAATGGAGTGTATTCATCCAACCATGGAAGTTTTTCAGTTAATTCAAGCCATTTTGCCTCCAAATCAACAACGGATTTACCCTTGAATACTTCAACACTTACATTTTGACTTGATTGTTTTACAAGTGGTACATAGTGGTTTGGAAGTATTGCACCATTTGTTTTGGTCTTTGGAAGCATTGAGTTATATATAGCCTCATTTTCCGATGTTGAATAATATGATGAACCGGATTGTTGCATTGTCATTCCACCATAGCCAAGTTGTTGTGGGTAAGCATAGGCAGATGTCATATCGGCATACATTGATTGACCCATATATTGTGTATTCATTGCCCCCATATTATATCCGGACTGCATTCCGTCAACATAAGTATAGCCGGAGGCATTTGCACCAATATCACCAGACACAGCGATTAAATCCTGTGGTGCAGGTGGATTTGATAACAAGTAAGGTTTTGAACGAAGTTTGATACAAACAATTCTTCCACCATTACGCAAAACTAAATCACCAATTGCTTCAACAACAAGAAGACGGCTTTGTGGACCTTCGGTCCTAAATCCAACAGGAGACTCGCCCCCTTCTACAAGAAGGGACACAACCGGTCTTTGGTTCATATTTAACGCCTTTTCACCAAAATCAATATATGTGAAAACATTATCACGCCATACACGTTCCGGAGCAATGATGTAATCATCAGGATTCGGAACAAAAACATCCAAATCAAAACGGAATTCGGTTGGGTCAACATTGATACTTTTTATCCAACCAAAATCTTCACCTTCCCAATCGGAATCGCCAATATCTTTATAACTTTGACCACCCATAATTGATTTCATTGATGAAAAGTTTCCGGAACTACCAGATGACGAAGTCGAAGCGCTTCCCTTTCTGTATTTATATGGAACAGCAATATCAATAACGGATGATGTTATCTTTTCGGTATTCAATGGTTCGGATTTAAGATAGAAAACATATTTATTACCACTTGAACCGAAAATGAAAAGGTTGGTATCGGCCATTGCACGACCATCAACAGGAGAAATCATAAATACATTTTTTTCAACCGGACGACCATCAAAAAAATCCTTATCCCCGACATAGGCATCCTTTATCGTTTCCCATTCAGGAAAGTTTATGACAGTCAACATTCCATCACGAAGTTTTATTGGCATTACGGAACCTGGCTCCCATTGAATTTTTTGATACCCCGGTTTTGTTTGATTTTCCCCCATATTTTGCATTGGATTATCCCATGCAGTTTGTGTTCCGAACCCAGCGGATGTCACCTCTTGTTGTGCAAAAGCGGGAGATGTAAAAATACCAAATAATAAGGTTGTTATTGTAAGAATTTTTTTCATTTTCAATCTTTCCTGTTTCTCTTTCTTATAATTTACCCTTTGAATATTGATAATACAAGTATTTTTTTATTTTAAATACTCATAGCTTGTAATTTTAAAGCCAAGTGGATTTATCCATTTATTTTTTAAATCTATTTTATCCTTACCAACCGTAAAATCACACGATACTTTTATTTCCTTTGATGAAAAGGTTGGGTTTGTACCATCGGAATTTGTTGTTTTTATATCAACCGTTGCAATCCACACATTTGTATTTGGTTGATATTGCAAATTTTGTTCGGAAATATTTGCACTTATAACCTTTTTATCCCTGTTTACAATGGAACTTCTGTAATAATTACTGTTTATAAAATCCTTATATACATCGGATGATGAAAAATTATACACAAAACCATTTACACCCCAAAGGTTTTGCATAGTAGAAGGATTTGCAAAAACACTTTCCCTGTCAATGATGTATGATAAAATATAAGATTTTGCAATTTCATATCCGGTGCTGTTTTGTGAAATTGAAAAATTATCATTTTTTGTTCGGTCAACATAAAGGGCATCAATATTTCCGGTTTCACTTGAAACAAAAAAAGCTTCACGTTTTGCACTTGGGGAAATTTTATCATACGTAGAAATAAGCACAATATTTGTGATCACACTTACAATAAATAAAATACAAAAGGCACGAAAAAGCCATAAATATCTTTGTTCTTCAATCTGTCTCAATGGATTTCTCCTTGTTTTCCCTCTTAACATTCAAATAATAATATCTTAACTTTTAAATTGCAAGAAATATAACTGTTTAAAATACCAATTTTTGTCTTATTTAAACTATTTTGTCGGATTATTGTTCTTGAAATGGCTTGGCATTTAATGTATTATTACTCTTATAAATGAGAGGGAAATAATTATGGCAAAATCCGATGTAAATTTAGGTGTTGTAAAGGAAGTTGAAGGAAGTGTTGTCGTTGTTTATTTTGAAAAAAAACTTCCGCCAATATATTCAAAACTTACCTGTTTAATTGATAAGGGAACACCAAAAGAAAAGGAAATTATTATTGAGGTTGAAGACCACATTGACCAACACACAATCCGCGGTGTTGCAATTACCGCAACCCAAGGGATTGCCCGTGGGGATACCGTGGTTGATACAAATGGACCACTTACCATACCGGTTGGACGTGGTGTACTTGGTCGTATGATAAATGTTATGGGAAAACCAATAGATAACGAAGGTCCACTTCAAGATATTGTTGCATGGCGGGGTATTCATAATGCACCGGTTCCACTTTCGGAAAGAAGTATAAAATCGGAAATCTTTCAAACTGGGATAAAGGCGATAGATCTTCTTACGCCATTGGAACGTGGTGGAAAAACCGGACTTTTTGGTGGTGCTGGATGTGGAAAAACCGTCCTTATTACCGAAATGATAAACAATATGTTCGGACGATATGATGGTGTTTCACTTTTTTGTGGTGTTGGAGAAAGAAGCCGTGAAGGTGAAGAACTTTATACAGAAATGAAGGATGCTGGTGTCCTTGATAAAACGACAATGATTTTCGGACAAATGAATGAACCATCCGGTGTTCGTTTCCGTGTGGCACAGGCAGCCCTTACCATTGCGGAATATTTCCGTGATGATTTGAAACAGGATGTATTGCTTATGATTGATAATATATTCCGTTTCGTTCAGGCTGGTTCAGAGGTGGCTGGACTTATGGGAAGAATACCATCCCGTGTTGGATATCAATCATCCCTTGGGCAAGATTTGGCATCATTACAGGAAAGAATTGCATCAACTCCTTCGGCATCTATTACCTCAATTCAGGCGGTGTATGTTCCGGCGGATGATTTTACGGACCCATCGGCGGCGGAAACATTTACCCACCTTTCCGCAACCGTTGTTTTATCACGAAAGATGGCATCACAGGGACTTTACCCAGCGGTAGATCCTCTTGCCTCCTCTTCAAAAATGCTTAATGCCGATATTGTAGGGCAAAGACATTATAATGTGGCAAAGCAAGTAAAAATGACTATGGCACAATATGAAGATTTAAAGGATATTATTTCTATGCTTGGTTATGATGAACTTTCTGATGAAGATCAGGCAACCGTTGTTAAGGCACGACAATTGGAAAGGTTTTTGACCCAACCATTTGCAACAACAAAACATTTTACCGGAATGGAAGGAAAGCTTGTTGATTTGGATCAAACCCTTACAGGATGTGAAGAAATACTTTCCGGAAAATATTTAGATGTAAGTCCTAATGCTTTTTATATGATTGGTGATATAAGTGAAGCAAAGCTTAATATAAAGGACAAAGAGGATAAGGAATAATTAACAATGTTAATGAACCTTAAAATAATAACACCATTGGAAGTTTTCAATATTGAAAATGTATCCAAGATAAAGGCCGAAGGGTTGGAGGGATATTTTACAATACTTCCACATCATTCGGATTATGTGTCGGCAATTACCACATCGGTTTTTTCCTTTGTTGCCGGTGGAAAAACGGAATATTTTGCTGTTGATGGTGGGATACTTGTAAAATATGGAAACAATGTTGAATTTTCAATACGTCATGCGATTAAAGGTCGTAACCTTGACGACCTTAAACAAGAAATGGAAACTTCATTTAAACAAATGGATGATGAAGACAAGAAAATGAAGGCTTCACTTGCCTCATTAGAAGGAAATATAGCAAAGTTAATTCAAGAACTTGGCAATAACTAAGGAGTGAATTATGGAACAACCAAAGATACAGAAAAAAGAAAGCCTTAAATCCGACAAACAAATGCTTGATACCATTTCTAAAAAGATAAGCAAGCACGAAAGGGAGGAAAAAAGGGATAAACGTTTTTCATCTCTTCGTTTTTTATATAATTTTGGCTTGGTCGGATGGGGTATTGGTGTACCGGTTATTATTATGGGATATGTTGGTTATTGGTTGGAACAAAATTATCCAATAAAATATATTTCGTGGTCTTTATACTTTCTTCTTGGGGGACTTTTGATGGGCATGATGAATGTATACCGTTCAATAAAAAAAGAACAGGAAAAATTAAACCGTGAGGAGCAATTTTAATGTTGGAAACTATTTTACATTACTTGATTTTAATATTTGCCGTGGGATGTTTTTCTCTTATCTATTTTACATTACTTCGCCAAAGTGTGGATAAGGTCTTTTCACGGGAAAAATCCATAAATTATATATATTTATCTTTTTTAATAAGGATATGTCTTGCTGGTGTGTTTTTCTTTTTCCTTTTGAAATATTACCGCAATATTCGCGATTTTATATTTATTATACTTATATTTATTGGGTTTAGGTATATTGCAATAAGAAGGGATAAAGTTAAAATTTTTGGAAAAAGTGGGGATGAAAAGAAATAAATGAAAATAAGTCCGGATGAAATAATCTTTTTTCAAATACCAATCAAGATTTTGGGGAAAAGCCTTAACCTTGACATCAATATGACATTGGTTGGTACATGGCTTATTATGCTTTTTTTATTTTTCTTTTTCCGGCATATTACGAAAAATTTTAATTCAAATTTTGAAATGACACGACTTCAAAATATGGTGGAAGTAATTGTAAAATTTCTTCGCGATCAAATTGAATCTATGATGAAAAGAAAGGCGGATGATTTTGTTCCCCTTATCGGAAGTTTATTCATTTTTATTTTGGTATGCAATTGGTCATCACTTATTCCAATTCCATTTTATGTGGACGGTGGTTTGGAATGGTATATGCCACCAACATCTTCGGTTTCAACAACAGCGGGGCTTTCCATTGTGGTAATGAGTTCGGTTATTGTTTATGGAATGGCAACCCAAGGTGTATTTGGATATTTTAAACGATTTTTTGAACCGATATTTATTTTGTTCCCACTTAATATGTTAAGTGAGATTTCAAGTGCGGTTTCATTGGCAATACGTCTTTACGGAAATATTATGAGCGGTGGATTACTTGCAAGTATTCTTTTCATACTTGCCCCACTTGTACTTCCGGGACTTATAAACATTTATGGTTTGTTGGCAGGAACAATACAACCATACATCTTTTCTATACTGGCAATGGTGTATATATCTGCGGGTATGGGAGATCCGTCTGAATCTGAAATGGAAGAATTGATGAAGCTTCAAGCGGGTAGAATTTAATTTTTAATATAATAACAAAGAAAGGAAGGTTTATTATGGATATGGGTTTAGTTTGGATAGCGGTGTCATCTATTATTGGTGCGTCTATTGCTGTGGGTCTTGGCGGTATTGGACCATCACTTGCCGAAGGTATGGCAGCAAAGCAAACTTTGGCATCAATGGCACAACAACCAGATGAAGCAAGCAATTTAAGAAGTACTTTGTTCGTTTCTATGGCGATGTTGGAATCAACAGCTATTTATGCATTACTTGTTGCAATGATTTTAATATTCAGCAATCCATTCTGGAATTATGCAGTTGCAAATATTGTAAGATAGGAATTTTATAACGCTTAAAATAGTAAAGGACTGTTATGAATATAAATTGGAGTACCGTATTTTTTCAGATAGTTAATTTCTGGATTATAGTTTGGATTTTAAAAAAATATCTTTTTAAACCTGTTTTGTCGTCTATGGATAAACGGGAACAAACTATACGTGAAAGACTTCGTGATGCCGAGGAGGCAAAGAAAAATGCGGAGGAAGAGAAACAACGGCTGTTAAAGAAAATAGATGATGTTGAAAAGGCAAAAAGTACCGTTATGGCAGATGCATATAAAAAGGCAGATGCAGAATACGCAACATTACTTAAAACCTTTAATGCCGAAATGTCCGGAAAAAGAAAGGCTTTTGAAGAACAAATTACAGATGAAAGAGAATTTCTTCGTACTTCAATTAAGGAAATTGCCGGAAATACCATTGTGAAAACTGTGGCAACGGCACTGTCCGAACTGGCGGATGCAAATATTCAATCGGCAATAATTGAAAAATTTATTTCAAAGGCAAAAAGTGGTACCATTGAAAAAACGGACGACCTTAAAAAATACTATGAAAAAAATAAAAAGGTTTCGGTTCACACCTCTTTTGAAATAAATGAGACGAAAAAAAAGCAAATAAAATCCATAATATCCGAAGTTGTTGGCGAAGATGTGGAACACATTGACTTTGCCGAAGATAAGGGGATTATTTGCGGTATTGAAGTGATATGCCCACCGTTACTTATAAGCTTTGGTATGGATACCTATATTATGGAACTTCAAAAAAATCTTGATGATGGTTTGGCGGAACTTACGAAAACAAAAAAAATTGACAGTGATGAGTAAGAGGTAATTAAATGCTTAATGAAACAGTAAAAGATGCAATGAACGAAGTAGAAAAAATTTCAAAAAAAACACGGGCTTCTGTTGTTTCCGAAGAAGTTGGTGAAGTTGTTGAAATTATTGGAAATATTGTAAGTTGTAATGGACTTGCAAGTGTAAAGATGGATGAACTTGTTCAAATAAAAAATTCTGTGGGTATTGTGATAAACCTTGACGAAGACAGGGTTGGTGTAGTTCTTCTTGACAGTCCACGAGATATAGAAGCCGGCGATAAGGTTAAACGTACGGGACGAATTGCCGATGTTCCGGTTGGGGATGAATTGCTTGGCCGTGTACTGGATCCACTTGGCAATCCATTGGATAATGGTCCAAAGATTAAGACAAAGGAAAGATATAATATTGAACGTGAAGCCCATCCAATTATGGAACGACGGGAAGTTTCCGTTCCTTTACAAACTGGACTTAAAGCAATTGATGCCATTATTCCAATAGGTAGAGGTCAGCGAGAACTTATCCTTGGTGACCGTCAAACCGGAAAAACCGCAATTGCAATTGATACCATTCTTTCACAAAAAGATACCGGAGTTATATGTATTTATTGTGCGATAGGTCAACGTGGCGACAGTGTAGCAAAGGTTATAGATGTCCTTAAACAAAAGGATTGTATGAAAAATTCAATAGTTGTTGTGGCAAGTGGTGAGGAATCACCGGGACTTTTGTATATTGCCCCTTATGCCGCAACATCAATGGCAGAATATTTTATGGAGAAGGAAGGAAAAGATGTACTTATCATCTATGATAACCTTACACAACACGCCCAAGCATACAGGCAACTTTCCCTATTTTTAAGACGCCCACCTGGACGTGAGGCATATCCTGGGGATATATTTTATGTTCATTCACGGTTGTTGGAACGGTCAACGCGACTTCGCCCAGAATTTGGTGGTGGTTCGCTTACGGCTCTTCCAATATGTGAAACATTGGCTGAAAATGTTTCGGCATATATTCCGACGAACCTTATTTCCATCACCGATGGTCAGATATTTTTAAGTAATACCATTTTCCAAAAGGGTATAATACCGGCAATAAACATTGGTATTTCCGTTTCCCGTGTTGGGTCAAAGGCTCAACTTCCGGCATACAAAGCGGTTGCCGGCGATATGAAAATATCATATTCTCAATTTGAAGAATTAGAGGCATTTTCCAAATTTGGAACACAACTTGATGATGAAACGAAAAAGGCTCTTGTTCGTGGTGAACGTATTCGTGAAACACTTAAACAATCACAATACAAACCATTAAAGGCAAGCGAACAAATCGTTGTCATTTATGCAACAAATATTGGTGTTTTTGATGATGTTCCGGTTGACAAAGTTGTTGAACTTCAAAATGAACTTATAACACTTTCACATTCATCAATTCCAAATGTTTTAAAGGAAATTGATGATGGAGCAAAGTTAAATGACAAATTTAAAAATGAAATAAAAAAGCTTGCCGAAGGTGTTGTAAAAAGATTTTTAAGCAGTAATAAAGGGTAATTATGCAGACACTTGAAGGATTAAAGCACAGGATAAAAACAACCTCTTCCTTACGCGATATTGTAAGCAGTATGAAGACTTTGTCTGCTGTAAGTGTCGGACAGTATGAAAAGTCAACAAAGGCATTACAACAATATTCCGAAAGTATAGAATTGGCATTGCAAGCAATCCTTAAAAACAAATCTGTACCAAATCCACCAAAGGAAAAATTGAAACAAAAAATTATTGCGGTGGTGCTTGGTTCGGATCAGGGATTAGTTGGAAAATTTAACAAATCCATTGCCAATTTTGCATTTGATTTTTTCAAATCCAACAACCTTAAAAAAGAAGACATAACCCTTATTGTTGGGGGGCGAAGTCTTTCATCCAAAATATTGTCGTTGGGTTGGAACATAAATACCCTATTTACTATGCCAAGTTCGGTTAAATCAATGATAACCGTGGCGAAAAAGATTGTATTAAAGTTTTATGAGATAAGTGTTGAACAACACCATGGGGACAAGGAATTTTCGTTTAATAACCACAACTTAAAGGTGTATATTTTTTATAACGGAAAGGATGAACATTCTGTGTTAAAACAAAATGTGGTGCAACTTCTTCCTATTGATGTGGAGTTTTTGAAAAAGATACAGGAAAGACCATGGCCAACAAAAAATCTTCCGATGTATAGTGCGGGGTCAAGACGTTCCCTATTTTCCTATTTCATCCGGCAATTACTTTTTGTTGATGTATACAAGGCGGTATCACAAAGTTTGGCGGCGGAACATTTTACCCGAATGGTTTCAATGCAAAATGCAGAAAAAAATATTGATGAACACCTTGAAAATATGAACCTTGAATATCAACAAAGACGGCAAACGGAAATTACCAATGAACTTTTGGATGTGGTGATTGGTGCCGAAGTTTTGAATAATAAGAAAAAATACTAAATCCTTTACCTTGAATTGAAATCTTTTTTATGGTAATATATAACTGTATAACTTTTTTAGGAGAGCAGTTATGGCAAATATTAAAAATAAAAAAAATTTGGGAAGTAAAAAGCTCACAAAAAATTTAAAACAAAAGGCAAGTGTTCAAAAAAAATCACAACCATCACACAGGGCGAGAATATTTTTGATCGTTGGTTTATTATTGTTAATTGTTGCCGTTGTGATTGGTATAAAATCATTTTTTCCATGCAAGTACAAGTATGATTATTCCGTTGTTGGAAAGGATGGAAATGAAAAGGTAGCCCTTAAACTTGAAATGGCAAATAATGACAGAACAAGATTAAAGGGATTGATGGGAAGAAAGTTTTTGCCACGACACACCGGAATGATTTTTGATTTTGAAGAACCGGGATATTATTCAATGTGGATGAAGGATACCTTGATTCCTTTGGATATGGTGTTCGTAAATAACTATGGTCGTGTTACCGTCCTTGCACCAAACAGGTTGCCAATGGATGAAACATACATAAATCCATGTATGGTAAAGTTTGAAAATTCATCAAAAAAGATGCTTAACGATGCCGATGTTGAAAAGTTTTTTGATAAGTGTGAAACATTGTACTTAAAACCACAAAACCTTACACGTTATGTTATTGAACTTCCAGAAGGTACAATAAAGGAAAACAAAATTCGTGTTGGTGATATTTTATTGAAGAAATAAAAATTATCGTTTATTATAACTGCTGTATTGAAAAATATGGCAGTTTTTTTATTTACAAAAAGGACAAATAAAATGAAGACTATGTCAAAAAGACAATATCAGGTTGGCGAACTTATCAAAAGAACACTTTCCAGTATGTTTAGGGAGGGGGTTTTTGATGAAAAAATAAATGATTTATTTTCAATTACAGAGGTAAGTCCAAGTCCCGGTTATCAAACCGCGTGGGTATTTGTTTCCGCAATGGATGCAACCAAAAATGATGATTTGGTTAAAAAGCTCAACGAAATATCAAGTGAGATAAGATACGAACTTGCCAATAAAATAAATATGCGGTTTACCCCTGCATTGATTTTTAAATTTGATAATTCGTTGGAATACGCAAAACGAATTGAAGATCTTCTTAATTCTCCTGAGGTAAAAAAGGATTTGGAGGAAAATTAAATTCCTCCTTTTTTATTCGTTTATTTCAATAACAGATGTCTTTTTTAACTTATCAAAGTATTTATTGGCGAATGCGTCAAGTTTCCCCTGATATATTGACATTTTCAATTCTTCCTTTTTGGCATCGGAAATTATTGGTAAATATTGTTCCTTTCCACAAATGAAAAACACCGTATCCTTTCCATTTATTTGTATTGGGGAAAGACTTTTTTTAATTGGGGAATGAACGATAAGGTTATGAAGATTTTTTTCCATGGTATTATCTTCTAAACTTAACTTATAACCGCTTCCGCTTTCTCCATTTTGTTTGGCAAAGGCAATAAATTTATCACAAGATTTTATGGATGACAGTTTATCCCTTAACCCATTATATTTATCCATTGTTGTAATAAGTGGAACTAAATCATACCTGAAATGTTCCTCCGCCATCATATTATCAACCAAAAGGTTTACTTCGGCATCACTTACCTTTATATATGACCGCAAAACGGTATAAACAAACTTCATCCAAATAACGTCCGCTTCCACTTTTTCATCAACGATTTTACTTTCTATATCAAGTTGTTTGATAAGGGCATCATAACCGTTCGGAATTTTAAGATAGATTTCCATCTTTTTTCTTGCCTCATCAAGTTCTTCCCTACTTACATTAACACCGTACTTTTTTGCCTCTGCAATTTTAAGTCTGTCGTCAATAAGTTCCGTTAAAACTTGTTTACGAACCTTTTCCGGTTTCATTTTAACCTTATTTAAAGAAAGAAGTGATTTAGCAAGCTTTGTCCGTTCATCTACCTCATAGGAAGTAATAGGCGTACCATTCACAACGGCACTTATAGAAACAGACGAAGCAAAAGACTTTATTGAAAATGATGTTGCCAAAAGCAAAAATAATATTCCTTCTTTAATCATAACCCCCTCCTTTTATTACCCTAATCATCATCACCGGAACTTACGCCAAAGCTACTTGAAACGGAACCCAATGTTTTAAATGTAAGTGTGAAATATATGGACTTATCACCCACATAATCACGGTCGCGTGTATTATTGTTTACAAAGTTTATATTGAATTTGAAACAGTCGTTTTCGTATTCAAGCCCAGCCATAATCTTTATTATGCGACTTTCGTACAAATCATATCTTTCACCAACAAAGGCACGCCATTTTTGTGTAAGTTGGGATGAAAGATAACCGTTAATTTCATTTTTCTTTACGGAAAGTTCATCTTCTATAAACATATTACGTAAATAAACATAATTCAATGTTAAATTTAGGGCGCGTGGTCCGGCGAACAAATATAAATCGCTTCGGTTAACCTCTAACGTCTCATTATTCATACGAGTTTTGTATTTGAAACTTAAATAATTTGATGGGGTATAAAGCACACTTGCCACAATATCCGAACTTCCCTTTGTATTTTTAAGACCACTGTTATCAAGGTATATATCATCCGGAACATCAAAGTTATAATTTTGCCCAATAAAGAATGCAACCTTTTGATTATTGTTATAATTTTGAATAAAGTTTACACCATAATTTAGTCGTGTACCACTTTCAAAAATATCATATCCAGAGAATCGGTCGGTACTGAATAAATTTTCAACTTCAAGTTCCATATACTTACTGTCCATATTTGGTATAACGGAACTTCCGGAAACCTTTGGTGATGCAATCAATTCAATCGTCGGTTCAATAATTTCTGTACGATTAGAATATGAACGATACAATGGGTATTTCCAAATTAAATCTGCACTTATATTACTGCGACCCTTTGACCCAGAATAATAACCATCTGCCGAATTTGCATTTGATACATCGTTAAGGACGAACAAATCACCACGACCTTCAATACCAAGCGAGAATAAATGTCCGCCAGTTGTACGAATCGGTTGAACATACCTTAACACCGTAGATGTTCGGAAATTCTTTTCATCACGGGATGATGGAGAGGAATAATCAAGGACAATATTTGCAGTATTAAGGTTGAAATCAAAATATCCACCGGTAGAATTTGGTTCGCTTACACGCTTGTAATTTATAAATGGAATAACACGTGGAGTATAACCATCGGAAATATCACGTAAATCCTGATAAAAATACATATCAGCAGTAAGATAACTTCTGTTTAGGGCGCCTTCTAACTGGATTTGTGATGAAAGCCATGGATCAGATGTGAAATCATAAAGTCGCAAATATGTATCATCCGATGCACGTTCAAAATTAACCTTTCCACGCCAAACATCATTTATTTCAAAATAATTTTTGGTATTTATGTACCATCTTTTATTTTCATCGGTGTCCGAACTTTTATAACTTCCGGATGTTGTACTTTGGATAAAGTCCTGATTTGTACGATATTCACCAAGCCAAATTGTACCCTTTGATGAGGTAAGCATTGGTGATATAGTCATATCGTTATAATCATTTATTTTTATAAAAAATGGAAGTTGCAATACAGAACCCAAATAGGATGACGTTCCAAATTTTGGAACAAGCAATCCGGACTTATTTTTTATCTTTGGTGTATAATTTTGTAAAAATGGGAAATAAAATATCGGAACATCCCACATATAAAGCATAGCATTTGTATAAAAAAGGCTTCCCGTTTCGGTATTATGCAAAATCTTGCTTGCCCCAATTTTCCATGTTGGAGGATTGGAACATTCATTCAAACCTTCCTTACATGCGGTATATTCAACATCCCTTAACAACACAGAATCCTTTGATTCCATTATTGCCTGTTCCGCCTTTACATACGAATTTTGCCCGAATTTCATATTTATTTCGCCAAGCGACGCCGTATCATCCTTTGTATTGATAATAAGGTTTTGGGTATCCATAACGGTATTGGGATTTGTTATGTCAATACGACCTTCGGCCCTTATTTCATTGGTGTTTGTATCGTATTCAAGGTTTTTGGTTAAAAGCTTGTTATCCTTATAATTAACATTAACATCACCAACGGTTGTAAACTTTCCCGTATTTTTATCATAAATCACCGCATCGGTATCAAATGCAGTATCGTTTGTCTTTTCCACTGTTGCAGTTTCGGCAAAACAATTAAATGAAAATAGAATAAAAAAAGGATAAAAGAAAAGCTTTTTCATTTTGTATGCCGTATCCTTTTTATCTTTATAACTTTATCGGTATACAAAACCCTAAACAATACGAATATTGTCGTGATTGTAATCGCATATACCAGCGGATAAAGGTTTCTGTGTACACGAAGTAAATTAAAAAATGCAATATATGCCATTTGAATACCAGCCATACTTGAAACAGCGAAAATCATATTTCGGCTGTTGCTTCGTTTGTTTAATGGAGCCTTAAATATAGCAATAAGGGCAATAAGTGTAAACAAAATATTATACAATGGTTCCAAAAGTCGTTTATGAAGTTCAACCAAATATTTTGAGTAATTGTCTTCGGTCGCATAACCAAGTTCACGCGCAAAGATAAGTTCAAAAAACTTTAACTCGCTCGCCTTTTTACTTCTTGCGGAATTTTTTGCAATAACACCAAGGTCGGCGGTATACCGTTCAAACGAACCAAAGGTAAAACGATTTTTATTTTTTTCCTGAATACTTCCATTTACAAGGGAAAGTGAAACATTGTTATTTGATGTTGAAACTATACCCTGTTCGGCAAGGATGGTTCGCGCCCTGTTTTTAACCCTTTGGTCGTTAATAAAAATATCGGACAAGATATTATCCTTTGAACTTTTCACATAAAGAGTTAATCCATCTGTAATTTGGTTAAACTCACCTTCCTGTATCAAAAGGGCGGAAATATCATTATTCGCATCAAACAAAAATGTCCTGTACTTTACGGCGTAAATTGGGGACAAGTGAAGGGTAATATAAAAGCAAATAAGCGTGATTATTGTCGCAATCCATAATGCCGGACGGGCAAGGTCGCGTGCGGACATTCCGACCGCCTGCATAATGACAAGTTCCTTATCTGAAACAAGTTTATTGTAAACGAACAAAACAACGGCAAATATGGCAATAGGAAGAATGATAACAAGCAAATCCGGAAAAAGAAGTGTTGTCATCTTTATAAATGTCAAAAAACCGATATTGTTATTTACAAGGTATGATAACAATCTTATGATTTGCGAAAACCACGCAATACCCAAAAGTATTGACGACACGATAAACAAACCAAACAAAATTTGTTTCGCAATATACTTATCTATTATATTTATTTTTGTTATACCTAGTTTCATAGAGGTTGATTTTACTATAATATTTTTATTTTTAAAGTCTTTTTTTATTACCCCTTAATTCACCGTAAAAATGTTATAACAAATTATTTTATAAGTTTAAGTTCCGCAATCAGCTTTTCTGCCTCGTCAAGCCACTTTTTTATTGAAACATCAATACCTTGCTTCCAAAACTTGGCATCGGTTGGGTTAAGCCCAAATGGTTTCATAAGGTTTATTGCATCCTTTGTAGAACCACTTTCAAGCATTTCAATGTATAATTTTTCAAAAGTTTTTGGATTCTTTTCTTTTACTGCAAAAAGGCTTTGTGTGAAAAGTTCACCAAATGAGTATGCATATACATAAAATGGTCGCATAAAATGTCCGACATAGCACCAAAGGTTTTCCATATTATCATAATTGAAAATTTCGCCATCACGACCATACATATCCTTTGAAACCTTTATCCAGGCATCATTGAAATCTTTGGTGGTAAGTTTTCCCTGCTTTCTTTTTTCATGAACGATTTGTTCAAAGAAGGAAAAACTTATCTGGCGATTAACAGAATTTATCCAATCATTTGATTTTGCAAGCAAAAGAGCAAGTTTTTCCCGTGGATTTGTAATATGATTTATCATATACTCAAATGTCAACATTTCACCAAAAATACTTGCAGTTTCGGCATATGCCATAGGAGCCTGTGTTTGTAAGGTTCCCTGTTTTGCACCGGCAAGTTGACCGTGAACCGAATGACCAAGTTCATGTGCTAATGTCATAACATCGCGGGTAGTTCCCATATAGTTTAAAAAAGTCCAAGTGTAAACCTTGCCCCCTTCGGCAACAACAGTGTAATTGTATGCACCGCTTGTTTTACCCTTATATACCGGAGCATCAATACGATGATTTGCAAACGAATCGCGAATTAAATTTGCAAGGATTGGTGAAAAGTTTTCGTATGCATTAAGCACTGTTTTCACACAATCATCCCATGAATAATATGCCTTACTTTCAAATGGAAGTGGAGCATTGCGGTCCGCCCAATTAAGCACCTTTTTATGAAGAAGTTTTTTAAGTATTGTGTAATAACGCTTTCCCTGTTCTGCACCATATTTTGCAACGGCGGTATGTAGAGCATCAACAGTCTTGTCATCCAAATTATTGGAAATGTTCCTTGCAGACATTATGTTTTTAAAACCACGTTCCGAATCCATTAAGTTTTTTTCACCCATTACCAAATTTAACGCACGAACACGAAGATTTTGGTAATTTGAGGACGCAAGGACCCTGTTTAACTCATCAAGGGCAAGTTTACGAAGCTTTGATTTATGCGAAGAATTTGCAACATTTAATATTTCGGAAAGATTATATTTTTTTCCTTTAAGATGGAATTCAAGCTTTGTTTCCATTTCATCCATCATATCATCCCATTCACCGGATAAAAATGGAGAAACTTTTGTAAGGATAGTTTCAACTTCTTCACTTAACTGATATTTTGCATTTTTTCGTATTTCATCAAGGTATGGTTTATTGTGTTTAAGAAGCTTTGATGCCTTTACCTGTGCCTCATAATCGGATTTTGAAAGCTTGCCAAGCTCTATATCAAAAAATGTAAGGTTTGCCATTGCCGATGTTAAGCGTTCCTGTGCCATTGAGGTTTGTTTTTTTATTTCCTCGTTTTCGGCATCACGACTGCTTAATAAATAAAAATATGCAAACATTGTTGATACTATTTCATCAATTTTTATTATATCAGCCAATGCATCATTCAAAAGTGTGGCAAGTTTACCCCTGTATTTTTTGGGAAAATCCGCACATATTTTTTCAACCCGTTTTATATTTTCGGTAATTTTTTTATCATTGATTGATTTATAAAGTGGTGTTAAATCCCAACGTGTCGCAATTAAATTTTTATCTTCTTTCATTATAATCTCCATATTTTTTATTATAGGTTTAGTATATGACAGAATCGGGAAAATTTCTATACTTTTATATATAATATTTTTTACTTTATTTTATTTGCCTATGGCTGTATGATATGGCTTATTACAAAAAAGATAGGAATATTTATGACTAATTATCTTGATAATATTAAAAGTGAAAAATTTGAAGTAAGACTTGCAAAAAATAAGGATGAAGTTGTGGCCGCACAAAAGCTTCGGTATGAAATTTTCTTTGAAGAAGAAGGTGCAATACCATCCGAACAGGTAAAGCTTGAAAGACGGGATTTTGATGAATTTGATGATTTTTGTGATCATCTTATCGCAATTGACAGAACCGTTGGTGATAATCCCGAAGATTATGTTATTGGAACATACCGTCTTATGCGGAAAAGTGGGGCAAAGGCCGTTGGTAAATGGTATTCACAAACAGAGTTTAATGTTGAAAAGTTTAATGATTATGATGGCGAAGTTTTGGAACTTGGTCGTGCCTGTGTGAAAAAGGAATATCGTACAAAAATCGTTATGCAAATGATGTGGAACGGACTTGCCGCATATATGTTTGATTATGAAATAAAGTTGATGTTCGGTTGTGGAAGTTTCCTTGGTACAAACCTTGACGATTATAAACAGGCTCTTTCTTATTTATATTATAATGCTGTGGCTGATGGCGAACTTGCCATTGATGCAAAAACCGATGACAGACGCGAATATCCAGTATTAAAACGTGAAGAAGTTAATGATTTGGAGGCATTCAAACAACTTCCAACAATGATAAAGGGATACCTTCGTGTTGGTTGTCGTGTAAGTAAAAGTATTTACATTGATTGGGGATTTAATTGTTTTGATGTTTGCATAATATTTGAAACAAAAAAACTTAAACAAAGTTATCTTGATAGATATGAACGAATCGTAAAAAATGCATAAAAAAGAAGGGGAAATTTAATTTTTCCCCTTTTTTATTTCCTATAATCTTGTTTTTTGAATGTAGTCAACATTGAAACCAAAAATGGATGATGCATCCTTTCCATTGAATCTTGCTGTATCAATACCTATAAGTTTTGAACTTATGGCAATTTGATAAAGTTCCTTTCTTGCATCGGAAAGACTTAATGTTGTGGGAGTTTTATAAATAAATTCAACCTTTGTTATCCACCAATCCCTTGATTTTACAGGCTCAGTCAGAATTCGCACACTTCGCGTTGTGCCTTCCTTTAACAATGCATTTATTTCGGCAAGTTCACCATCGTTTCCATTTACAAAATTGGTATAGGCATTCCGCCAAACAGGTGTACCATCCCGTTCAAAACCAATAAAACCAGGATTTTTTAAAAGACTTCCATTTTTATCAACCGGATTATTTAACGATTGAAACCCCAAATTTTGTTCCATAATAAATGTTGAACCATTCACCGTATAACGATTAACAATGTATTCCTTTATAAGTTGTCGTCTGAACTCATCCCTTTGTTTTGATGATACTGCCCCACTGTTTAATGGCATTATTTCAAAGGCATTTTTTGTATCAACAAAACTTGGGATAACAAATCCGGAAACATTAAAATTTTCCTTATCAAATTTGTTAAAATAAACAAATGAAGCAAGACATGCTGTAATAATGCTTATAAAACACAAACTAACAATAATCCAAATTTCATAAATGGAAATTCGTTTTTTATTTTCCGACATTTTGTCCCCTTTCCATTTTCTGTTTATAATCACGTAAAATTTGTTCATAACTTGGGTTGAACATAAAGCTTGCCTCTGATACGAATCGTCTTTGTGGGGATTGTTTTGGACCAACAATATTAAGGTATGACGTAAGGACGGTTCTGTTTACAACCTTGTTATCACGAACATCTTCCAAAATAAAATCAACACGGTATCCCAAATAAACCTTTATATTTTTTTGCTTATTCAAAATTAAATCCATAAGCGATTGTTCGGAACTGTCCTGTGCTTCATAAAACTTTTTCATATCCAAAATTTTGACATTCCGTGTCAATCCACTTTCGGCAAGTTTTGTATATGCACTGTATTCATTATCCAAAAAAGTTTTGTATACAGGCGAGGCCGAAAAACTGCAAACATAACAATCCTGTTCCAAATTAAAATCACCCATTTTTGAAACGGGAGTTTTGTTATATGAACAATCACACCAATTATTATAATTTTTCACAAACGAATCGGAAATTGAAAAACGCTTTGTTAAATAAGTTTCAATGAAAAATTCGTTAAGGTAGGTTGAATCGGAAATATTTTTTATATTTTCCTTTGGCTTTTCACCCATTCTTTTTGTTTTAAATTCAAATTTGTTATCAAGCGAGTTCCAATAAATAAAACTTGGGTCAACATTTTGCGAAAATGCACGAAAAGCGATAAGGGCAACAATAAGAATACTTATGAACAAGGAAACATAAGAAAACCTTGCAAACCAATAAATCCCCGCAAGATACTTCCTTTCCGGAAATGATGGAACATCAACATTAAAAGGATACACAGGTAAAGAGTTTGCTTTGTTTTTATCCGAAACAGATTTTATTTTTAAATCGTTGTTTGTATAAACCATTCAGGCAACCCCGGCTTTGTTTCTACTTGTATGCAAGCACAAGGCGACATTTTTAACTCATTTGCATCATAGCCAACACCCACAGGATCTGGCTCATACATTGTACCCCCACAACCTGAAACGATGATAAGTAAAAATAGAGCGAAAATTTTTCTCAACTTAACCTCCTGTTCTTATATAGTAAAGATACAAGATAGTATTTTTATATGCAAGAGTTTTTTATCTTTTTGGATTGACTTATCCTTATTTTATAATAGACTTTTTTCAAAAGATAAGAGGTTGAAAAATGAAGATTTTACGAAAAACATACGATTATGTTTTAAAATTAAGTCAAACAAAGTATGCAATGAGTGCTTTGTTGTTTATTTCGTTTTTTGGGAGTATTTTTTTCCCATTTCCAACGGAAATAATTATGATACCAATGATACTTGCACGACCAAATAAGTCTTTTTATATTTCTTCTGTTGCTCTTTTATCAAGCATTGCCGGCGGATTGACCGGATATTATATTGGTGCATTTCTTTTTGATACGGTTGGAAAAACTATACTTGAAATGCTTGGCTATATGGAAACATTTAATGAATTTGCCGGACTTTATACAAAGTGGGGATATTGGATTGTGTTTGCCGGCGGACTTACACCGTTCCCATATAAGGTTATATGTATAGCAAGCGGTGTGGTAAGGATGAACCTTTCCATATTTATAATTGCCTCATTTGTTTCACGTGCAATAAGATATTACTTTATTGCATTTCTTCTTCATAAATATGGAGAACGGGCGAATGTTTTTATTGAAAAGCATTTGGAATTTCTTACCGTTGTTGCCTTTATTCTTTTGTTTATGGCAGTGTATTTGGTAAAGGTTCTTTAAAAAAATCTTTCTTTTTTCAAAATAATATATTATACTCTTCGGTATGTGATGGAACTTTCTATCACTAGTGTCCTTAGGGTAAGGATGCGGAGCCGTCAGAAGCTCTTATATCGTGCGGTACGTTTGAAATAGAATGTACCGAATTGTCATTTGTAAAATGACACACCTCAACTTTGCGGTTGGGGAGCCATAGTTATAAAACAGGAATACATTCTTTTTTGTATTTTGAAGACTATGGGGTCATTTCACGGTATTTGATTTCTGAACTCTCCCGACCAAATGAATCCCAAGGATACGTTTAGGAAAAAGCACACCACGTTTGTTTTATGCAAACGGAGGGTTGGTGTTTTTGGTTTGGGGAAAGTTGATGGAATGAATTTTTCATTTTTATTTCCCAAAAAAAGTATATGGGGGAGTTTTGTGTGGTAGCTTCTCCCCCGCTCCAAGTATGGAGTAAAAATTTTTGTGGTCGCAACCAAAAAAAATTGGTCCGCCATCCACAAAAACAAAAAACAAAAGGAGAGAGGAAAAATGAAAAATAAATTACTAAGTTTCGGAATGGTGTTGGTGGTGTCAACATCCGTGGTTTCACCGGCGAATGCGGTATCACTTGCCTCACTTAGAAACAGTTTATCAAAGGTTTGCATCTCAGACAGGGCAACCTGTGGAACAGTGTTTGAAGGTATTTACAATACATCAATCAATTCTTGTACTTGCCATAATTCTTCATTTATGAGGTACGACAGCAACCTCCGAAAATGCGTGATTAAATGTCCCGTTGGATATAATTGTTATATAAGTGCCGGTACAAGTTGTTCGCGTGGATACAAGAAATACAAAATAGAAAGACGTGCATTAAACAGCAATGAACGGGGATAAAAAGTTTGTGGGTGAAGTTCTTCATGGTTTGCTTCACCCTCCCAAAAAAAGATGTGGGCGAAAGTTGTGAGAAAAAAAGTGTCATAGGCTCTTGCCGTCCGCCATCCGGACCTGCCGGTGTCATCCTGAACTTGTTTCAGGATCTCTGGCACCGCCAGTAAATATAACGGCAAAAAAAAATTTTTATGTGAATAGAACGCCACGACACCAAACTTGCATAAAAAAGAAAAAGTAAAACAAGAAAAAAAGGAGAAAAAAATGAAGCTGAAAAACATAATTAAAATTGGAAGTTTTGTTGTGGCGGGCACATTGCCGACGACATCTCAGGGTCAAGTCTATATCTATATGTGTCAGTCCTGTCCGGCAGGTACCTATTCCGACGGTACCCAAACCCAATGCACCCCTTGCCCCGCCGGCACTTACTCAAACGGTGGAGCGGACAGTTGCACGAAGTGTAAACCGGGAACTTATTCTACGGGTGGTGCGGGTCAGTGTAGCCCATGCCCAGCCGGTACATATTCCAACGGTACCCAAACCCAATGCACCCCTTGCCCTGCCGGCACTTACTCAAACGGTGGAGCCAGCGAATGTAAGGCTTGTCCTGCCGGTAAATACAGCAAGGCTGGTTCATCCGAATGCCAAACTTGTGGTGCAGGAACTTATTCAACGGGAGGAGCAGGTAGTTGTTCCAGTTGCTCCCAACCAACTTATTCTGGATGGTCGTCGGGAAGTTGCGGTGTGACGGCAACCCGAACCAAAACAACATATTGTAATGCAAGCGGTAATACTTCCGCCACCGCCAACCCATCAAATTCAACCGAAAGCAAATACAACGGCGATTGCCCAAAGTGTAAGGTGGAAAAATATTGTAGGGCTGTTTGGTGTAATAGTTCAGGTAATTGTTATAATAATAGTAATGGGTGCTATTGTGGTTCTTATAAAACTACTATTTATGTAGATATAGGTACTAAACTTACTTCTGATGGAGATTATACTACAAGGCCTGGATGCAATCATATATATAGTTATAAACTCTATTATACAAATGGAATGGTATGTAATGCAAAAAATTGGAGTAGTTGTACTTGCCTATAATACATATAAATTTACGCACAAAGTTGAGGAAAAAATATCCCCGAGGTCATACAAACCACGGGGTATTTTTTAACATAAAAAGAAAGATAAAAATTCCACCTTAACACAAGGGGAAAAATAATTTATATTTGTTTACGGCCGGTTTTCATCGCGCTTAGGATTGCGGAAACACAAAGTTTATCGTCAACCCAAACCTCCGCCTTCCATTTTTCAAATGGACCACGTTCGGCAAACTTTTCAACACGAATATGAAGTTGATCCCCAGGAATTACACGATTTTTAAATTTCGCATTATCAATTCCGGTAAGGAGTACAATTTGGCCCTTTTTATCATCTGGGTCAGTTGTTGAACCAACAAGGACCGCGGTTTGGCACATTGCCTCTAACATTAAAACGCCAGGCATTGTTGGTGTGGTTGGAAAATGACCGTTGAAAAATTCTTCGTTTACAGTCACATTTTTAATTCCAGTTCCCGATTTTCCAGGAACAATGTCAATAACCCTGTCAACCAACAAAAAAGGATAACGATGAGGTAAAACACTTTTTATTTCATCAATATACATTACTTTATTTTCCATAATAAACCCCTTTTATAAAATATTAGTGCATTTAATTTATTCCCATAGGAAATAAAAGGCAAGAAGTTTTTTCTAGGACAATTATCCTTTCGGTGATTTTGTCCCAATTTTGACACCAAAGTAAAAAACTATTTTCTTTTCTTTACCATACGGCGAAGTAAGGCCGCCTGTTTAAGGAAATCAGAAACCGGCATTGCAGGGTATCCACTTACCTTTGACCCAGCGGGAAGATTTTGGATAACACCACCACGGGCGCCAACTTCTACACCATCGCCAATTTCAAGGTGCCCCGAAATTCCGGCACCGGCGCCAACCAAAACCCAATTTCCAATGGTGGTTGAACCCGCAATTCCACACATACCTGCAAATATACAATTTTTTCCGGTTTTTACATTATGACCTATTTGGATAAGATTATCAATCTTTGTTCCAGCACCAATAACTGTATCACCGATTGCTCCGCGGTCAATCGCACTGTTGATACCAACGTCAACATTGTCTTCAAGTACAACACGGCCAAGTTGTGGAACCCAGATGTGGCCGAATGAACCACTGTGCCAGCCAAAACCATTTCCGCCAATTACAGAACATTCACCGATATTTACATTATTACCCATTACGGTATGGCTTATCACTGCATTTTCCTTTATGGTGCAATTGTCGCCCATTTGCACGCCGGCCTTTATCTTTGCGCCGGAACCGATGTAGCAATTTTCACCGATTTGTACGCCCTCCTCAATTACCGCAAATGGACCGATGTGGACACTGTCCCTGTTTTTAAATTTCACGGATGGGTCAATATATGCCATTTCGGAAATGCCGTGTTTGATAACGGATTTGTCCTCATAAAACCTATATGTAAGTTTTATAAAGGCAAGCTTTGGGTCGGCAACAATCAATGGCACAATACCAGATGGCAAAAAGGAAACATTTTTTTCCTCAATAAAACAGGCACCGGCGGTGATGTGTTTTAACTTTTCCTTATATTCGGCGGATTTATCAAGGGCGGAGCTTACCGCATTGCCAAGGGAAAGAAATATTATGCTTTCGCGGTCGGCACGTTCAAGCGAGCCAAGGTTTGTAATTTTCACGTCCGCAAACTTTTCATCGTATTTTGCATCGGTTAATTTTGCGATTTCGGCAATAGTGATGCCAGAAAGTATATTATAAAAATTTTGCATAGCTTTTCCCCTTCTTAAATAATTATTTTGTTTTTTCAAATTCCCGTAAAATAGAAAACATTTTTGAATTTTCGGTTTCAGTAAGCAAGATTTCATTTGTTTCATAATACTTTACAACACGCAAAAATTCGCCGTAAACATAGCTTTGGGAAATCGGGGTATTTGCCCAATTATCCTCATCCACACGAACACCCATTGTTGGAACGGTTGGAGTATATGACATTGATGAAATATTTTTCATATCCGGAAGGTACTTTCTTGCGGTGGCAACTGCACGCAAAGTGTTTTCCTTTGTCGTGAAAAGGTATAGGTTTTTGGTACCAGTGTAAAAACCCCTTTCCTTAGAAAAAGTGATATTTTCCCGTAAATTCGTTGAAGTCGTTTCAAGATAAGTATTTGCAACGAATGGATTATACTTATTTTGGTTTAGGCGATCATTGATTATTTTTGCCTCTGGCTTTGTTAAGACATCGTTCCAATCGCGTTTGCCACCCAATGTATAAAGTTGTTTTACAAGGGCGGTTTCCTTAGTGTCATCCCTGTATGCAGGATTGATTCCGCCGGAAATTACAAGGCGGGGAACGCTTGATACCTCAACATTCAACTTATTACCATTAAACATATCGTCAAGAAAGGCAATGTTTCCCATAATTTGCAAAACAGTTTCAGGTTCAATTTTGCCATAGTTTCCTGAATTACCAAGTCTTGCATCACGCAAAAACAAAAGTCCGGTAATCATACGAACAAGCTTTTCATTAAGCTTTGGGGTACGTGGTAATTTATCAATAATCCTCATCATAAAACCTTTCTTTGCCGTAATTGTATGAGATTATTATAATCTAAACGGGATTTTTGTCAAGTTTCTATCTTAATTCGGACAATCTTCTAATGTAAGGGCGATATTAAGCACGGACTCGTTTACATCGTGTTCGGTGATACGGCCCTGCTTATCACGATACCTGTATATAAGGACTTCCTTATAAAAATCGGGATCTTCGTTATAGATTTTATAGAAATTGTTTATATTTTTTCGTAAAAATGCACTGTTGTTGCAAATGCAATCGGAACGGGTGGATTTTACAATATTTGCCAACCCCTTGCTTTTAAACACAGCATCTATATCATCATTTGAAATGATAAGGCAGGTGTCCTGAACAAAATAATCGTTGGCATCGTTTCGCAAAATGGAAAGAAGACGTTCTCCACGGATACCATTTGTCCTTAACTTTTCGGAAATACCGGAAACACAACAAACAGATGATGTTTTCAAAATATTTTTGTAATTATCCATAAGGTGTTTTATGTTTTTACTTTTGTAATCCTTACCCTCCTCTATTGCGTCGGTATCTTCAATATCGTCAAGGAAACCAGATACTTCATCGGCTGTAAAATTATGTGGTTCCTTATCGTAATTCAAAACAGGTTTGATTACGGTCTTTTTTATTTCAACCTTTTTAATTTGTCGTTCAATTTGTTGGTATGTTGGAACATCGCCCATACGTCTTTGTTTAAGATAGTCGTTCACTTCCATCTTTTTTTTCATGGTATCAATTTCGCCATCTTCGGAATCATCAAATTCTTCGTCATCAATTTCATAATCAGAGGAAGCCTCAATCACAGGTTGAAGTGATGAAGCATTTTGTTCCTTTGTATCAACGGAAGAACAGGAAATTAAGGTAAAATTTGAAAACAATAATACCAATAACAAGACAAATTTTTTCATAAAAAATCCCCTTTATTTTTTCTTTATTATATCAAAAAATTAAAGGGGAAACAAGTAAATAATAGTGTTAAACTATTTTACGTTAAGTTTAATTTCTTTTACTTCTTCGTTTAGGGCATCAATAACACTGTCTGTGATATCCAAGTTTTTATCAAGAACGATTGTTGTTTGGCTGTTTAAAACAAGACTGTATTTCTTTTCGGCACCAATCTTTCTTACTATTCTATCAAGATAATCTTTTTGTATAGTTTTAAGTGCTTCAATATAAGCCTTTTCAATACCAGCAACTTTTTGTTCTGTTTGTTTATCGTAATCCATTACATCCTTTTGGAAAGATTGAAGTTCCTTTAAGAATGCCTCCTTATCCATAAGGGATTGTTTTGTTTTTAATTCATCTTCACGTTTTTCAAAATCCTTACGCTTTGCATTAACAACCTTTTGAATATCGGCAAGGGCAGAATCTTTTTGTTTGTTTAATGATTTCATAACAGCAGCATCAGAATTTATTTTCATAACATCCATTACGCCAACACGAAGTCCATCTTCGGCACGTGCAGATGTTGCAAAAAATCCAACAGATAAAATTAAAGCAAATAATATTTTTTTCATTTTTATTCTCCTTATTATTTTACGAATCAATTATAACTTTTTATTTTCAATAATCAATAGGTATTAAAATCCTGTGCCAATAGAAAATCTGAATCGTTGACGTTCATCATAATCTTCATAAGTAATAGGATATGCCCATGAAAGGTTTATCGCACCAATAGGTGAATTCCATGAAATACCATAACCAGCCGAAGTCCTTATCTTACCACTGTATAAAACATCGGTGTCTTCGGTAAGTACAGGTTTACCAAGTTTTCCCCAATCATAGAAGATGTATCCGGAAACCTTATACTTTTTTGGTATACCAATAGGGAAATTAAGTTGGAATGTTCCATTTACTTCCCAATTACCACCGTATGCATAGGATGTGTTTGTTGCACTTCTTGCACCGATACCACCATATTCAAAACCACGAAGATTATCCGCACCAAGAAGGAATCTGTCGCTTCGTGAAAGAACTGTGTTATTCAAAGAATGAATCTTTCCGGCATTAAATAAAATACCAAATTGCCATGCATTGTCCCAGAATGATATAGACTGTCTTGCGGTAAAGACATTTTTAACAAAGTATTTATCACCACCGAATCCAGCATAATCACTTGAAAGGGAAACAACATAACCTTGGCGAGTGTCATTAACATAATCAACAACCTGGTCCTTATATGACAAGGTTTGACCCGCCTTAAACACATTAAAGTCACCAACACCTTCCAAAAGTTCATCGGAAAGACTGCTTGAAATATTGGTCATCTTTTCATTTTTACCGGATATACGGAACGAATGAGAAATGTTGTCGTTATAGTTCCATCCAAGTTTGAATGACAAACCAATACTGTCAATATCATAACCGTAAGTTGATGAATACTTGTATTGGTTATAGTACGCATCAACACCACCCATTAAGTCGCGGTCAAAAAGATATGGTTCAACGAAAGAGAGACTGAAATTATTTTGGGTACCCGAAAATGTGGATGTAAATCCAACGGTTTGTCCCTTTCCCATAAAGTTCGTTTCCTTTATTCCAAATTCAAGGAATCCTTTATTAAGCGAAGACCAACCAGCACCAAGGGAAAGTTCACCAGTTGATTTTTCGGCAACATCAACATTTACATTAACCTTATCCGGAGTTCCATTAACCGGTGTTGCAGTAATGTTTACATTTTCAAAAAATCCGGTTCCCATCAATTTTTGTTTTGATGTGGAAAACTTTGCCGAATTGAAAATATCTTGTTCATCAAAATCAAGTTGACGTCGTATCACCTTTTCATAAGTACGGGAATTATTTTTAACCTCAATCTTATTTATAAATGCCTTTCGCGAATTTTTTATGTTGAAAATCAAATCAACAACACCAGTTTCTGGATGTGTGTTTTTTTCAACATCAATATTTATAAAGGCAAAACCCTTTTCCCCAAGTTTTGTTGACATAGTGGAAATTGTATTTTGTGCAAGGGTTTCATTATAAAAATTACCAGATTTAAGCAAAATTAAATCCTTAAACGAATCGGTATCAAGATCCGGAATTTCCGTTTTTATTTCAATATTGCCAACCTTATACCTTTTGCCTTCGGATATATTGAAAACAACATAAAAATTACTTTGATTAAGGTCCATTTTTGCATTGTAAGATATAACCTTAAAATCAAGGAATCCGTTTGATGTATAATGGTTTCGTAAAAGTTCGGTATCGTATAAAATCCTGTCTTCATCATAGGTATCAAACATTTCAAGGAATTTCCACCATGCATATTCCTTACTCATAATGACTTCTTTTAAATCGTCCGATGAAAAGTTTTCATTTCCGTTAAAGGTTATATCCTTTATATATGCCTTTTTACCTTCGGTAATTTCAAAAACGACATCGTATTGATTGTCCTTTCGTTTAATCGTTTTGGCGTCAACCACTGCCTTAAACAAACCCAAACGTTTATACAAAGTTTTTATTGTTTCAACATCCTGTTTTATTTGGGCGGTATTAAAAATTCCACGGGAACGAGTTTTTACATCCTTTTTTAAATCTTCCAATTTAACTTCGGAATTACCTTCAAATGAAACCTGATTTATGATTGGATTTTCACTTACGCGAATCTGTAATATGCCATTGCTGTTTTTAATCTTTACATCCTTAAAATAACCAGTACTGTAAAGTTTTAAAACGGTTTCGTTAAGCTTTTTATCGTCAAGATCTTCATCATCCCTTATGTTGATGATATTTTTCACCATATCGGGACGAATCCGTTCCAACCCTTGAACCTCTATACCCCTTATAGTAGAAGCAAGCAAACTTCTGTCATAAAGTCCAACACATAGCAAAACAAACAAAAACTTTTTCATTATTTTATAATCCTTATAATATCATTTACATTGGAAAGAAGAAGTAAGAAAATAATAAACATAAATCCAACGAAAAACATTTTTTCCTTTACCTTTTCTGGAATGTCCCGTCTTATTATTGCCTCAATCAAATATATAAACAAATAACCACCATCAAGAACAGGAATTGGGAAAATATTAAATAAACCCAAACTTACCGATATTAGGGCAATAAGGTACATAAACGAATAAAAACCGGATGACAAAGCATTTCCGCCAACCTTTGCAATGGAAATCATTCCGCCAAGTTCATTTGATGAACGGGTGCCGGCAATAATTTCCCACAATGATTTTATGGTTTCGCAAACGATACCACTTATTGTTTCATAGGAAAGATAGATTGCCCTTAACACACCAACAGGTTCATAACTGTTAAATTCAGATGAATAACTTACACCAAGGATGTATTTTTCGCCCTGACGGGTTGGAGTTGCGTGAACCGTTAATGTTTTGTCATCACGTTTTAGCTTTATATCAAAAACCTTTCCATCAAAGGCTTGAACGATTTTTGCAATTTGTTGTGGACGTTTTATTTCAACATCGTTTATGGATAATATTGTGTCCCCAGACTTTATTCCGGCAACATAGGCACCGGAGTCCTTTTGTACATCCATTACAACAGATGGAGTCAATGGAACACCCCTAAAAATAAAAAGCATAAAGAACACGATGAAACCAAAAATGAAGTTAAAAAGAGGACCGGCAACAACAATGGATGCCTTTTGATAACGCTTTTTAAATTCAAAACTTTGTTTTTTTTCGGTGGCGCTTAGTTTGCTTTCGGCATTCTTTTTTTCCTCCGCGGTTTCAGGTGTATCCGATTGACCGAGCATTTTTACATATCCGCCAAGTGGAATGATGCAAAGCTTCCATACTGTACCGTGTTTATCGGTCCAGGAATAAAACGATTTTCCAAAACCAATGGAAAAAGATTCAACACGAACACCATTAAGGCGGGCAAAAAGGAAATGTCCAAATTCATGAACAAAAACAATTATTGGAAGTAAAATAACAAATGCAATAACGCCAAAAATAAAACTCATTTTCTCATCCCCTTTTAAAATAGCTTTTGTATGATACAAAACTTTACTTTAAGAATCAATACAATTCATCTTATTTTACAACACGAGCAAAGGTTAAAACAAAAATCTTTTTTGCACCATTTTTTCTTAATACCTTTGCACACTCATCAACAGTAGAACCTGTTGTAAACACATCATCTATAAGCAATACTGATTTCCCCTTAATTTGTTCTGGATGGCGAACGATAAAGGCACCGGAAACATTATGTTTTCTTTGGAATAAAGACATATGCCCCTGATATTTAGTTGCAATATTCCTTAAAAGAGTTGAATACAAAACCTTTTTATTATACTGACGTGCAATGAAATTACAAAGAAGGCTCGCCTGATTGTACTTTCTTTTTAACATACGGGTGAAATGGATTGGCACAGGAATTATAACATCGGAATCGGTAATAAGTTTTTTACCGGAAACACACATAAGCTTTGCCATAAATTTTGCAAGTTGTGTTTTATCGCCGTGTTTAAATGGAAGGATTATTTTCTTTGATGTTTCATCATAACGGACAACGGAAACACATTTATCAAATTTATGTGTATGCATTAAACATCGCGGACAAAGTAAATCATATTTTGATGACGAGATTTTAAATTCAAATGGATAGCCACAACATTCACACATAGGTTTGGAAATAAAATTTATTTTTGAAAGACATTCAAAACAAAGACCATCTTCGTCTTTTAAAATTTTCTTACAAACATAACATTGTGGAGGAAAAACAAAATCAACCAGAGATTTAAAAAATTTTTGAATTACCATTTCATAATATCGTATTCTTTTACGTTTTCTTCTTCACCAAAAATATCTGTACCCTTGCTTACACGAAGCTTTGTATAATCATCATTTGTCACAACACGGAAAGCAAACGAATCTTCATCACGATTGCTTAAAACTGGTTTTATTTGTTTATCGGAAATTCCGGCTTCCCTTAAAATATTACTTACAATAGAAAGACGACGAGCAGTCAATTTCTTTTTTGGAATGCTTTTCATTACGGATTCAGGGATTGTTATTTCAATTGAATTTGTTGGTTGGTCGGACACGATTTGAGCAAATGAACGAATCAAATTAACACTTTCACTTGAAACGGCACTGCTTCCATCTTGGAAATCAATTTTCATTTGTAAAACTTCACGAACACCAGCCTTTAATGGACCACTTGGTGCTGCCTTTGATTTTTTGTTTTTTTGGATTTTTTCCTTTATTTCGTTTATATCAACATCACCCTTTCCTTCAAGAGCCTGTTTAACATTTTTTTGAGATTGGAAGTTTTCGTCGTCGGCAAATTCCTCTGCATCCTCCTCCGCTTCATCTTCAAATGTTTCATCAACATCTTCTTCCAATTCCTCCTCATCAATACTTTCAACTGGGGATAAATATTGATTGTCGGAAAGATAGGTGTTTTGCAAGTCACGTTTTAGGGAATCGGATGAAACATAAGAAATTGTTTTTTCCCTTTTTCTTTCATTATTTACAATTGGTTTTGCGGTCGTCCTTTCCGGTTTTAATGCGGAAAATGCACGAACGAATGGGTTTGCATTGCCAAGGGAAACATCATATTTTTTTGCCTTCTTTTTTGTTTTTGAAACAATAACGCCAAATGGATTTTCATCAGATGATGCAGTATTTGTTTCAACAACTGGCGGAATTGGAGCAACAGGTGCAACCGCCACATTTTTTTCAGGAATTGGTTTAGTTTGAGATACAGATGGAACCTTTGGTGTTTTATTTTCACCCGGTATAAGTGCAGTACTTGAAACCAAGACTTCCTCACCTTCACCAACAACAACATTTGAAAATTTATCCTTTACTGTCTTTTTAATTGATGAAGTTTTAGGTCTTGAAATATTTGCAAGGGTACGTGATTTTTTTTCATGAGCCTTTACCACCTCTTTTGTACCAGCAACCTTTTTTATTTCCGGAATTGATGCAACAACAGATTCAACATTCTCATTATTAAAATATTCGTCATCAAGGTTTGAAGCTTTTTCATTTTCACCATCGGCAAGGGTAATATCATATTTTATGGCCTCGCCTTCATCTGGAAGAAATGCTTCATTTGGTCTTTCACGAATAATATCAGAAATTGTTGCAACATTCGGAGAAACATCCGAGGTTTCAAAAAAAGAAACCTCGGGTTTCCTTAAATTAAGGGACAATGCATTATTAGAGATGCCCAATGTAAACATCAAAAATAAAAATATCCTTTTTTGCATTCCTTTTGTCCCTTTCACTCCGTCTCCACCTAAACTTTTACTATGCTTTTTTTATTATATCAAGAAGAAAATAAAAAAAATTCTCATTGCTTTTAATGTTAAACACAGATATATTTTCAGGCAGGGAATTAAGTTTTTTAAGGAGGAGTTATGGACGGTAAGTTTCTTTCAAATGAAGATATTCAAAATATCGTAAATGGCAGGGCGGATAATCCCTTTGCCCTTTTGGGATTTCATAAGATTGATAATAAAAAGAAAACTGCTGTGATAAGAGTTTTTAATCCATCCGCACAAAGAATTTCTGTTATCGCAAAGGGGTTGACCGTTGAACTTCCAATGGATGAAATTGACGATGCCGGATTGTTTGAAGTTTTTGTTGGTGAAGATAATTCCGAATATAAACTCCTTATCACCGAAAAGGAAACCGGACGTGAAATTTTGACCGAAGATGTATACAGCTTTCCACCGGTGATTGGTGAATTTGATAATTACCTTCTTCGTGAAGGAAATCACCTTGAACTTTTCAAAAAAATGGGCGCACAAATGATTAACCATTGTGGTATTGATGGAGTATCGTTTGCAGTGTGGGCGCCGGACGCATACAGGGTGAGTGTTGTTGGTGATTTTAATAATTGGGATGGACGTGTGAATGTTATGCGTCGTCATCCGGTAAGTGGCATTTGGGACATTTTTATTCCACACCTTCCGGAAGGAACACTTTACAAATTTGAAATAATTTCCCGTGAAGGAAGGCTTCTTCCACTTAAATCCGACCCATACGGTTTTTATCAGGAATTAAGACCAAGGACAGCTTCAATAGTATGGAATAAAAATTCGTATAAGTGGAGCAAGAACGAACATTGGGAACAAAAGAAAAAGGCAATAAATGGAAATGATGCACCTATATCAATATACGAAGTTCACCCTGGGTCATGGAAACGGAAAGATGGAAACCAGATGCTTAATTACCGTGAACTTGCACACGACCTTATCCCCTATGTGAAATATATGGGATTTACGCATATTGAACTTTTGCCGATAATGGAGTTTCCATTTGATGGTTCATGGGGGTATCAGACAACCGGAATGTTTGCTCCGACATCAAGATATGGAAATCCGAATGATTTTAAATACTTTGTTGAACAATGCCATAATGCCGGAATCGGTGTAATCCTTGATTGGGTAGCAGCCCATTTTCCAAAGGACTCTCACGGACTTGCAAATTTTGATGGGCGTCCGTTGTATGAATATGCCGATGACAGAAAGGGCGAACATAAGGATTGGGGAACAAAGATTTATGATTACGGAAGGAATGAGGTTGTAAACTTCCTTATTGCTTCGGCGACTTTCTGGCTTGATGAATACAAGGTTGATGGATTAAGGTTTGATGCGGTGGCATCTATGCTTTACCTTGATTACAGCAGACAGGCTGGCCAATGGGTTCCAAATATTTATGGTGGACGCGAAAATTTGGAGGCAATAGCTTTCCTTCAAAAGGTAAATACAATTACATATAAAAAATTTCCATATTCCGCAACATTCGCCGAAGAATCCACCGGATGGGGAAATGTGTCAAAGCCGGTTGATATTGGCGGACTTGGGTTTGGATATAAATGGAATATGGGATGGATGCATGATGTCCTTGATTATATGAGCCATGATCCAATATACAGAAAGTATATCCATCATCAAATGACCCACTGTATAATGTATGCATTTACGGAAAACTTTGTACTTTCAATTTCGCATGATGAAGTGGTTCATTGTAAGGCCTCACTTATAAACAAGATGCCGGGGGATAAATGGCAAAAGTTTGCAAATCTTCGTGCATTTTATGGTTATATGTGGACATTCCCAGGAAGAAAGCTTTTGTTTATGGGGGATGAATTCGCACAATATAACGAATGGAATGAAAACCAAAGCCTTGATTGGCACCTTACAAATGATCCATATAACAAGGCAATACAAAAGGAAGTTAAGTTTTTAAACGAACTTTACAGGAGAGAACCTGCACTTTATGAAAATAATTCAAGCCCTGATTGTTTCAGGTGGATTGATTATAATGATTCAGAAAACAGTGTATTTTCATTTTTGCGATTTGCAAAAAACAGGGAAAATTATTTGGTCGTTCTTTCAAATATGACTCCTATCGTTCGTGAAGATTACAGAATTGGAGTTCCAGAAGATTGTGAATTTGAGGAAATATTTAATTCCGATGATTTTGAATATATGGGAAGCGGTGTTGCAAATAAGGAAGATATTAAGACTGAACCTATTGCTTGGCATAATGAAAAACAATCAATTGTTTTGACACTTCCACCACTTGCAACAATTATTTTGAAACCAAAACGGAAAAAGAAATAAAAGAAAATTTTCCCCCTACTCATTCCATTCGCTTACACGAGCAAGGTGTTCGTATTCGGAATAATTTTCAATTGCATGTCCGACCTTATTAGGATTTGGACGGGAAAGGTATGGTGTTGCCTCCAATGAAAAGGCATTGATTGTTTTTAAAAGGTTATCCATTGCCTTGTCAACAACTTCATCAATACTATCACAAACCTCTGTAATTTTTCCATTATCGGAACCGGTAAGTTTTATATACCGGACACCGACAACCTTTGCATTAGTTTTAATGTTTGCGAATCCGTTGTTTTTCAAAATAAGCGCTTCTATTGGCAACTGTGGAGCATAGCCGTTTTCAACCTCAGTAATTGATGGTGGGGTTCCGGTTTTATAATCATAAATATATGCCCTGTTATCCTTTGTAATATCAATACGGTCAGCCTTTGCCGTAATTGTAAAGTCATCGGTAAGTGAAAGGGCGCCCTCCTCCTCCTGATACGAAATGGAAATGGATTGTTTTATACTTGCCTCATAATCAACAAACCATTTTGCAACCTCACGGAACTTTGAATACCAAAAATCAATTTGCGGAATATCCTGATATTGAACGGCATTATTAAACATTAAACCAACAAGTTCGGCAAATGTTGACATATTACGCTTTTTAAATTCTTCCAAACTGTTATGAATGATTGTTCCAAATTCTGCCGGTCCAACCTCTGGATTTATATCATCCAATTTTTTAAGGCGTAAAATTTTATTGGCGAAAATTATATATGGATCACGATACCATTTTTCAATCCAGGTTGCCGAAAGCTTTTTAGGACGGGCATAAACCGGTGGACAAGGTCGTGGACGTTCGCAACGAACGCCAATTGTTTCATTTTCAAAACTTGCCAACCAAGATTTCACCATATTTCCCAATGTATTTTTTCGCTTTATTCCACGTAATGTTGCGATGGCATCAAGTTTTGTAAGCCAGCGGGAAGTAATTGTATTTAAACCATTAACCTTTACCGCATGGGTCATAACCACATTCTTTTTACAGAAAAATTCAACAAAATCGTGGGATGACAAACCAATTTTTCGTTCGGGAAGTGGAAGTTTAAATTTTGCCTTCATCGGACGGCTCATCCATGGATCATCGGATGTAATGGATGGGAAAGTATCCTCGTTCAACCCAGCCATAATATACAAATCGGCACTCATCAACCTTGCTTCAATAGAGTTCATAATCGCAATATTTGGATGGGCGGATTTTGTTGGGCGAAGGCTTAACGATAACAAATAATTTGAAATAAAAATAAAATATGCCGGTGCGGTCATCTTATCAATTTCGGTATCTTGCTCACTTATATCTTTAAGAGATGAAAGAAGATTTTTTAACTCAGTTGAAAGGGAGCTGTGTAAATCGGAATTCCAAAGGATTTCATTTATATTTACATCATCGGATAAAACAAAGTTTTCCACCAATTTAAGATGACGAACAAAAAGGTCGTACATTGAATATTTTTGTGTATCACCCATCAAATAGCTATATTCATTCGTCAACGATTGAACTTTTAAAAGCAAGTCGTTTGCAAGTGGCGAATCGGTTGAAATATTCAACATTTTTTCAAGGGTATCAATACCATTTTTTCCACGAAGGACATTATTTTCCAATTCAAACACTGCACGCTTTAATGTATCCGAATCAAAGCCAAGGTGAGTATATTTATGTTTCAAAACGGCAAGAAGTGAATATGGCGAAAAATTATCATAAATCATTTTTAAGATAAGGATTATGTAATTTCCGGTTGTGGTATCACTTGCCGGAGTTCCCGCGGAATCGTCAACAATAATGTTCCAACGTTTAAGCTCACTTGCGACTGATTTTGCAATCTTTCTGTCTGGTGTAATAAGCAAAGCACGTTTATTTTCGTCAACAGTCTTTCTTAACAAACTGGCGATGGCAAAAACTTCCTCGGCTTCATCTTTTAGGGTAAGTTCGGAAACATCATCCAAAATATTTTCATCCAATTCCGGTAAATTTTGCCAACTGTCGTTCATATCGGATGAAAGCATTATATGACTTGAAAGAAGTTCACGGGCGCTGTCGGCAACATCGTATTTTTTGAACATTGGAAGTTCCGGTACATCGGATATTTTAAGGCCCAAACTTTTTATAAGTTTTAATAAACCATATTGTGGATGATTTTGATTTGTCGTTGGATAGTCAGATGTAAGTAATTTAAAATCCGCATCCGAAATATTTTTATCCAATCCCGGTAAAATTAAATATCCGTTATCCATATTCGCAATAAACCTTAACATATATGCAATTGGGACAAGGGAACCGGTTGAACCACCCGCAAAAACACGACCACGAGGAGGATATTTTTTCCAAAATTCAACCTGTTTTTTTATAAGTTTTATTTTGCGGTCTATTGGATTTAAAAGGTTTATTGATTTAAGAAGTTTTGGGTATTCCTCAGTTATGACCTTTAAAAAATTAAGTGTTTCCTGCCAATGTTCGGAATATTCCTCTGGCACGATGTCTTTAAGATTTGTAAAGCTTAATTCTTCCATTTCCACCGTATCCATAAGGTGGGCCAAATCAACGGCCAAAGAATATGCCTGTTCCTCACTTATATTTGGCATACTTGGGGTATGTTTTTTTATGATGTATGATAAAATCAAATTTCTTTCAATCGCGGAAATTGATGGGGGAAGTCCATCATCCAACTTTTCATTTTCATAATCAAGAAAGGCAAGTCCGTTTTCATCAATATCACCAAGTGGAAGTATTGTTGGAAGAAGTGTTGCCATATTACCACTTAAATTCAAAAAGACTTCCTTTAAATGACGGCAACTTCGCCTTGTTGGCAAAAGGATTAAATCATTTGCAATATTCAAATTGTCCCGTTTTGCGGTCTCAATCACATAGGATGCAAGGACTTCAAGGAACGGATAACGTGGTGATATATTAAAAACATTTGCCATAAATAATTTTCCTTTATTTTATGGAGCTTATTTTACCAAAATTTTTATAAAAAAACTAGGGTTTATTTTCCAAACATTTGTTCGTATAAATCAAATGAAGGATAACCATCAGGAATTACCGGATTTCCAGATTTATATGTTGTTATTTCTTTTCCAGTTGGTGAAACTTTCTCATCTCCATCAAGAAGCATTTTTTGATACTTTTTTATTGCCTGCATAGTTTTTTTACCATAAAGACCGGTAATCTTTGCATCGTAAAGTTCAAGGGATGCCAATTTTTCCTGAATCTTTTTAACCTGATTGGTTGTCATCAATGGTGCCTTGTCCCAATTTTCCGGACGTTCAAATAATGGGATAGAATCCGAAACAATTGCATCGGACAACATTCCAACGGATAGGGCATAATTTGTTGATGCATTCCAATTCATTATGTATTTAAAATTGTTGTAAACAATGAACGTTGGACCTTCCACACCCTGTGGTGCAACAAGGCTTGCCATATTATCACTGTTTTTAACCAACTTTCCATCAAGTGTTTTTACACCCAATGAACGAAATACACTTTCAGATTCCCAATCATTGGAGTTAACATAGGACCAAGCCTTTTTATTTGATTTTTCAATTTTGACTGGTGCGCCCCAACCGATTTTGTTATCCCATCCCATTTTTGAAAGATAGTTTGCGGCGGAATGCATTGCATCAACAATATCACCGGTAATATTTTTTTTGCCATCGCCGTTTCCATCAACTGCATATCGTTCAAATGTGGATGGAAGGAATTGGAAATTACCAAATGCACCGGCCCATGACCCCTTCATTTGTGGAACAGTCATATATCCGGCATCCAATATTTTAAGTGCCTTTATAAGTTCGGATGTAAAAAATTCGGAACGACGTTCATCATAGGATAATGTAGTAAGGGCCTCAATCACATTATAATTTCCCATAATTGCGCCATAATATGTTTCTAATCCCCAAAAAGCCACCAAAATTTCCTTTGGTACACCATATTGTTCCGATACATTTTTAAGGAGGGTACGGTATTTTTTAAGCATTATTTTACCGTTTGCAATACGTTCAGGTTTAAGTGCCGTATCGTAATAACGCCAAAATGTTTTCATAAATTCCGGCTGTTTTCGGTCCGCCTTTATAACATTATAGTTATATTTTACTCCCTTAAAAGCCTCATCCAAAGTTTTTTGACTTATTTTATACTTTTTGTTTGCCTTTTTTTTGAAATCCCTTAACCAATCCTTAAATGCCTTATCATCATAGATTTCAACTTCCTCTGGTGCATCCTTTAACTCCTGAATTACAGGGGCATTTTGAGCGAAAGAGCTTATTGAAAATAAACAACAAAAAAGTATAAATAAAAGTTTCATTACTATTCCTTTGCGACATCATCAATTATAAATTGTATATAACGTTTTCCATTCCATTCATTGGCACGAATTTTTCCCGCCAAATGGAAACGATTTCCAACACCGGAAAGAAGAGCTTCGCCCATTTCGGTATCAATAGCCTTATAACAAATGGCGGAAATGCTTTTACCATTGTCGGATGAAAAATAACATCTGATATGACCACCGGAAAGGGCATCACTGCCCGTCAATTTTGCATTCAATATTGCAAATCGTGGTTCTTCGTTGGCGGTACCAAATGGTTCAAGAACGGATAATTTTTTTATAAGGTCATTATTTATTCCCGTTATATCAATAACCGAATCAATGTTAAGTACAGGAATAATTTTTTGTGATTTTGTGGACTTTTCAATATAATCGTGAAGGAATTTTTTAAATTCCGGAATCTTGTCCTTTGACAAAGTAAATCCCGCAGCCATAGAATGACCGCCACCTTCACTTAAAATGCCAAGCTCCTTTGCCTTAATAATTGCCGTACCCAAATCAATTTCCGGAATGCTTCGTCCACTTCCGTTTGCAATTCCGTTTTCATCAATGGTTGCAACAAGAGTTGGAAGATTATATCTTTCCTTTATTCTTCCGGCAATAATACCGATAACACCGGTATGCCAATTATGACCGCTTATAAACACAAAATTATCATCGGGCTTTATTTCGCTTGAAACCTTTTCAAAAGCTTCGGCCAAAACGGCAGCCTCAATATCCTTTCGTTCAATGTTGAAATTGTTAAGCTTTGTTGCAAGATTGTCCGCAGTAATAGGATTTCGTGTAGTAAGAAGGTCCGCACTTACCGATGAATTTCCGACACGACCACCGGCATTTATCCTTGGACCAAGGACATAGCCAAGGTGATAAACAGACGGACTGGACTTTACACCGGAAATATCACACAAAGCCTTTAACCCAACATTTTGGCGTTTTGCCATAACCTTCACACCAACGGCAACAAAGGCGCGATTTGCCCCGACAAGAGGCACAACATCACATACCGTACCAAGTGCCACAAGGTCAAGGTATGAAAATAAATCCGGTTCTTCAATCCCCTTTTCCCTGTAATATCCCTGTTCGCGAAGGGTTTTGTTAAGGGCAACCGTTAGCAAGAATACAACACCACATGCCGCAAGGTAGTTAAGGTTTGAATCATCATCAACACGTTTTGGGTCAACAACGGCAACGGCATTTGGGACGCCGGTTTCCGCCTCATGATGGTCGGCAACAACAATATCCAAATCCATTTGGTTTGCCATATCAACGGCATCAAATCCGGTAATTCCACAATCAACGGATACAATCAAGCTTGCACCCTTTCCCTGTAATTCCTTTAATCCCAAAGAATTTAAACCATAGCCTTCATTTTGACGATCCGGAATATGGGTAAAGATTTTTTTCATTCCGATATCATAAAGGAAACGGTACAGTATTGCCGTGGCGGTTGCACCGTCAACATCGTAATCACCAAAAATTCCAATTGCTTCATTTTTCTTTATCGCACAAACGATACGGTCAACGGCCTTATCCATATCCTTTAAAATAAATGGAGAGGGAAGTAAGTTGCGAATTTGTGGATTTATATAATTTTCAACATCATCAAGTCGGACATTTCGCGCACAAATAATTTTTGCGATGATGTCCGGAATTTCATATTTTTGGGAAAGGGTATTTACGAATCGTTCATCCTGATTAAACAAACGCCAACGAAATTTATTAAGGGATGAATTTTCATCAACCAAAAATTCCTGTTTAGTATTGTTATTATCAACAATCATTTTTTAAACTTCCGTTAAAAAAGGTAGTTGCAAAAGAACTACCTTATATACCTTAATACTTTATATAAATTTCGGTTCTTCTGTTTACAGCCTCATTGATAGGCATATTTTCTTCGGCAACCTTTTCCGTATCGGAAACGGCACTTATGAATACCATATCTTCTGGAACACCGAATTTGATAAGGGCATCACGAACCCTTTGCGCACGAAGTAATGATAAATCAAAATTTGCAATTTTGTTTTGAATTTCCTTCATATCCTTTGAACGGCTTGATGCATTACCAACAACACGAATGATTGCATTTTTTTGTTTTGCAAATGATGCAACATTTTTCAATGCGGTTAAATCACGGGATGAAATATCCGCCTTTGTATTTGAATGGTAAATAACGGTACTTAAAAATTCAATATTTCTTGATGGTTCAAGTTCGGAAACATTAAGCTTTTTATCAAATGGTTTTGCGACCTTTTCAGATGCAGGTTTCTTTTCGCCAACGAAAACTTTCTTTTTTTCAATGCGTTGTGAAGAAGATCTTATGCCACGACGTTGTTGTGCCTGTAATACGGCAAGTTCAAATTCAGCATCGGTTGGTTCTTCCTCAATATACTTTGTTTCAACAAAATCAATTGTTTCATCATCAGTTGCAGGTGGTGGAACAATAACATCCATTGGTTTAGGTTCGGCAACCTTTGCCATATCCGCATTTGCAACAGGTTCAGACGAAGATTCAGTTTTCTCATCAACCTTTTCTTCAACCTTTTTATCATTAGCAACAACAGATTCAGCAGGATCTTCTTCCTTTACATCAGAAACGGCAGGTTCAACCGGTTTTACAGGTTCGGCTTTTTGGGTGGACTTTTTATCTTCAACTTCAACCTTTACAGTTTCACTTTTGTAAACAACGTTTTGATCAATTAAATCATCGGATGATACGGGTATCTCAGAATTTATATCATCGGATGTTGTACAACCAAAAACAGATAACAATGTTGCAGTTAGCAAACAAAGATTTTTTTTCATATTGAATTTCATTTTTATCCCTTTGACTATATAGTTTCTTTTAAGATATATAATATCTTATTTGCTATTGGTTTTTCAATAACTTTCTTTAAAAAAGATAAAAAATTATTTTTTCCTAAAATTAAGGTATATAGGTTTTCGGTTTTCAATAATTGCTTTTTGTTCGTACCGTGTCGTTTCCCAATTTTGTGGAGGATTGGTAAAATCGGCGGATTTTGTCGCGGTCCATTCAAATATATCTTGGTTTTGCATGGTAAACAAAACCCATGGAATATAAACTGGATGGTCGCTTGCCACAAAAAGATTTCCACCATGATGCAAAAACTTTGCAAACAAGGAAACATTATTTTTGTTAATCATACGGCGTTCTTGGTTCCGGTTTTTTGGCCATGGGTCGGGATATAAAACAAAAATTGTATCAAAAACATCATTTGGAATAAATGGAAACAACAAATTAACATCATCAGGAAAAATGCGCACATTTTTAAGGTTGTTTTCAATTATTTTTTTAAGCATTGAGGCATTACCATTTACAAAAACTTCGGTACCGATAAAGGCAATCGATGGATTTTTTATCGCCATATTGATAAGGTGTTCCCCATCACCATATCCAATTTCAAAAATGTATTTTGATGGGGTAAAATCAAAAAGCTTTGCAAAATCTATTTTTTCACCGGTTGGAGGTAAGGTTATTGCAAAATCGGGCATACGATTGGCAATAAGATCTTCCTTTGCCTTACTCATCCCCTTACCCTTACGACGACCAAAAAAAGTTTTTTGAATATATTGCTCTGTCATTTTAAAACCTTAAATATTTTCTTAATAATTCACAATCTTCGGCGGTTGCACCTGAGGCACCGGCTTCCTCAATTCCCTTTTCAATGAAACCAAGGTCAAAAATTATATCCTTCGTCCTTTTAAAGTTTATATCATAAACCCAGGCAAGGAAATCAACAACTCGGTCGCTTGATGTTTTCATATTGGCACGAAGAACCTGTTCGTTTTTGGTAATTGCTTCCTTAACCTTTTCGGATAATGGTTCCTTTGTTGGAAATTTATATAATTTTGGGACACCGTGATAAACGAAATCCTTTATATTTTCAAGCTTATCCGCATCACGAAGAAGTTTTGCCATTTGGTCGGCAACAAATTTATCGTGTTCGGAAAGTCCAACATAGTATGGATTATCATATCTGATTTTAAAACGGTTGTGTTCTTCTATGGCAAAAAGAAGCATTGGATTATTAAAATCCGGATTATCCCGTAAAAGCTTTACTGCCTCAACCCCGTGATCAAATTCCGTACTTGAAAGTTTATGACCATCACGGTGTTGATAAAATCTTCCCAAATCGTGAAGTATTGCCGAAAGTTCAACAAGTTCCCGTTCATTTGGGGTCAATGTATTCCACAACTCACTTTCATTAAAAAGTATATCCATTATGTCGTGGGCAACACAAAATGTGTGTTTAAGTTTATGCACTAACCATGCCTGAACTTCCTCTGTTTGATTTTGAATTTGTGTTGCATAGGCATCACCAATAAGCTTTGTCGCCAAATATATTTTATTCATTTATTATAATCCTTTTTTTATTTTATTATTGGAAGAAGTAAAACTGTTATAACTATTAAAATGGTTGTTATCTGATTTGTTAATGGAAGAACGGAATTCCTTAACATTGAACTTATGATATGTTTACCATCCTTTGTTTCATAAACATCAATTCCATTTATTAACATTATTGAAATAAGGGCGGTAATCAAAATTAAGCCACAAACAAATGCACCCAAGATTTCATAATTTATATATGGAAGAAGATATGAAAAACATACACAAAAAACAATTATGTAGATAATTGAGCGAATCGCAATATAAAAACGGCTTGCCTGCATATTTATATATTTTGTAAGGTTCGTAATTTTAAGGATGTTAAACAAAATGAAAACCGTACTTGTAAACAAACCAACCGTAACATTGTTTGAAAAAAGGTTTATATGCATTTGTGTTTTATATATAAATTCCAATGTTTCAAAAAAGATGTAAAAAAGGGCAATGTTATTTATGGTCTTTGCAATATACTTATACACCTCTGAATTTTTATCAAAAATGTTTAGGTTTGATGTTAAAATTACAGAGCTTATTAAACCAAGGGATGCAACCGTAATTCCATAAAATCCGGCATAGTTAAGGCAGGTAAATATAAGTATAGTAAGTATTGCCATATCAATCATACTTGAAAACAAAATGTTTGATACCGGCGATAAAAATTCCAAAACATCAGAATTGTTTTTTCCCAACAACTTTCGCTTATTCAAATATGTGGAAATTTTTTCCGCAATGTATTTTGAAAGTATGCCAATGGAAATAACGATAAATAAATTATAACTTAATGGATAACAAATTGTAATGGCAAGTGTTGATATAAGGGGAACAATAACCTTTAATATCTCATTTATATTTGTATGAAGTTCCGAATCCGTATTTGCAAGAATATATTGCAATGGAATATTTACCGTTGATACAACAATAAACGTACTTATTAACAAAAATGGAAGGTTGATAAGAGCGAATCGTTGAACCTCGGATCCAAAAAATTTTGTTATATCAACTATTGGAATCTGGGACGCAATGATTGATGAACACAACGTTATTGTGAAAATAAGCACAAAGTTATCAATAATTCGTAGGAACAAATTCTTTATAACCAAACCTCTTTCCTTTGTTTGCAAGAACATACAAAATATTTTAAACAGGATATTTACAAATATCACACCAAACAACACCCAAAGGGAAAGAAGCACATCATCAAGGCGAAGGAAAAAGCAATATTTTATGATTGCAAGGGAAAATAAAATAAGCGAGGCAAAAAATGTATTAACCACCTCAGACACCTTGTATTCCAAGGAGTTATCAATTTGTTTGAAAAGTTTTTTATCCTTAAATCTTCTGTAAAACAAAATGGATAAAAGCACGGTAAACATACTGAAAAGAAAGGCAGAAGAAATTCCCATAAACGCGCTTATATCATCAACAAAAAATACATTAAATAAAAATTGCATTACGTACTCCATTTTTTATTTCGCCAGATATGATACAAAATAGATAAAAAATTTTCAAGTAAGCAAATTTTTTTGGTGTATTAACCTTTGACTTATATTATTTTATTTGCTAGGATGTGAGGGGTGTAAAAATGTGAAAGAGGGTATTATGAATCTAAAAACAATAAAAATTGCCGGAAAGGAAATTTTTCCATTGGTTGAGGGGGGTAAGGGTATAAATGTTTCAACCGGAATTACTAGTGGAAAATGGGCAAGTTGTGGTGGTGCCGGAACATTTTCTGGTGTGAACCCTGACTTTTATGATGAAAATGGCAATTATGAAAAACCTGTGTTTAAGGGAAAAACACGTGCGGAAAAGCAACAGGAACTTATTGAGTATGGTGTTCGTGGATGTCTTGATCAGGCGAAAATCGCATATGAAGAATCAAAGGGAAACGGTCTTGTTTTTATGAATGTTCTTTGGGAACAAGGTGGTTCACAGGAACTTTTGAAAAGTGTCCTTGAAAAGGCAAAGGGTACGATTAAGGCAATTTCTTGTGGTGCGGGTATGCCGTTCAAGCTTGCCGATATTTGTGCGGAAAACAAGGTCTTTTATAATCCAATAGTTTCTTCGGTTCGTGCATTTCAACTTCTTTGGAAACGTTCGTATAATCGTTTTAAGGAATGGATTGGTGCCGTTATTTACGAAGACCCATGGATTGCCGGCGGACATAATGGACTTTCAAACAGTGATAATCCAAATGCACCGGAAAAACCAATGCAAAGATTACTTGAAATTCGTAAGTTTATGAATGAAGTTGGTCTTAAAAGTGTGCCAATAATCATTGCCGGCGGTATATGGTGGCTTTCTGAATGGATTGATTATATGAATAACGAAGATATTGGACCGGTTGGTTTTCAATTCGGTACACGTCCGATGGTAACCGTAGAATCTCCGCTTGCCGACAGTGTGAAAAAACGCCTTCTTAATATTGAAAAGGGTGAAGTTAAACTTCAAAGATTTTCACCAACGGGACTTTATTCATCGGCGGTGGAAAATGGTTTGATGAAGGATTTGGAAGCACAACTTGAAAGACAGGTTGAATTTTCCGATGAAAAAAATTATGAAACTGGGTTTGATGTTCCGGTTGAAATTTCATCAACAAAAAAGACCGTATACATAAATGAAAAGGATAAATCAAAACTTGAAAAGTTTATTCGTGATGGTTTCAATACAATTATGAAAACTCCATCAAATACCCTACTTTTCGTTTTGAAAAATAAATATGACAGCATTATTCAGGATATGAAGAATTGTGTTGGATGTTTGTCCGCATGTATGTTTTCCGGTTGGAGCCAAAAAGGCAGTGTAATACAACCAGACCCAAGAAGTTTTTGTATTCAAAGGGCATTACAAGGTATCGCACATACCGACGATGTTGAAAACAATCTTTTGTTTTCCGGACAAATCGCGTACAGGTTCAAAACTGATCCGTTTTATAAAAATGGAACCTTTATTCCAACAATAAGGCAGTTATTTGAACAAATACTTACCGGATATTAAAAAAATGCCTCCCGATTGGGAGGTTATTTTTTTGTAATTATTTTGAATGTTCGGACATAAATTTATTAAGTAAAGCTTTCCAGTTTACCGTCTTGTACTTTTTTTCCAAATTATGGTCATAGGTGTTATAGGCAAGCTTTTTGAAAATGGAATGATAACTCATCCAAAAACCCTTTAAATCACATTCATTCGCATCAACGATATTTGGAAGTTCGTCATCAATAACCTTTGTCGTTTCAGAATCATACAATGAATACACCCCCTTTTTTGAACTGGAAAATGGAAGTGTGTAAATTTCGTTAAATGTATTTTTACCGAAATGATTTTCAAGGTTTTTAATACGTGCTTCACGTATTTTCTTATCATCACCGCAACTTGTTATCACATCAATTTTGTAATGATGTTTAAGGTAGTCAATTGGATATTTTGATGCCTTTATAATTGGAATTGTCGCAAATGAATCACTCGCCCAAAAATTTTTGATGCAACCTTCAACAAAGCCAAACTTACTTTTCAATGCGCCAACAACATCAAATTCCGGAAAATTAAGAAGAGTCCATTTCACAAAACCAAGTACTGGGTCAAGTAAAACACCATCACAATCAACAATTAAATGTGGTTTGTCGCTCATAATACATCCTACAATTGTTATATAGACAAAATACTACAACCAATCTTTTATTTTGTCAAAGAAATTCTTTGAGTCGCCGTTCTTTTTTCTGTCTTCTTCAAATGCACGGAGTAATTCTTCCTGTTTTGCGGTCAACTTTGTTGGCGTTTCAACAGTAATATCAAGATACATATCACCACGAAGTGATGAGTTTATACCAGTCATACCCTTTCCACGAAGACGAAGTCTTTCGCCGGATTGGATACCCTTTGGAATACGAACTTCGGCCTTGCCCCCTTCAATAATCGGAACTTCAATTGTTGCACCAAGGGCAGCCTCAGTAAAGGATATAGGAACATTCAAAATCAAATTCTTTCCTTCACGGGCGAAAACCTTGCTTGGGCGAACCATTACATATACAAAAAGATCGCCAGGGATTGCACCTCCAAATCCGGCCTCACCTTCACCGGCAACACGAAGCTTTGTTCCATTGTCAACACCAGCGGGAATTTTTACCTCCAATGTTTTGGCTTCGGTTTCAACACCTGTACCATTACAGAAACGACATGGATTTTTAACAATATAACCGGTTCCACCACATTCTGGACATACCTGTTGGCTCATAAAAAAGCCCTGTCTTACATTTATAACGCCGGCACCGTGGCATTTGGAACAGGTTGAAACTTCATCACCACCCTTTCCGCCACAATGCGAACACTTTCCATTACGACGGAAAGAAATTGTTTTTGATGTACCGGTAAATGCTTCCTCCAAGCTGATAACCAAATCGTACCTTAAATCTTGGCCACGATTTCGTGATTGACCGCCACGACGGGATGATGCACCGCCACCCATAAAATCAGAAAATATATCGGAGAAAATATCGGAGAAACCACCTTCTCCACCACCGAAATTAAAATCAAAACCACCGGCACCGAAACCACCCTGACCAAAGCCACCACGACCAGTACCACCACCCATTCCATTTTCAAATGCGGAATGTCCGAATTGGTCGTATGCAGCCTTTTTTTGTGGATCCTTTAAAACTTCATAAGCTTCATTTATTTCCTTAAACTTTTCTTCGGCCGCCTTATCGCCTTGATTTCTATCAGGGTGATATTTCATCGCCATTTTTCGGTATGCCTTTTTTATTTCATCATCAGAGGCACCCTTTTGAATCCCAAGTAAATCGTAATAATCAGCTTTTGCCATTTTAAATAAAGTCCCGACAGTTGTTTAAATACACGAGAGTATATAGTAAATTTGTCTTAAAATTTCAAGGGGGTTATAAGGTTATCTTTGCCCTAGGCCACTTTTTTTTGCAATTGCCGAACGTTTTTTTGCATAATTTGGTGCAATCATTGGATAATCGCGGGAAAGTCCCCACTTTTGCCTGTATTCAGCCTCAGTCATATTATATTTTGTTTTAAGATAGCGTTTAAGCATTTTTAATTTCTTTCCATCCTCTAAACAAACAATATAATCTGGTTTTACGGAGTTTTCAATTTCAACAAATGGTTTAAGGGTATAACTTTTTGTTTTATCACATACGGAAACCAAGCTTGAATAAATATTTTCAATGATTGATGTTATTTTTCCTTCATCCACCTTGTTATTTGAAAAGTAGCCAGAGGCAATTTTGGATGTAGATTCAATTATTGTTTTTTGAATATCTTCGGATAAAAAATTTTTTTGTTCTTGCATTTGTATCTCCACATCATTTTATTTTTCCCTTGTATTATAACAGAAATTAAGGTAAAAGTAAAAGGTAAAAAATAGAAAGGAAACAATGTATGTTTTTAGAATCTTTGTGGAATTGTTGCAACTTTGATTTGCTTCCAACACTTCCTATAAAAATGACATTTTCTGGATTAGTGTTATTATTTTTGTTTGTATTTTTTCCATCATATATTGCCTATGCCAAACAATCAATTCAACGAAAAAGGATATATATTTTTTCAATAATTGATTTTGCATTGTTTTATGCATGTATTTTTGTTTCATTAGAGGATTTTTATTTTGACAGGGGAAACATTACAATATTTGCAAAAACCCTTTATGTGCTTTTGTTTATTGGTGCAATTATTGATTTGGAAGATAAAACATCATATCCATACAAAAAACAACCATTTTTTAAAAAGTATATTTCCCATCCATTGGAATCTTTCTTTTCACATTTATTTTATGTAATTTTTAAATGTCTTCCCGTAGAGGTTGCATCATGGCTTGGTGGAAAAATTGGTATTTTAATTGGGAAGACACAGCGAAAATATAACAGGCTTATTGATGAAAACCTTAAACTTGCATTTCCAAGAAAAAGCCATGCGGAAAAGGAAAAAATAAAGCATGATGTTTGGGAAATGATGGGAAGGTATACATCAGAACCAGCACACTTTCCAACAATTTTTAAAAACTATAAAAAATATCTTACCTTTGAAAATGATAAGATATTAGACAGCCTTAAAAACAAACCGTATGTTGCATTTATTTCACATTCGGGAACAATGGGACTTATTGCCATACCATTTGCCCTACATAAGGCGCCATGTTCTATACTTTACAAATACCCAAGCAACAACCTTACAAACAACCTTGTAACAAAATCATTTGGTAATGGAATCGGAAAATTAAAATTTGTTCCAAATACAGCAAATGGAACACGTGATGCAATGAAAATTTTGATGAGTGGTAGTGCAATGCTTGCCGTACCGGACCAAAAGTTTCGGACCGGAATCCCAACAAAGTTTTTTGGTCATGATGTGAAAAGTCCGGTTGGCGTGGCAAAGCTTGCGTCCCACTTTAACTGCCCTATACTTCCTATACAAATAGTAAGGGAAAAAGGCGTACATCATAAAATTATTTTCCATAAAACTTTTATGCCTTTTAAATCAAAAAATAAAGAAGCAGATGCAATAAAAACAACACAAAAAATTAACGATATTATTGAAGGATGGGTAAAAGAAAACCCATCACAATGGTTTTGGGTACACGACAGATGGAATATAAAAAAGACATTAAATGAGAAGTCAAAAGAGGTAAAAAATGCAAAATCAAAAAACGATAAAAAATAGTATTACTTTTACGGGAATCGGTCAACATAAGGGAACATTGAATACAATTCAACTTTTTCCAGCAGATGTTGACAGTGGTATTGTTTTTGAAATAAAGGGAAAAAAGTACCCTCTTAACCTTAATAATGTTTTTGGTGAAACTGGGTATACCTGTATCGGAGAAAAGGATGGTGTTAATGTGAAAACTATTGAACATCTTGTTTCCAGTATACACGGACTTGGGATTGACAATTTGCTTATAAAAACAGAATCAGAAGAAATCCCAATACAGGACGGTTCGGCACAACCTTTGCTTAAAGAAATTGAAGAAAAAGCCGGCTTTTTGGTTCAAAATGCACCGAAAAAGTTTATCAAAATCCTTAAAAAAATAGAATATAGTGATGAAAAGGGAACCGTTTCCATTGAACCAAATGACAAACAACTTTTGACCCTTGACGTGATGATTGATTACAGTGGGATAAAACCTATTGGTATAGAACACGAGGTAATAGATTTAACAGAGGAAAATTATAAATCAAAAATTTGTATGGCAAGAACATTTGCACGGTTAAGTGATGTTGAATACCTTCATTCAAAGGGGCTTTGTCTTGGTGCAACACTTAACAGTGGTGTTGCCGTTGACGAGGAAAAAATTATAAATCCAGAAGGTCTTCGTGAAGAAAATGAATTTGTTTTTCATAAAATATTGGATGCAATTGGTGACCTTTATGTTATGGGACATTCCATAATCGGACTTTATAAAAACAGTCGTGGCGGACATTTTCATAATAACCAATTGGTAAGAAAGGTTATGTCCGATATGTCAAATTATGAAATTGTGGAACTTTAATGATAATAATGGGTATAGATCCGGGGTTAAGATTTAACGGATGGGGAGTTGTTGAATTTTCCAATAATTCGTTCCGACATATTGCAAATGGAACATTGAAGATTACGGAAAAGGCACCACTTCCCGAACGACTTGCCGAAATATATTCTCGCCTTACCGAAGTTTTGAAAATATATAATCCAGATGCCGTTGCGGTGGAGGAAGTTTTTGTAAATGTTAATCCATCATCAACCCTTAAATTAGGACAAGCAAGAGGTGTTGCTATACTTACACCAAGTCTTTTAAACATACCAGTGTTTGAATATTCGGCGAACCTTATAAAAAAATCGGTGGTTGGTGTTGGCCATGCAACAAAGGAGCAAATACAAATGATGGTTGGGGTACTTCTTAACAAACCGGAGATAGACTCCGAACATTCCGGTGATGCCCTTGCAATGGCAATATGCCACGCCCATAATATAAAAAAGTGGTAGGATTACTTTTGTTTTCCAACAACATAATTGTAAACATCATTCATTGGAAGCTTTCCACAGTTGGCAGAAAAGACCCTAAGCCCATCAATGAATTGTTCTTCCTTTACAAGCATTTGTCTTGAATTAGATGAAAACAAAATTTCAAAAACTTCATCATCACCGTTTATGTTGTACTTTTTTTGTAAAAGGATGTCGGAAATCCGTTCCTTTTTGTAAACGGAAACAACCTTTAATCCATTATTTACAAATTCTTCCTTTGATTTTAGATTTACTTTTCTCATTTTAACCTCCTATTTGACCTTCGCGTTTTTCTTTTTTCATTGGAGGAAAGTTTTTATCAAATTCATCCACATCCTTTTGGTTTACATTATATCCGGCAGGGTCAAAGTATGTTCCAACAACCCCCTTTAAATATCCATCTTTAAGTTCGCGAATCATAAAGAATGGTGCGGACTGATTACGTGGAAAATCATCATAATAAATATGATAATTTGATGCAGGATGGAATCCAAAACGTGTATAATAATCCGGACTTCCCATAAGGGCAACCGCACCAAAACCAAGCGATTTTGCAAGTTCAAGGGTGTGATTTATTATTGCGGAACCATATCCCTTTTTCTGTTCGGATGGATGAACACTTACAGGACCAAGGGTAAGAATTGGAATTTCACGTCCATCATCAGCCTTTATTTTTGTATTTGCATAAATTATTTGTGCAACAATTTTTCCGTTGTCTTCAATCACGAAATCCAAATCCCGCACGAAATCCTTATCATTACGAAACTTGTGAATAACATAATGTTCAAAACATCCGGGACGATAAAGATTCCAAAATGCCGAACGGGCAAGGTTTTCAACCTCAAAATAATCTTTTTCTTCTTCTGGTCGTATAATCATAATAACCTCCACTAATTCAACTGTTAAAAGTATAACATACGAAATTTGAAAATCATATAAAAAAAGAGTCCTTTAAAAAAGGACCCCTTTTAAAAAAGTCAACGAAGTTATGCGTCGGCATTTTCCTTATGTTCAACACCTTCACCAACAACAAATCTTACAAACTTTGTAATCTTTGCGTCGCCACCAATAGATGCAACAACATCTTTGATTTTCTTTGATGGTTCCATAAAGAATGCCTGTTCGTTAAGAACAACTTCTTCGTAGTATTTGTTAATTCTTCCGTTAATCATCTTTTCAACGATTTCAGCAGGTTTGCCAGATTGCAAAGCTGTTTCACGGAAAATTGCCTTTTCACGTTCCAAAGCGGCAGGATCAACATCAGCAATATTTAAGAACAAAGGAGATGATGCAGCAATGTGCATTGCGATTGTATCACCAACTTCTTCAATCTTTGCCTTGTCCGCAGTTGATTCAATACCAACAAGAACAGCGATAAGACCTTCACCTTCGGCTACTTTGTTGTGGATATAGGAAATAACTGCACCGTTTGCAACTTCAACAACATCTGAACGACGAATGTTAAGGTTTTCACCAATTGTTGCAATTTCGTTTGCAAGTTCTTCTTTGATATCCTTGCCATCAATTGTTGATTCCATAATTTTGTTAATATCACCGTTTGCATTGAATGCAACATCGGCAACCTTATGAACAAAAGTTTGGAATTTTTCGTTTCTTGCAACAAAGTCGGTTTCTGAATTTACTTCAACAACAACACCCTTATTGCCTTCAACTTTTGCAGCAACAACACCAGCGGAAGCTTCTCTATCGCCTTTTTTAGCGGCCTTTGAAAGACCCTTTTTTCTTAAAATATCAATTGCGCTTTCAATATCACCATTTGCTTCTACAAGGGCCTTTTTACAATCCATCATACCAGCACTGGTTCTATCACGCAATTCCTTAACTAAACTTGCAGTAATTTCAGCCATTTACTATTCCCCCTTTTTTGTTTCTACTTTTGGATTTAATGCTGCACCAAGGTCTGCACCTGATTTTTTAAGTTGTTCTTCAAGACCATCAAGTATAGCCTTTACAGCCAAATCTGTATAAAGTTTGATTGCTTTGATTGCATCGTCGTTTCCTGGAATTGCATAATCAACGCATGAAGGATCAGCATTTGTATCACAAATTGCAACAACTGGAATACCAAGCTTGTTTGCTTCGGTAATTGCCAAAGATTCCTTGTTTGCATCAATGATGAAAATGATGTCAGGAGCACCATTCATATCAAGAACACCACCCAAAACAGTATTAAGTTTTCTGTGTTCAAGTTCCATTTTTGCAACTTCTTTCTTTGTCAAGCCGAGCTTTTCTGCATTCGCAATATCAGCTTCTAACTTTTTCAATTTTTTAATTGAGTTTACAACTGTTTTCCAGTTTGTAAGCATACCACCCAACCAACGTGAATTGATGTATGATTGACCACAAACATTTGCAGCTTCGCGAACAATGTCTTGTGCCTGTCTTTTTGTACCAACAAAAAGAACCTTTCCGCCTTGGGAAACAGTGTTTCTTAATGCAGTAAGACCAGCATGAAGCATAGGTACAGTTTTTTGTAAATCAATAATATGAATCTTATCTTTTACACCAAAAATGTATGGAGCCATTTTAGGATTCCATCTTCTTGTGTGGTGGCCGAAATGACAGCCAGCTTCAATAAGTTCTTTCATTGTAAATTTTGGAAATGCCATTTTAATATCCTTTCGTTTTTATTAGTTATTTCCTCTACCGGCGGACCTTTTTTAAAAAAGGACTAAATGGATCAATTGAAAGTCAAAAGATAACCAATGCCAGTATGTGTATTCACCCTTGCATAATGCAAAAGTGGTTGAATGATATATTTTTTTTGACACAGAGTCAAGAAGAATCTTAGCTAAGCTTATGAAAAAAGGAAATATTTTTGATAATTTAATGGAAGGGGAAAAAATATCCCCAAGGATTGCGCACCTGGGGATATATTTTCCTCAACTTTATGTGTAAAATTCATATAAATTATTGGCAGGTGCAACTACCTGGTCCACCAAATCTATTTGTATTACACCATACTCCATTAGAATAACGCATTTGATAAGAAGTATATGTATATGTACCATCTGCTGTTGAATTATCGCCATTATTATAGCCATCATCCATATGATTAGTAAGCCTTGTACCATACTTTACATAATCTTTATACTGACGAGAGTCGTGTCGGCAAGAACCTGATGAACAAGACTTCACGCTGACATCTCTATATATCATACAATCAGGACAATTTCCAAGATTTTTTGTTTCTGTTGATGTTGAAGCATTGGCTGTTGCAGAAGTACTTCTTGCTGTTGTACAATATATCGTTTTTGTTCTTGATGCATTACCACAAGTTTGTGACCAATTTGAATATGTTGGTTGGGAGCAACTGGAACAACTACCTACCCCTCCCGTTGAATAGGTTCCAGTTGCACAATCTTTGCATTCGGAAGAACCTGCGGGGCTGTATTTACCGGCCGGACAGGTCTTACATTCGCTGGCTCCACCGTTTGAGTAAGTGCCGGCGGGGCAAGGGGTACATTGGGTTTGGGTACCGTCGGAATAGGTACCGGCTGGGCAAGCCTGGCACATATAGACCTGAGCTTTGGATGTCGTCGGCAATGCACCCGCTACAACAAAACTTCCAATTTTAATTATGTTTTTCAGCTTCATTTTTTTCTCCTTTT
>JAEDDP010000018.1 GCA_016297965.1 Alphaproteobacteria bacterium | reverse complement strand
CAAACTTGTTTCGGAATCTTTTACTGTCCCTCACACATCCTTCCCAAAAGATTCTGAAACGAGTTTAGGATGACCGTCCGTTGGGATATATCGTTTATAAAAGAAGTTCCTTAGGCTTCTCATACCCTTTCGGCTATTAAACTTAATTAATAAGATGGACCTATCAATAAAATCTTCCTGTATTTTAATACGAAGATACGAAGAAAGGTCAAAGTCAAAAGAAAAACAGTGACAAAAACAAATAAAAAAGAATAGGGGGCATATCGTCCAACTTATGAAACAGAATTATAGGTAGTTTTTTGATTTTTCCATAACAAAAATCCCCTTCAAATGAAGGGGATTTATTTTTGGATTATTCAAAGATTATTTCTTATCTTCAAATTCCGCATCAACAACTTTTTCACCATTTGCATCTGTTGATGTTTGTGGTTGTTCAGGTTGTGCACCAGCCTGTGCTTGTTGTTGTTGCTTATACATTGCTTCACCAAGTTTCATTGCAACCTGTGACAAAGCATCTGTTTTTGATTTAATTTCTTCAACAGTAGCATCTGTCTTTGCAATCACATCGCGAACATCCTTGATTGCAGTTTCAATAGATGTCTTTGTTGCTTCATCAACCTTGTCCCCAAAATCTTTAAGGTTCTTTTCTGTTTGATGGGCAAGCGATTCAGCTTGGTTAACAGCTTCAATCTTTTCTTTCTTCTTTTTATCTTCCGCTGAATTTGCTTCAGCTTCTTTTACCATTCTGTCAATTTCAGCATCGGAAAGACCTCCATCTGATTTAATACTGATAGTTTGTTCCTTTCCGGTTCCCTTATCCTTTGCGGAAACATGAGTAATACCGTTTGCATCAATATCAAATGTAACCTCAATTTGTGGAATACCACGAGGAGCAGGTGGAATACCAATCAAATCAAATGCACCAAGAAGTTTATTGTCCTGTGCCATTTCACGTTCACCTTGGAATACACGAATTGACACTGCTGTTTGGTTATCTTCGGCAGTAGAAAATACCTGTGATTTCTTGGTTGGAATAGTTGTATTCCTGTCAATCAATCTTGTAAATATACCACCAAGTGTTTCAATGCCAAGTGAAAGAGGTGTCACATCAAGAAGAAGAACATCCTTTACATCTCCCTTTAACACACCACCTTGAATTGCGGCACCAACGGCAACAACTTCATCTGGGTTAACACCCTTGTGTGGATCACGACCAAAGAATTCCTTAACAACTTCTTGAACTTTTGGCATACGTGTTTGACCACCAACAAGAACAACTTCATCTATCTTTGACTTATCAATTCCAGCATCAGCCAAGGCCTTCTTACATGGTTCCAAAGTTCTGTCAATCAAATCTTGAACAAGGGATTCTAATTTTGCACGTGTAAGCTTTATGTTAAGGTGTTTTGGACCAGTAGCATCAGCAGTGATAAATGGAAGGTTAATATCTGTTTCAAGGGCATTTGAAAGTTCAATCTTTGCCTTTTCTGCGGCATCCTTTAATCTTTGAAGAGCGAGCTTATCAGCCTTTAAATCAATACCTCCATTTTCCTTTTTAAATTCATCAGCCAAGAAATCAATAATCCTGTTATCAAAATCTTCACCGCCAAGGAAAGTATCACCATTTGTTGCCTTTACTTCAAAAACGCCATCGCCGATTTCAAGAACGGAAACATCAAATGTACCACCACCAAGATCGTACACAATGATTGTACCTGACTTCTTTTTATCAAGACCATAAGCAAGTGCAGCAGCAGTAGGTTCGTTTATAATACGAAGAACATTAAGTCCCGCAATCTTTCCGGCATCCTTTGTTGCTTGACGTTGAGAATCGTTAAAGTAAGCAGGAACGGTAATAACAGCTTCGTTCACTGGTTCCCCAAGATAGGCTTCTGCATCCTTCTTTATCTTTGAAAGAATATAGGCAGAAATTTGTGATGGAGAATATTTTTTTCCACGAACTTCAACCCAAGCGTCGCCATTATCCGCCTTTACAATGCTGTATGGAACAAGCTCTCTGTCCCTTACCACCATCTTATCGTCATACCTTCTTCCCATAAGTCTTTTTACGGCGTAAATAGTGCTTTCCGGATGAACGATAGCTTGGTTTCTTGCGGACGAGCCAACCAACACTTCATTTTCATTGATACCCACAACGGAAGGAGTAGTTCTCTTACCCTCGCTGTTTTCAATAACCTTTGCCTCGCCATTATCCATATAGGCAAAGCAAGAGTTAGTAGTACCCAAATCAATACCAATAATTTTTGCCATTTTTAATCTCCTTTTTAAAGTTTGTTTCAATTTTACAAAAGATGATATAGTGATAAAAAAAAATAATTTCAAGATGCCCGATATTTTTTATTGCAAGGGAGCAAAAAATCGGGTAATATAAAAGAAGTTATTATAAGGAGAGATAAAATGAAAAAAGATAAAATTTCAATTGCATTGATTGCATTTTCTGGATTTATAAGCAGTATGGCAATGGCGGAAACAACGAACCGCGACGTTGCGACGGAGGTTACCAATAAAAACACCAGTTCCCAAAGTGTTCAGGCGGTTGTGAATAGCGAAATTAACGCCAAACTTCCAAACACTGATCAATCAAAGGCTTTAAACCCAAGTGTTGCAAGCCGTAACGCACAAAATACTGATAAAACAAGATGGGGTGAAAGTCTATCATCTCCATTCGTAAAATACGATGCAAATATTGATAACAAGACCGTTTCAAATTGTAAGGATGTCGTGGATGGAAAGTGTTCCGTTAAAACTGAAACACACATACTTCAAACTGAAAATCAGGTAAAGACTTCCACATCCGTTAATTTGGATTCTTCGGGATTCTTGACCTCTCAACCAGCTGTTTTAACATCCCAAGGTTCCGGGGCTGAGGGTAAATACTTCTATCGTTACTGGAATACAAACAGTGCGGAATGCGACGATGGTTTGGGTGCATGCTGGTCTCCATCGTTCCCTGTAATCTGCTTGGGAAATAAAAATGTTTCCACATTAAGTACACAATCCGCGGAAAAGGCAAGAAATTATTTCGGAATAAGAAATATAAGTAGAAATGGAGAAACTTCTGAAAATGGGTACAGAGAACAAAATAATGCTCCTAAGTATCAAATGCTTGTTGGTGTTGAACCTGATCGTGTATATGGTAATATTTCCGGAAATTATTTCGGTGGAAACTCATCTCCTTTAACTGTTCAAAAATGGACCGCAAATGGTGCTTGCTTGGAACCTGATTTTAATTCAGGAAAGATAAGTGGAACTGAAATATTAAAAAATATGAGTAACCTTAAAGAAATTGATGGTTCCATAGATCCTAATAATAAAGATAGAATGATACTTCCTTGTGGAATGTTTTCTAATACAGGTGAATCCATAAATGGTTCTACTTTCAACGCAAGTTCGGAACAGTATAAGTGTAATGCTTCAAACGTTTTTGTTAAAAAGGATAACCTTGGTGCAAACTACTATACACGATACAAATTATATTTGCCTGTGCTTGGTTCTGGTGCAACCGGTACCGCACAAAATAATGGTGGTGTAAAATATCTTAATGTTCGTGAATGTGGTAAGTGTGAGGCGGTAAGCTCCCGTTGCTCCGATATCGTACGTGGTGCCTTAATGAATGCTGGTTGTCAACTTTCCGGTTTACGTTATAACTGTTCAAATGCTCAACTTGACTCTGCGGTGCGAAGTCTACGTGTTGATAGTTCATTTAAACTTTACGGAGTTGAGGGGGAAGAAATTGGTTCATACAGTCAATGTCTAACCTGCAATACCTGTTTAAACACATTGGAAACAACATTGAAAACACTTCTTGTTGTTAACAATTAAAAAATAACATGAAAATGTTATCTCTCCTGCCCGATTTTATCGGGCTTTTCTTTTTTTTCATAATTTTCTTTATAAAATGCTTGCAATTAAAAAAAAATGAATTATAATACCCTTATCTTTTGCGGGCGTAGCTCAGTTGGCTAGAGCGCAACCTTGCCAAGGTTGAGGTCGTGGGTTCGAGCCCCATTGCCCGCTCCACTAATCAAAATGGTTCCGGTTTTACCGGAACTTTTTTTATTCCTCCAACCCATAAACGAAAAATTGCTTGTGTATATATGAATTTTATGATACTATATTCTTCGTAATGGTGATGGGAATATAATCACTTGACAAAAATATTGACAAATGAAGTTTTGGGATTTACAATATCGTAAAAATACACCAAACCTCGGAGGTATAAAAATGAAAAAAAATTTAAAATCTTTTGGATATAAATTAAAAAAGAATGCAATACTTTTATCATTGCTTCTTGGTTCTGTAATTATTGCTGGTTGTAAACAACCAGATGGTGGTGATGATTACGATGATGGTATTATTGTAACACCAGATAACCCTAGCAATCCAACAAATCCTGATCCAGTAAATCCGGATCCTAATCCTGGTGAACCTGGTGTTGATCCAGATCCAACAGATCCAGATACTCCAAATCCTCCTAGCGATGATAAGAATTTTGGTTATATTTATAACAGTTCAGATCTATATGAAGTGCTTGCAAATGCAGAATATGAAACTTATCAGTTTAAATCAACAAATAACAATGTTGATGCCTCAAAGTTGGTACTTGCTAAAAAATTGTTTGGTGATAAGTTAACTTTTACGGAAACTAATGTAAATTACATTCTTGATTTTTCAAACAAATCGTTTGCAAATACAACCGATGAAATTGAAAGCAGAAGTGAATATGCATCAAAGAAGAGTTTGACTTCTTCTACATCAATAATCACTGATGAAAATTTGACCGAAACAATAAAAATTGGTGATGTTGAATTTATTACAAAGCCAATATATTATAATGGTGATGATGATAAAGTTATTCAACAGGCATTTAAATTTGGAAAAAATGTTGATAATGTAAAGGTTTCATTTGGTAACAACCACAGTATGACCGAAGCATATAAGGGTGGTATAATCCTTGAAAATTCAAATGCAAAAATAACATCTGATGATGTTAATTCAACAAATTTAACAGGTCAAATGTATGTGGCAACTATTGATACTGATAATTCTTTGGTATCAAAATTGTCAAATGATTCCAAAATGTATCCAACATTAAGTTTTAATTTAAATTTCCTTGGAAATTTTTCCGAAAGAAACCTTTATGGTACAGGTATTGATAAAATATATAAAAAGTACAATAATAGTGGCAAAAGCGATAAACTATTGGCAACTGTTTCATCTGGAAAATTTGATGCCAAAGATTATTTAAATGGCGGTTATATGTATGATAAAAATGGTAATTATAATAATAATGCTTATAGCCTTGATATCAATACAGCTCTTTTAATGTGTGAAAAATTAGGTATCGATGTTCAAAATGTTATAATTACTGGTGATATGACTGAAGAAACAGATGCCGTTCTTTCAGGAACGAATACTCGTTTTTCTGGAAATGTATCTGGTTTAAACTTTACTTCAAATAATGGAAAAGGTATAATTGATTTTGCTAAGGTTGGTCCTAAATGGATTGGGTCATCAAATGCAAAAATTATAGTTAATGGAGTTAAAAATGATAGTACTGAAAAAGGTGTTTTTGCTCGCGTTATTGATTTTAGTAATGTTGATGGAAGTTTATTAAGTAATGTAACTATAAAGGATAGTAACGTTAATACTGTTTACACCAGCAACGGAAAATTTAATGGAAAATACCTTGATGGTGTTAACTTTAAAACAGGTTCCTCCGCTTCTACTAACCAGGCTTGGGAAAAGAAGGGTAGGGGTGAAACAGTTTCTGACAGTGATCTCATTTCAAAATTGGATGTAAAGGCAAAGGCTAATAATCCACTTTTGCAAAAATTACT
>JAEDDP010000017.1 GCA_016297965.1 Alphaproteobacteria bacterium | reverse complement strand
TGCCTATACGAAGGAGTTTTCCAACCTCCTCCGCCCATATCATCCTATACTTAAAGTTGGAGTTAAGTATAAGTTTTAGGGGGGGGATGTGGGAAAAATTTGGAGAAGATGGGATGATGAGGGGTAGATATTTAGCACCTTGAAATAAATGTATATTATGCTATAATTGTATATATCCAAAGTAAAAAAGATAGTTTCATTATAAACTTTTACCAAAATTAATAAAAGAATTTCTGGGGTAGTTTTTATATTTTAATCCACACCATTTCATTGTTTAATGGAGGCATTCCCGAACAAAAAATTCCAAAACAAGTTCGGAATGACACGGAACGGATAGTTTGGAAATGGTACGCACAGACCGTCATCCTGAACTCGTTTCAGGATCTTTGAGAATGACACGAGATGGAAAGATTAGTAATGATGCGGAAAGCTGAGGTTGTAATAGGTTAGACTGTAAAGACCTTAACCCACATTATCTAGACAGATACACAAATAAAAAAAGCTCCCTTTCGGAAGCCTTTTTGAACTTGGTGGGTGATACAGGACTTGAACCTGTGACCCACTGATTAAAAGTCAGTTGCTCTACCAGCTGAGCTAATCACCCATTCAATAAAGAATATAATACTCTAAAATCCATTACAGTCAAGAACTTTTTTAAATTTTTTTAGGAATTTTTATCTAATGTGAAAGTTTATCCCTTATTTTTTTCCATTCAGCACGATTTTTCTCGTGTTCATCAAGGGTTTTTGCAAACTTATGTCCGCCTGTGCCATCCGCCACAAAATAAAAATACTCGGTTTTTGCAGGGTGAAGAACCGCCCGTATACTGTCAATTCCGGGATTCGCAATTGCCCCAGCGGGTAAACCCTTTATCCTGTATGTATTATATGGAGTTTCCACCTCTAAATCCTTTTTATACAATTTTCTCCCCATCATATTCCCATATTTGCTTGTAAGGGTGTAAACAACGGTTGGGTCGCTTTGAAGGCGCATATTATGCAAAAGTCGGTTGATAAAGACTGATGCAACCAAGGCACGTTCCTCTGGTATACCGGTTTCCTTTTCCACAATAGAAGCAAGAATAATAGCCTCCTCCTTTGATTTTATGGGAAGTCCATCATCGCGTTTTTGCCATTCAGCGTCAATCAATTCGGTCATTGCACGTTTCATTTTCAAAATCACATCATCCTTTGACACGGTTTTATTGTAGGCATAGGTTTGTGGTAAAAGCTCGCCATCGGTAACGGATACAGTAATTTTTCCATCCAAATCGTCATAGGAATTTAAAATTTCAAAAATCTGTTTTACCGTTAGCCCCTCCGGTATTGTTAAAAACTTGTTATACATACGGCCACTGGTAATAATATTTTTTATGTCGTTAAGGCTTGCCCCAGCGGGTATTGAATATTCACCAATTTTAAGGTTTGTTTGGTTCCAGGTAAGTGTCATCCAGACCTTAAACAAAAAAGTTGAATTTATGATTCCGTCATTATAAAGGCGGTCCGCCACAATGGAAAGTCGATCGCCGGGGGAAAGTTCAACAATTTTTTGCGATTTATTAAGTGGAAACAAAAAAACATAGGCAAGGAATAGGAAAAAGGATATTCCCCCAAATATAGTGCCAAAAGCAAAGATTTTTTTTCTCATCATTACAACCTTTATTGATGACACAGTATATCAAAAATATAACGGTTTTACAAGGAAGAAAAAAATTCCCCTCCGAGTGAAGGGGAATAAACTTTGAACTAGAATCCAAGGATTTGTCTTTCCTTTGAAATTCTTTTTCTTTCACGACGAACAGCTTCGTTTTTCATACGCTTTTTAGCAGCAGTACCAGTTTCAAAGTATCTTCTGTCTTTGATTTCACGAAGAAGACCTTCCTTTTGTCCCTTCTTTTTAAGGACACGAAGAGCCTGTTCAACATTGTTATCACGTACAAGAACCTTTACCATAATTTCACCCCCTTTTTGAGCAAATTGTTTCTAAAATCTTATGATAAGTTCTTAAAAACTTGGGTGGATTATAACATAACTCTTTCAAATTGCAAGAAAATTATGAATCGGATTTGGTCCAGTTGCAATGACGACAAAGCATTTGACAATTATCCAATGTTGTGTGTCCACCCTTTGACCATGGGGTTATGTGGTCGGCATCCATTTCGGATATATCAAAAGACCCACCACATCTTTTGCATTTACCCTTTTGTCGTTCGTAAACGGTCCGTTTCACAGAATCCGAAAAAGTACGAATACTTAAATGTTTTTCATTTTCATCAATAAGATATTCATAAATACCGGATTTTTTTGTAACGTCATCATCGGACATAAGGGTTTCAATTTTTGCTTCCAATATTTTGGCATCAAAAGCTTTTTTATTATACAAATTGTAATATTTTCCCCATTCAACTCCCTTCATTTCCTTTCGGTATTTTGGGAAAAGAACGGACACCCAATTTATAACATTTTGAAAATACAACCAAAGTTCATTTGCGTTTGGTTGATGTTGATGTGTAGCCATATAATCCTCTATCTTATCATCACTTATCCAACGAATCGCCGTTTCAAGATATTCTTGACGTATTGGACTTCCGTTTAAAAGCTTGTTCGCCAAAAGATATGCCGGACAGTTAGTCTTGCTGAAATAACGTTTTGCATCGGAAAGCCATTCACCGGTATATATGGCATTAAGGAGTTCTTGGTTAGTAAGTTTTTCTCCGGCGATATTTATTATTTTAAACCAATCCAATTTTTCCCTGTCGTTTCCATCACAAATATAAATCATAAGTTCATAATTCAATATTTTGTTTTTGTCGGTATCGGTTAAATTATGAAAATACAAATTATTGATGGAAAATGAACCACTTACGTATTCACAAATACTTATTGTCCGTTGTTGACCATCCAAAACCTCAAATGTGCCATCTTCATTTCGGCACCAATACATTACGTTTAGAGGAAAGTTTTTATTTATAGTGTCAATTACGGCGTCCCTTTGTTTATCCTTATACACGAATTCACGTTGGTATTTTGGGCGGATGTTAAGTTTGCCACCGTATCCGATAACACCTTCTTCATCACTGTTAATATAACCATTTACCACATCGGCAATTTTTATTTTATTTAGTTCTATTTTCATTTTATTTTTCTCCTTTTAATGAATAATCTTTTATAAATTTTTTGACCTTTTATTTGAGGTTGCGTAATCTTTGTTTCTGAAATCCATAAACCATTAGAGAAGCCCTTTCCCTCACTTTCAGTCGCTCCTATAATTTCAAATCCGTTTGATAAGTATTCGGACATATTGTTCCTTTCCATTGATGCACATTCTTTTTCCCGGCATTGTATTTCCTTCTGCGTATCGGTCAATTCCGATGATGACGAACGAGTATTCGGAAGTACGGCTGGATTTTTGCTTTGCAAGCTCTCTCTCTCTCTCTCTCTAGATTTCCGCCATTTTTCGTGTATTCTAGGTCACGATTATCATCACCCTTTCGGAATTTAATGATGTCAAATTGTTTTGGTGTATACTTATCCAAAAAGGTTATTGGCACACCCATCACCCCGTCGTAATCAACCGGAATATCAGATACTTTATCCACATTTATTGCGTCATAATTATCATATTTTGGATAATCGGGATTTGTGTAATTTGGATTATTTTTATCCTCTTCGGTCATATAGTACCGTTTGTATAAAATAAGTTCTTCGTTCCTTTTAGTTATTGGTAAATTTGTATACCAACTTACATTTCCAAATTTTTGTATTGTTCCGTCCGATTTACAAAACTCCTTTACGTGATTGTATCCACACCATATTTGATTATTTTTTATTAGAGGGAAAATTTCTTTGTATGTTCGGCAATTATCATTTCCAATAATTACAAACTTTTTATCGTATTCAATTAGCTGGGCTACGTATTCGCGGAAAAGAGAAAATGGCGGATTGGTTATAACAACATCGGATTGTTTTAAAAGGTCTATACATTCATTACTTCGGAAATCACCATCGCCATCAAGCAAGGTAAGTATATTTTTTTTATTTTTAATAAGGTATGCAACATCGGTTATATCAACCGCCCCATCCTTATTTGTATCAATGACCTCGCTTATTTCAATTTTATATGCTTGGCGATCGGATTTTGGCTCTAAATCAACAATATCTTTTAAAAGGAGTTGAGTTCCGGAAACGGGCGAACCGCAATAACAGGTAGCAATAAGCTTTTTAAGACCCAAGAAATTGAAATTACTTGCAAAATATTTGAAAAAATTGCTTTCGTATGGGTCATCACAATTGCAAAACACAATCTTTCCCCGTAAAAAATCACGGTAATGTGAAAGCTCCTTTTCAATATCGCTTAACTGTGTGTAAAATTCATCATTTTTATTCTTTTTGGCATTTTTAAGATTTGTATTCCCCATAAAAAAACTCCCCTTTTTAAATCAAATTTTCTTCTAATTTAACAAAAAAAAAAAAATGTCAACATTTTCCTTGTTTTTAGAGGAATTCGTCAAATAAAATCTCTTGCCTTTAAATTTAAAAATAGTATAATTTGGTCATCTACTTTAAAGATGATAATAACTAAAACGAAAGGATTATTAAAATGGCAGTAAAAGTAGCAATAAATGGTTTCGGTCGTATCGGAAGAATGACTTTCCGCGCTCTTATTGAAAGCGGAAGAACTGATGTGCAAGTTGTTGCAATCAACGATTTGGCAAGTCCAGAATCTTCTGTTCATCTTTTGAAATACGATTCTGTTCATGGAAGACTTCCAGTAGAAGCTAAACTTGAAGGTGATATGCTTATCGCTGGAAATCAAAAGGCAAAAATGTTCGCAATTCGCGATCCAAAGGAATATCCATGGAAAGACCTTGACATTGATGTAGTTTTTGAATGCACAGGTATTTTCACAGAAAAGGAAAAAGCTCAGGTTCATTTGGATGCCGGTGCAAAGCGTGTTCTTGTTTCTGCTCCTGCTAAGGGTGCTGATTTAACTGTTGTTTATGGTGTTAACCAGGACAAAATCACATCTGATATGAGAGTTTTCTCTAATGCAAGTTGTACAACAAACTGCTTGGCTCCTGTTGTTGAAGTATTGAACAGATATTTTGGTATTTCACACGGTTATATGACAACTATTCACTCATATACTGGCGACCAAGTAACTCTTGATAGAGATTTGAAGGGCAACCTTTACCGTTCACGTGCAGCCGCACAAAACATTATTCCTACAACAACTGGTGCTGCAAAGGCTATTGGTCTTGTTATCCCAGAATTGGCAGGAAAGCTTGATGGTGCTTCTACTCGTGTTCCAACACCAGATGTTTCATTGGTTGATTTCAAATTCGTTGTTAAAAAAGATTCTGTTACAGCAGAAGAAATCAACGAAGCAATTATCAAAGAATCAGAAACCGAAAGATATAAGGGTATCCTTTGCACAAATAAGGAAGCTCTTGTTTCATCAGATTTCATTCATAACCCAGCTTCATCAACTTTTGATTTGAAGGAAACAAAGGTTATGGAAGGAAATTTCGTTCGTATCGTTTCATGGTATGATAACGAATGGGGTTTCTCTAATCGTATGCTTGATACAGCTGTTGCTATTGGTAAATCAATTAAATAAGTTGTATTGAAATAAATCTTAAAAAGGGACTTTTCGTTTGAAAGGTCCCTTTTTTTATTGAAAAAATTTTTAATATGAATTATTATGTTTTGTAGGTATTGAAAAATACCGAGTACTAAGATTAGTACGGGACTGTCGAAGGTCTTTTTCATTATGCGGTGCGCGATTTTATATTGCGCGCTGAAAAAATCCCCAAATTATTTGTTGGGGAGTCTTTGGTGTATGTCCAAGGGTATGATCCCTAAAGATCAAAGAAGTCAACTCATAATGAATGATTTTCGAACTCCCCGACTGTTCTTTTACTAAGTTAAAAAAGCACACCACGTTTGTTTATGCAAACATAGGATTGTTTTTTTTGGTTTGGGGGAAGTTGATGGAATGAATTTTTCATTTTTATTTCCCAAAAAAGTATATGGGGGAGTTTTGTGTGGTAGCTTCTCCCCCACTCCATAGGTGATGGAGTAAAAATTTTTGTGGTCGCAACCAAAAAAAACGGGTCTGCCATCCACAAAAACAAAAAACAAAAGGAGAGGAAAAATGAAAAATAAATTACTAAGTTTCGGAATGGTGTTGGTGGTGTCAACATCCGTGGTTTCACCGGCGAATGCGATAAGCCTCGCCACGATAAAACAGTCGCTTTCAAAATTTTGCGTACCGTCA
>JAEDDP010000001.1 GCA_016297965.1 Alphaproteobacteria bacterium | reverse complement strand
AACGGTCCGTAAGAACCCACGGACAAAGGTGTGGTAGTTTTTTCCTTGTTTATATGTTACAATTTTTTTGAATTTGAAAAGAAGGCCTAGCCATCTGTAATACAAATTTCCAACAAAAAAATCGGCACCAAAAGATGGCGGGGAGTTCGAAAATCATATCCTATCAAATGACTCCATATGACCTTTAAGGGTAAACCCTCTGAACATACGTCACAGGCTCCCCGATTACGGGGATATGGAACTAAGTGCCACATCAGCACTAATAGGATTAAAAGACCTTCGACAGTCCCGCGCCCTCCCGGACGCTAGTTTGAAAAAATTTCAAACTTATTTTCACTATATAGTTTTTTTATATTTTTTTCAAGTGATTTTTAAATAACAAAAAATTTTCACAAAAATTCAAACTGATCTTTTTTAATTTTTTATTGAAATGAAAAAGAAAATTCAAAGAAATTTTTTGGTGCACCCAAGAGGACTCAAACCTCTGACCTTTGGTTCCGGAAACCAACATTCTATTCAACTGAACTATGGGTGCAATTTGATAACACGACACCATTATAAAACGGTAAAATGAAAAAATCAAAAAAAAATTGCTTTTCTCTTTATTTTGCGAAAAAACAATGATATAATTTTCCGTATAAAAAGGATATTGTGAAAATGGAAAGTAATGCAAAGGTTATTGTTGTCGGAAATGAAAAAGGTGGAAGTGGAAAATCCACCCTGTCAATACACCTTGCAATCGCATATCTTTATTCCGGCTATCGTGTTGCCACAATTGACCTTGATGGACGTCAAGGAACCCTTACCCATTACATTGAAAATCGTGTAAGGTATGCAAAGGAAAATAACCTTCAACTTCCTATGCCGGAACATCTTGTTGTAACACCATCGCAATTTTCAAATAAAAAAAGTTCGGCCGAAGATGAAGAGCAACTTGATGCGGAAATAAAGGATTTAAAAAACGAATATGATATAATCATAATTGATACACCCGGAACTTTCAGTCATCTTTCAAATGCCGGACATAAAAATGCGGATATACTCCTTACACCTGTAAATGACAGTTTGGTTGACATTGACGTTCTTGCAAACATTGATCCAAACACAAAGGAAATCATCAGTGAATCTCAATACACTGAAAATATAAGGAATATACAAAAGAAACGTGCCGAACTTGGCAAGGATGAATTGTTTTGGATTGTCCTTCGCAACAGGATTTCACACATTGATGCAAAAAACAAACGTGAAGTTGACAGCATCCTTAAACAACTTCAAGATAAAATCGGATTTACCTACACATCCGGAATTGGCGAACGTGTGGTATACCGTGAAATGTTTTTAAAGGGATTAACTATCCTTGATTTATTAAAAATCGGCGACACAGAAATTTCAATATCCCATATCGCCGCGAAAAATGAACTTTTAACAGTTCTTAACACTATAAATATACCTCTTAAACAGGAAATTTAATTATTTTTCCAACCTTTAAGAAGTTCTTGCATAATTTTTAATGGATCAACACCAATCGCATTTGCGACATCGGCAAATTCAATAACATCTAATCTTCGTTCACCATTTTCATACTTTGAAACATAAGATTGATTCTTATGAAGTTTGTCTGCAATTTCTTTTTGTGTTAAACCTGCATGTTTTCTTGATGCAACAAGAAGCTTTAAAAATAAAGCATAATTTTCTGTAAAAATTGATTTAGTCATAACATTTTCTCCTTTATCCGTATATACATTAACCAGTAATTGCATATATACCAAAAGTGAATGTGTTCCTTGGCTACACTAAAAATCTAGCTTAAAAAATCACAAATAGAAAGGAGTTGAAATTCTAAATTATAAACAAAATTTTAGGAATGATTTTCAATTCCTTTTTTAATCATATTCTGAATAAAGGAAACGATAAAACGCTCACCTTCCAAAAATCTTAACTCTGCATCCGTTGATGTCGGAGGAAGGCATCTGTTCATTGTCATTGAAATAAGATACCCCAAAACCTTTTTTCCATCATCCGAATTAAAAACCTTTGCAAAATAAACAGGAACAATATCCAAATCCTTTTTTGCACGAATCCCTATTTTAAGAAGCTCCTGTATATCAAAACTGTTATCCTTCATATAATTTCTCCCATAAAAAAGTCCCAAAACAAAAATGCCTTGGGACTGTAAAAAATAATAACAAAACGAAATTTTTATATAAATATTTGACCACTCATCTTTACTGTTTTTGGAAACGCCCTTACACTGCTTTTTCCACTTAAATAAATATGACCATCAATAAAATTGTTTCCCATAAAGGTAAGACCTTCGGAATTGATAAGGTAAATATTTCCATCAATCCTGAAATTTTTAGGAATCTTTACAAAATTGATGTCCTGAATATAAACATCACCAATAATATATGTGTTTGGTTTAAGTGCGGAAAGGTTTCCCTTTGAAAACATAACATCACCGTTAAGAACCTTTACTTTACTTCTTCTTAACGAATTAACACTTTTAAAAACAGCTGTATCCTTTGTCGTCACAACCTGTCTTTTGCAATTTTTTCCACCGCAAACCACACGATAGTTGTTAAGGTATTTATCCCCTGTAAATTTTTTAAGTCCAGCCCGCAAAGAAATGGTACGCTTAAAATCAATATCCTTATCATATACAAAGTTAAGCTTTGTTGGACGAGGATAAGGTACAAAAATATTTTCTGGTTTTTCAACCTTGTTTGCCTTTATATAGGCAATAACAGCATTTTTTTCGGCAACCTTTTTTGAATTGATTGAGGAGCGAATATACAACAACCCGCCAAGGATAACCAAAAACAATCCTGTAAAAACAAACACATATCTTTTTTGTTCGGTATTCATAAAATCACCTCTATTTATTTTTGTAATTGAAATATAGCCTTATTTTTACCATTTGTCAACTATTTTGTTTATTTTTTGTCATATTTTAAAATCAGTCTTCACCCTATACATTCCAGTCAAGGTCCGCCGTGGAAAAACGAACCTGTTCCTAACCGTAAGTGGCATTTTCACCGGTTCCGCCAAAATTGCACCTGCCACACTGTCAAGCCCATCATCATGTATTGAACTGTCAACATTCCAATCGGTAAATTCAGCAATAAACGGAGTTTGGCGAACCTTTTCATTTACAAAAAGGTATCCAGCCGAAACAATCACATCAAATGCATCCAAAATCCTTATCGCCTTTGAAACCTTTGATGTTTTCGCCACAACACTACATTGTATTCCCATCTTTAAAAGCTCGGATTTCAAAAACTCCGGCAAAAACTTACCTATACCATTACTTTCCACATAAATAAGGGGAATATTATTCCGTTTAATAAATTCCCCCACCTGTACACATTGTTCGTGCGCGGATTGTACCTCCTCGCCATCCGAATGATACAAATATTTCACATCGTGAAGGTAATATTTCCCCTCCTCATCAATAAATACCACAGAAACAACACTACCATCACCATTTACCGAACCATAAGACGGATCCCACCAACACGACACAGAAACAATTTTATGTGAACCTATTGTAAAATTAAGAAGCTGGTTTTGTTCCACCCGTAAAAGCTCATCTGAATAAAACAAAAGCTTTGATACATCAAACCTACCATCACTAATATCCACAGGGGTAAGCATCATTTGCGATGAAAACTTTTTCATCCCAACCGATTTTTTAAGCTTTTCAATTTTTTCAATCGGAAACTTTTCTTTCCACACCGGAACACCGTTTTCAATCACCGGGATTTTAAGGACGTCATAACCGCAAAGGAATGGTTCACCCAAAAAATCTTCATCCATTTTTTTCCACAATCAACCTTTCCGGAATACTAAATGTCTTTGCAAGCCAAAGTGCAACCGCCCGTTTATCAATCACGGACAATGCCTCCTCGCCAAGTTCGGATACGGACTTTATCCATCCCAAAATATTTTCGGCATCACGTACCGCCTGATTTTTTGCAAGTGGTGATTGGTATTTCAAATCCACCTCATGCCCATTCACAAAAATATCCGAAATTTCACCCCGTCTTTTAAGTATGGAAATCGCCCGCAAAATAACCGGTGTCAAAAATTCAGATTGAAGACGACCATACGTTGCGCCCAAAATTCGGCTCATCTGATTCGTTCGTTCAATAACTTCTGTCGCCGTCATCTTTGATGTTGTAAATGCCGATAATTGGTCCACCAAAAGACTGTGGTTTATCTTTGTCCGCAAATCGGAAAGCACCAATTGCGACACATCAAAATCCGCACCAGTTTGAAGTGGTGTAAGTCCACTTGACCCAACAGCCTTTGGAATAATCACCCCTGGTGCCAAGGTAATATTTGAAATATTAAGGACACCATCATCATCCGCCTGCCAAACACCACTGACCGCTATACTTGCATTTTTAAGGATAAGTTCCACTACCTTATTTGCGGTCTTTATATCCGGCAATGCCTTCATAACTGGCGACCGTCCATAAACTTCGGATGGCACTTTAAGCCACCTGAAACAAATAAACGGAGAATGTGCAAACACACCTGTTTTCAAAACGAACTTATCACCGGCCAAAAGTATTCCATCGCCATCATCAACAAATGCAACATAGTTATACCCTTGCTGTCCGCTTGGGGTAATTCGTGGAAATACCGCCTCAATAACAGAAACCTTTGCATCCGGATTTTTATAAATTACATCAAGCTGTTTTGAATCAAAATTAAATTCCCCAAACCGAAGTTTAAGGTTCAAAAGAGTCAATCGCGAACAACGAAAAATCGTATCCAATTTTCCATTTACATTTTCTTCCAATGCCACTTCGTTCATCGGAACGGCGGTAAAATTAAATGCGGAAATTTCACCAACATTATTTTCTTCCATAAGCATCACTGCGGTTCCCACAGTAATCAAATCCAAATAACATTGATGCGCTTCCACATAAAAATTTGACCGGTCAAAATGCGATTGCAAAACCTTTTGAATATTGTCCAGTTCGGCATATTTTTGTTGCCTGTCGTCATCACCATCATCAACATCCACACCAAACCCAAGCCCGAACCATTTTGACCAAGGCGGAGTAAGTTGAGCAAGCAAGCTTCCCGCCAACTGCTCCACCGCACTTTCCGCGGTTGAATCAAAAATATCAATATTCTTTTTTGCCCCCTCTGTCCTTCCTGAAAACAAACCACTTTTTTGTGGCAAAGCATATTCATAACATTCGTTCCAGTGATTTTCCCACAACGAACGTTTTTCCATTGCCTTCAAATACCTGTCATATATATTTGAAAGTTCAACATCATCAACAATATATTTATTATTTTCAATCATATAAACCTCTCTTATTTGATTAAATAAAAAAACTCCCGAACCAAAAGTCCGGGAGGATTAAATTTGATAATTAAAAAATAAGTTTTACCTATTACTCTTTTTAAATATTGATGGAATATCCAATGTTTCCTCCATCTTTTGAAGCATATCAACCAAGTCAGTTTGTTGTTCCTTTTGCTTTCCGGCATCCAAACTTCCCGCCAAAAATACAACATTATCGGCCTCACGAACTTCTTCCTTTTTGGATGCAGTAATTTTTAAATCATCATTTGATGAAAGCTTTGAATCTTTTCCATCATAATTATCCACATCGTCAAAGAAATTATCCTCCTTTGAATCGCCAAGCATATCAAAGAACGAAGACAAAGGACTTTTCTTTTTTCCACCATTCGGATTATTTGGATCATCATCTGGATTATTATCATCATCACGTTTTGCCACCAAATCCGGAGAGGAAGATTTCAAAATTTCCTCGCTTTCACGATTGATAAAATCATCAATACTTGAAGAATTATTTTTCCGCATAAAGGCATCAAAGCTGTTATCTTCCTTCATCACATCATCAAAAAATGAAGTGTCTTCATGCCCTTCACGAACTTCCTTATTCTCCAACACCATATCTTCGGCGCCAAGCTCCTTTATTGCGATATCCGGTTCCTTGTCAAATGTATCATTTTGAATTGGCAAAGGCTCCTCATCCTTTGAATTGGAGGAGGCAAAATTCACACCATCAAACTTGTCATCCGACTTTTTACCTTCAATGCCTGTAAACGAAGATGAAGTATATTTATGTGCCGATGGAATAAACGAACCGGCACTCGCCTCATTAAGTCCGGTCGCAATAATCGCCACCTTTAAATCATCCCCCATTGACACATCAAAACAAGTTCCCAAATAAAAATTTGTTTCATCACTATCAATAGAAGAACGAATATTATTCATAATAGTTTCCGGTTCATCCAACGAAAGGTTTTCCGGATTTGCCGTAATGTTTACAAGGACCGACCTTGCCCCACGCACATCATTTCCTTGAAGCATTGGGTTCATAAGGACTCCATCAACCGCCTTTATCGCCCTATCAACACCGGATTGAATAGAAGTACCAATAATCGTACGACCACTGTTTTCCATAACCGCACGAATATCCGCAAAATCAAGGTTGATTGTCCCCGGTATCCGTATCAAATCAGTAATATTTCTTACCCCTTCATAAAGGACATTATCGGACACCTTAAACGCATTCAAAAAGGTCATTTGTTTATCAACAACACGGTAAAGATTTTGGTTTGGAAGAACGATATAGGAGTCCACATTTGGAACCAATCTTTCCAATGCCTCACGTGCAATTTTTTCTTTTTTCTTTCCTTCAAATTCAAATGGAGTAGTAATAATTGCAACGGTCAAAATACCCTTTTCACGGGCAAGTTCGGCAATAACCGGCATCGCACCACTTCCGGTTCCACCACCCATTCCGGCGGTCAAAAACAAAATGTTTGCATTTTTTATCGCATCTGTAATTTCACTGGATGATTCCTCGGCGGCCTTTTGTCCCACCTCTGGTCGGGAACCCGCACCAAATCCCTTTGTTGTTTGTTTACCAAGTTGAATTTTTTTTGGTGCCTTTGATTGAAGTAAGGATTGCGCATCGGTATTTGCCACAATAAAATCAACACCATCAATTCCTTGGGCAATCATATTATTAACGGCATTACAACCTGCACCGCCAACACCCATAACCGTAATTTTTGGAATAAAATTTTGAATATCGTCATCACCTGATTTATATCCGAAATTTCCATCAATCATTTTTTCTCCCCTTACTTCCTTATTTGACTTCATTCCTTAATGATACCATAAAAAAAGGTAAAAGTTAAGAAGATAAAAACTAAAAATACAAATTTTTCCAATTATTTTTATGAATATAGGAAAACAAACCAAGCACAAAATAAAAACCGGCATTGAAATTGACTTTCAAACCGGATTTTTATTATTATTTAAACAAAGATTCGTTTTTTATTTTTCCGAAATAATAATTGAATTAAGTGCGCCTTCACAATCATCGGCATCATCCATCAATTTCCCAAGTTGCGAAACCGAAGTCCCACTTAATGTCACGGTCACAAGGTTCGCACCGGTTGCCACACCCGACGCAATCGCCGACGCCACCCGCAAATTTTTCAACGAAGAATTAAGTTTTTTCACACCATCACGCCTGTCTTCTGTTGAGGTATCATATCTACTTGTATTATTTGTCGTGTTTCCTTTTCCTCCGTTCTTTTTTCCACCTCCGTTCTTTTTTCCACCTTCATTCTGATTTTCACCTTCATTCTGATTTTCACCTTCATTCTGATTTTCACCTTCATTCTCGGTAGTGGTCGTATTGGTAGTATTTGTTGTCCCAGCGGAATTGTCTCTATTCGTTGACTCATACTCATACTTTGAACTTTTCACCGCCGCGATAATAGAGGTTGTCGTTGCCACACCGGAACCAATGGTCGCAACGCCTGACGAAACAGCCCCGCCCACGGTCTTACTTTTAATTTCGTTAAGCACGTTCGCACTGAAATTACACTTTGAAAGTGCATACTCAATATTCACAACCTGATTTTTAACGGAATTTGATGACAACTTCGCCATTGTATCAAAGGAATAAACCGACACCGCCAAACACAACAATATTTTACTTACTTGTTTCATTTTATTCCTCCTCATCCGCCTCTAATTCCGCCTTGTATTCACCATAAACATTTCTTAACTTTGAAATGGCAGCATTACATTTTGAAAGTTCATCAATCGCATCACCAACCGTACCAATTGCGGAAACGGAAAACCCAAGAGAAACACCACTGGCAATTGTGGACGCACCACTTAATCCTGCCTGTACAATATCCAAATTACGGGATGTCTTCATTGATGAATCAACACTGTCAACATACTTTTTGTATTGTTCGCTTGACTTATTAACCGTATCCACCTTACCATTCGCAACATCACATTGTTTCTTTAAATCTGAATAAGTATTATAATCCTTTTGGAAAATCCATCTTCTTTTTGCATCTTCCGACAAAGCATTAAAATCATTCTTTAACTCAACACAATTTTTTTTAGGTTCTTCTGTACACTTACTTTTATCAGAACCTGTACATTCTTTATCAGTTTTTTCCCCATCCTTCAATTCATAATAAATACTATCTACAAATGTTAAGTTTTCAAAAGCATTAAAATCATTCTTTAACTCAACACAATTTTTTTTAGGTTCTTCTGTACACTTACTTTTATCAGAACCTGTACATTCTTTATCAGTTTTTTCCCCATCCTTCAATTCATAATAAATACTATCTACAAATGTTAAGTTTTCATCAGAACCAGAAAAACATCCTTCATAATATTCATCACCACCGGAATAGGCTTGCATTCCTTTCAAATAATCGTTAACATTCTCACTGGAAGGCAAATCTTTACATTTATTATTCAATTTATCACAATACTCTTTAAAACTTTCAATATGTTCACAACTCTCTTTATTCACCAAAGTTGCATTCAAACTTCTTAAATCCGTAATTTTCGATATTTCATTCTTTGTTTTATAAGTTCTTTTATCTGCAATAATCTCTTTCTCTGCCTTTTGACTTACATCAAACTTTCCTGAATTTTTATCCTTCACCTCCTGATAACCGGTATCACTTGACCTTGCAATTTCTTCAAGGTTCTTTTGCATATTTTCTTGTTTCTTAATTGTGGATTGAACTTCATTTGTCTTTTTTATATTGTAAATACCAACACCGGTACTTGCCCCCGACAATGCCACACCAATTCCGGATGAAAGTGCAACCCCAAACCCAAGTTGACTTTTCAACTTATCCATATCACTTTTAAATGAACCACACGAAGACTTCGCCATTGCAACCGCTTCGTTAATTTTCTTTGCATACTCACTTACATCAATATATTTTTCGGAATTAAAATATTGTGTTGCAATCGGATTTCCGGACCGCGAAACATAGGCAACCCTTTGGTCTCCACTTACCACACCGGACACCGAAGACGTATGAAGTGCATTTTCAATTTGCCCATCGGTCGCATCCAATAATGAAAGAGAATAAATTGTATCCTTTTCCAAATCAACACATTGCAACGAACCGTTTGCTTCCACCACCGAAGATGTTGCGGAACTGCTTGCCCCAACACCGGTAAGTTTCATATATGGACCGAAACAAAATTGTTCCTTTAATTCCGCCTGCGACCCATTTTTGTAATAATAGGAATGTGTCGCAATCGTAAACATATCTTGAAGAGCATACGACTTTCCATACATCAACTTTTCACCAAAAACGGAACTTTGAAATCGGGAAAGGTTTTCAAGAAGTGAAGAACTGTACGATGATGTTGCCAATGAATACGAAGACGCCGTTGACGAAACCATCCTTTTTACAGAACGTTCACGAATGCTTGCCGTTCTGGCATTTTTGGATGATTTTCTTTTCCTTGCACCATAACAATCCATATTCGCCACAAAAGCGGAAAGCACCAACACCGAAACAAAAACTTTTCTCATATCCCAATTTCTCCTAAAACTATATGTACAATAATACCATAATTTTGTCATCAAAACAAGCTATTATTACAAAAAGTAAACTTTTTTGTTGCGTTTTGTGAAAATATAGGTTATAAATTTACACATCTTGTGGCAAGGTAGCTCAGTTGGTAGAGCAAAGGACTGAAAATCCTTGTGTCGGCAGTTCGATTCTGCCCCTCGCCACCATAAAAATTCATCCTCACTTTATGTGGGGATTTTTTTTGCACTTTTTAACACTTTTGATAAAAAAAATTCCCCGTTGCGAGGAGAGAAGGAGGAAAGGAGAGAAAAGGAACGCAACAGGGAATAACTTTCAAACAAACTTAAAAGAACATAACTATTAAATTTGCTTTATGCGAAGATTCTTAATACCATTGACAAAAAAAGTCAAGTGTTTATTTTTTTGGCAACTTTATTTAACAAAGACAAATATAAATTCATCTGTAAATTCAAACAGTTGCATTTTCAAAGAATCTTTTGTAAAGATACGATTGTCAAGCATAAAACACCATTAAAAAACCACCAAAAAACCGATTCTTTTACATTAAAAAAGGAATCGATTCTGATGTTTTCAAACAACGAAAATATTTTTACCAATTTAAAAACAAAATAGCAAACAAAAAATTCATTTTTTTAAACTTATTTTACAAATAAAAAAAATCCCCTAAGTCGAGGAGAGAGAGAAAATAAGGAGGGAATGACTTAGGGGGTTGCTGGCCTTTGACCAGATTTGCCGAAATGAGGGGTCGTCTCGGCAAATTTCTTTTTCGTATTAACGAATTGACTTCATTATACAAATTTCATTTCATTTGTCAATATATTTTTGTGAAAAATTTTTATTTGTACAAACAAAGAATATTTTCCCCATAAAATCAAACACTTCATTCCCAACTTTTTTCTTTAAACTTTGTAAATAGTATCCAAAGTATGCGGAGTTCCGATAAAAATTTGCATCCCATCCGGCACCAAAATGAAGTTAAATTCCAACAATTTCTCCCTCAAATCGATTCTTTTTTGGTATGTATCACAATTTTTTGGCACCTCAACATCGTCGCAAATAATCACATCCGCCCTGCTTCCCGTGGCATTTGACATCAATCCAACGGCAAGCATTGACGGATCACGAAGCTCCTTATCCCGAACAACGGTAAAACTTCCCGACGCCCACTCTGTCTTCTTTTTCGGACAAATATCACAAAGCAAGGGATTCGTTTCAATAATCCGCTTTACATTCCTAACCATCTTTCGTGCCAACACAGTATCCGCCGCCACAACCAAAATTCGCGTATTCGGATTTTTATACAAAAGCCACGCACAAAACACTCCAACAATTGTTGATTTACCACTACTACGGAATGCCATCAAAAGCCCGCGCCTTGTCTCGGATGAATAAATATTTTCAAGCCACCTTGCAATACGCAAATGATGTTCCGGAGTTTTGACCTCCTGAACCTTATTCCAATTTATCAAAAATTTCTCAAAACTTAATTTCCTGCTCATTTTTTATAACAATTTAAGCCCATCCGATGCGGAATTTATGGCATTAAGTCCCATCTTTCGCCGTGCAAGCAAGTTTTTATTTTTCTTGTAATTATAATTCATTTCATTTGCCGAAAGATTTAAATCCGAAAAATATTCATTGTTTGCAATATCTTCATCGGTCTCCTTTTCCATACTTCCCAATAACACCGCCGACGAAGCATCCGTAGTCCCAAGTCCATTTGCGGCAAGACTTGCCTTTTTTGATGCAATTTTTGCCTTCAAAAGGTCTGTTTTTTCCTGCTCGTAAATTTCCTTTTTCTTTTTTATTTCCGCTTCTTTCAACTCTTTTTCTTTTTTAAGTTGTTTTTTTTCATCTTTTGCATCTTTGTAATCCAATGCTGTTTTGGCAATAACACTTGCCACAGCCACACTTGTACCCATTTTTTTAATCCTTTCATCTTATTACATCAATTAACATTGACACATTCAAAATTTTTAATTTATACGGTTTACATCCCTGTATTTTAAAAAGTGGTATTGTATAATTTCGTATAAATCCATACCCACGAATTTTTAAATCACCGGTAAAACAAGGAAGACTTTCATCAAACTTGTTCCCACTGTCAAAATTCAAAAACGTTATGTTTTTAAGTCCGCCACCGGTATCCACCTGTAAAAGAGGAGTTTCCATCACCCGAAGGTTCAACTCTAATAATCGTACCGCCTTTGGCAAATAACTTGAATTGATAAACACAGGTAAAGGACAATACAAATGAGTAAAGGACAAACCAACAACAACATTTTTTGAAGGTTTCGGCAAATTGATTTTACCATCCGATACAACCATTTCATAAATAAAGCCATCCGCATTTACAACGACCTCTTTTCCATTAAATCGTGAAAGATTTTCAATTTCTTCCACCTCATTTTCAAAACAATATTTTGATGAACAATCCGATGAAACATCCCCATCAAAAATTTCCAAAAAGTAGGTACCATCTCGTTCAACAATCGCATAAACTTTATCAACCAACACGGCAACAGAAATAAATTTTCCGTCCGTTTGATATTGCACCCATGCATTTATTCCGTTGGTCTTGTTTATAATCAAAACAGCAAGTGTTCCATCATTTTGCACAACATAAAGCGTCCTTTTTTTAATACTGTAATCTTGTTCTATTGGCGAACATAAAAGATGATTTGAAAGCAAAATCAAATCTTCCGACGAATAATTTTCCGTTAAATCACCATAGAAAAATTCACGAATTTCCCGCTTGTTTCTTGCAACAAATATTGTTGAACCTTCAACCAACTTTGGTGGAATATACCTGTCCGAAACGGACCCAATTTTTGTTTGTTGTGAAACGGAAATATTTGACGGAGTAAGTGGCACACCGGACACCATCCATTCCGCATCCGATGTAAACACCTGTAAATGTCGTCCCGAAAATACCCCAACAATTTCATTAACCTTATCCGAAAAAATATCAAACTCTATTGCTTCATCGTCAAGCCCAGTCCCCAAATCAAAATTCAAAAGCTTTCCCGTACACGAAAGCCACAATCTGTTGTGAAGACTTTTTGAACCACCAATAACCAATCTGTTTTGATGGAATGCAATACTTTTTGGATAACCACGAAATGCGGAAAAAGTCTGTTCTTGCCAGTTTGCATCCGCCGTAACAGCCGTCAAATTTGACTTTACCGTCGCCTTTGCACTTACATCCGATACAATTGAGGTTATAAGCACCTCACCACCATCCAAATTCAACCTTACCCCAACATAATTTGCGGTAAAAAGTTTTGCACTGGATTTAAGTGTTATTTCTCCGGTCTTTGCCGATGGAGTAATTGAAATACCAACGGTATCATCAAACCTGTTAAACGGTTGACAAGAATATCCAAATTTTTCATTTGTCGCATACACCCACGGAAAAATACTCCATTCATCCATCAACGCATCATATTTTATAATTTGCGGTTCAATATCCGGATGCACGATAAAAAGCTGGTTTGCCTTTTGACACCAACAAATATTTTTCAAATCATCAACTTTGTATGGGGAAACAAGGCTTTTAACCTTCACATCATCTTCATAAATATCAATAACATTATTTCCAAAAAATAATATCAACTCCTTATCCGAAGAATATTCAAACGAAACAATTTTTCCCCTTGATGAAAGGGTATCAACATACCTAAGTCCATCCCGTCGTTCAATACCACCTGTCGGAATAACATCCATATTCATAAGCTTCATTGCCGCACTTTTATATGCATCAAAATTTCCCCGACCAAAAAGCCCAGATGAAATTTCACCATAATTAAAAGTACTTATACTCATAGTTTGCTTCATAATTACCTACCTAACCTCTCGCTGAAATCAACGGAAAATCGCCCAAAACCTTTGGTGTTTCCTGTTGACTGTCTATTGATTTTGCCTGTCGTATTTCCGAATTAAACAATTTGTAAAACAACGAATATTTTGATGTATCGTTAAGAAGTGATACAGACAATTCCGCCGCCATCAAATAAATAAAGGCCGATACAAAAAGTGGTGAAAAATATTCCTCACCAACATTTGCAATATAGGTCAATACCACCTCTTCATCATTACAATATAAATAATTTCCCAAAATTTTATAAGGAGAATTTGAGGATATTTTCAAAGCCCTTATAAAATCACTTGGCAAAGCAAATGTATAACCATACTCATTTTGCTCTTCTTCAACAACTTGATTAAGTTTTTTAATTGATGTTGCAAACCCCCATGAAAAAATTGAAAGCAATTTATACTTTAATGTAGAATACAAACTTCCACATATTTCCGCCTCCGGTGTTCCCTCATCAAATGAAACAATAGAATTCGCACCAATTTTATTCAGTGCCTTTGAACACAAATCTATACTTGAAAAACTCATCTCTTTCTCCTCATTAAAAAAAGGTTCCACCCAAAAAAAATGGAACCTTGAAATTAAAAGATATTTATTTTATTTACACACTTGCAGATGGAATAATACTTGAAATTGAAACAACACCAGAAGCAATTGAAGTAACCGCAAACATTCCGGTTGTCATTGTACCTGCAATATCCATTGATGCCACAATCAAATCACCAACATTAAAAATATTTGCAACATCATTAAAATAATTCGCCGCAACAACCGCATCCTTTGCATCTTCTGTTTTATAATGCCAAAATGTAAAACCGTTTGAATAGGCAAGAACCGACAAATTTTTTGAATTCATACTCATAATATTTTTTCTCCTTTTTTTATTTTTGTTTTATTTTAGGCAATAACCGCGTCATCATCACACATAATTTTCACAATTCCTTGATTATCAATAAGCGTTGCTCCTTGACTCATACAATTTGAAATAAAGTGAGCTGCCCTTTCACCATGCCATGAAATATCTGTTTTAACTTCACATCCAGATGCATGACCAATCGCATTTTTATGATAAATGAAACAACTTCTTTCACCTTCACTGCATGGAAGTGAATTATGCAAAATCCAATTTACGCCCATCCATTTTCTTGATTCTGTACCTTTAAGTAAAGGATAGGTATCGCCGACATAACTTGCCTTTGAAAATTCATCCATACTTAAAAGTTCGTTCCATTGATGAACACCAACAACACCAAATCTTTGACCATCATCTGGCACATCATTTGCATTCAAAAATTCCAATGCCTCAAAAATCTTTAATTTTGTAAGACCCGCTGATGATGTCTGAACTGAATTTGTTGCCTTGTTTAATTCTGCAATGATAAGTTCATCACTTTTGCGACCAAGGGCATACGCACCGGCAGATGCAACAACACGACGTTCATCAACATTTGTTTTTAATTCATCAAGTTCATCAACCCAATCACCCGCATAATAATCTGTCAATACACATTCAACCGGTGTATGATCCAAATTCATAACAGGAACAAGTCCATGTCTTGCCTTCACACTGGCAATACCCTTTCCAATTTTTTGGAATGTAGTTGAACTTCCCTTCACATCATTTTTTGTTCTAACTGTGGAACGAAGTTTTGTTCCCATTTGTTGAAAAGCAAGATGAACATCCGCTTCAAATTGTTTTATAAACACTTTATCAATAGAAACTGACATATATAAATCTCCTATATTTTAATTAAACGAAAAGGGCAAATTTAACTTCGCCCATAAAAAAAATCCGCCCCAAAAAGGGACGGACAAAAGTATAATTTAATCCAGAACTTAACTATTTCTTTGAAATCACGGTATCAACACCATCCAACAAACCAAACAAAGATGTAAATGTCAAAAGTATTGAAAAGAATGACAACATAAAAATATCAACCGATGATTTCACAAGTTGTGGTGAATATGTGGCAATCGCCAACACATCAGTATAAAACAAAACTGCAAATGCAAACGAAAGCAAAAAGGCAATCAAGATTTGCATTTTAAATTGTCTGTTAAATATGTATTCAACCTTTAACTTCCTAGATTTAATCATAATAAATTTAATAATCAAGCATACAAAAAGGAAAGGTATAAAGTATTTTACAAGATTAAAAACAGCATCAACAAAACCAATAAAAATAATTTCAATAGGATTCATTGCAAAACGCATATCCGCATACACTTCTAATTCTTTCATAAACGAAGTTGTAAATGCAACCAATACTGAAAGTATTAAAATTGTTTTTATAATTCCCTTTGTATGATTATAAAAAAATCCTAACAAAGAACCGAAAAAGGATGTTTTCTTATTTTCACCAACCTCTTTCTTATCCTTGTTAGGATTAGAAACTACCAAAGAAACTTCTACTTCTTTGCTACTTTTTTTTTTGCAACAGGTTTCACAGCTTTTTTAACTGATGCAACCTTAACAGAAGCTTTCTTTACAACGATTTTTTTAACTGTTACTTTTTTAGCAACTGGTTTCTTTGCAACTGTTGCTTTCTTAACTGTTACTTTTTTAGCAACTGGTTTCTTTGCAACTGTTGCCTTTTTAACTGTCACTTTTTTAGCAACTGGTTTCTTTGCAACTGTTGTTTTTTTAACTGCAACTTTTTTAGCAACTGGTTTCTTTGCAACTGTCGCTTTTTTAACTGTTACTTTTTTAGCAACTGGTTTCTTTGCAACTGCTGTTTTTTTAACTGCAACTTTTTTAGCTACTGGCTTTTTTGCAACTGTTGTTTTTTTAGCAACAACTTTTTTTTCTTCTGATTTTACGGCAACCTTTTTTGCGGTTGGTTTAGAAGCTCTTTTAATTATACTTTTAAACATATCTCTCTCCTTATTAAACAAAAGACAGATACAATATACCACACAAAAAGCAATACTGCAACAGCAAAATATAAAAAAATAAAATTTTTTCAATTTTTTTTAATAAAAATTTTATTCATCACCATATAAAAATTTAAAACCGTCATCAACTTTTTTAATAAAATCCTTATCACCATCTCTCCAATATTTTGGATCTTGCATCATCTCTTTCAATTTTTTCTCGGTGATAACTTCCTGTGTTTCCCCAGACTTTGCCATAACTTTTGGTTCATTGGAAGTCATCATATTATACAATGCAATCACACCATAAAAAGAAGAGTTCAAAGATTGATAAATTTCCGGTGGAACATTTTTTTCCGCCCACATAGAAATCTGTCTTGATATTTCATCAAAACGTTCTTCACCACCAAAATAATTTTCCAATTTTGCAAGCTCGCGATATGCACGAAATTCTTCAACCACTTCTTGAATCTTTGGTATCATAATTTCACCTGCCAAATCGTAAACAAGTTGTGCCTGTTCATTGGTAAATCCCGCAGACCTTAACCTTTTATTTACCTCTTTATCAATAGTCAAAAATCTGTTATGAAGAATGATATTATATTCCTTTTCCGCACCATTAGTTTTAAGTGCCAAATCAAGAACATCTGTACCATTACCATTTTCTTCACCCAAAAGATTTACCTTTACTTTTTGATTATCCATAATACATTACCCCTTTTTAACAAATTTATTTTTTATCCAATCAAACAAATCAAGTATCAAAAGATATTTGAAATGTCGTCTTTTAAATACCAGCCTTAAAAATCCCAACAAATAAAACCGTCCTATTTTTTTTTAGAATTAAGTTTTTCCAAATCTGATTTAAGATTTTCTGAAATCTCTCGTCCCATAAAAATCACACCAAACAAAGGCACGATAACCTGAATCAAATCAACCAAACCCACATCGCCAACAAGATATGCCGCAACACAGGATATAAGGCTTACAATCGCGGTAATCAAAGTTTTCTTACCACTTAAAAATCCACCTGTAATTATATTCATACACAAACCTCCATATTATTTTTTTAGGCACAATTATTATAAAAAGCATAGTCATCAATAACTAAACATGGCAAAAGCCCATCTGCCCACAATGAACTTTTTCCTTTTTTCATAAATGCAATAGATTGCCTTGCACTATCCTTTAATTTTCCGGACAATGCCAAAACACCAACACCAAAACATTTTTTAAACCTGTTTGATGAAACATCTATTCCATCCATATATTTTGTATTTTTCCATTCAGGAAATAATGAAGTTGAAGTCAAAATTTTAATAATATCAGGTTGGGTATCCGAAATTTCCGCCTCATACACAAAGCGGTTCATCACAACCGATGCCACCGCAAAAAGTAATTTTTCGGAAACCATTTCACCCAATGAAAATAAACTTTTTGCAAAAATAAATTTTATAACATTAGAGCTTAACTTTAACTGTTTAATAAATTTTTCTCTGTTTTCAACTATCATTACTATTTTCCCCCTGAAATTTTTTCCTCAATCCTTAACAGATGAGCCGTTAGCCGATTTTCCACATCTTTTAAACAGGAAATGGACGCATAATTCATAGCAACATCCACACGAAAAGACGCAAGACTTTCAATTAAATCAATTGTGTCTTTTTTCGTTTTTGCCTCAACATCCTTCACTGCACAATCCAAAGACGATATATTATTTTTAAGAAGCCAGAATGCCCCTACAAATAATGGAATTTCAACAACACTTATCCACCAGGATAAATTGATTGTTTCCATATTTATTTCCATTCTTTCTGTTTTTAATATAAAAAAACTCTTTCAAGAAATGAAAGAGAGACAATAACCAAACAGGATACAGTTATCCCATTAGTTGATATGCACTATACACTATTTTTTGCAAAATGTCAAGAACAAAATGCAAACATTTTTATTCTATTACATCAAAAATTACGATAAATCCAGCTTATACCTAGCATTCACGACAATAATATTTTTTTGTTTTTTAAATAACAATGCCAACTTTTTTTTCAAATTATAGATATGTGTGGACAATGTTTTCACATTTGATTCGGTATTTTTACCAAACACACCACAAACCAAATCTTCAACATCCACACCATCCTTTTCATCCAAAAGACGGGACAAAATCTTTGTTTCAATATCGGTAAGTTGCACAACCGCCCCATCCCGAACAACAATCTTTTTATTTATATCAAAACTGGCACCACAAAATGAAATAAGTACAAATGATTGTAAAAAATTGATGACATCAAAAACATTCAATGGCTTTTGGAATTTATAATCGTTGTTAACAACGAATTCATCACCATCTTCACCCAAAACGAAATCGGCATCTTTTTCATCATCAACCACCGCCAAAGAATTTTTCAAAAATATATCCTTTAAGCAATTTTTAACCAAAATATCATTTATTTTTATATAAACCTTTTTCATAACACCAAATTATAAAATATAAACTTGAATTTATAAAGCAAAAAATATAAAATAGGTTCAAGTAAAAAAGCCTAAACAAAGGAGCCTAAAATGAAAAAATTTATAACTATTTTATCAACAATCGCCCTACTTTCTGGATGTTCCGGAACCTATACCCGTATGGCGAACAGCGATCTTGAAATCACAACCAATATGAATAAAACAATATGGTTAAACCCAACCGTACCGGAAAACACAAAAATCTTTGTACAGGTAAGAAATACATCCGACAACCAAAACTTTAACGACCTAAACGGATATATCACACGCGCCCTTGAATACAAGGGATACCAGATAACAACCAACCCTGCAAATGCAAACTTTATCCTCCAAGCAAATGTTGTAAGGGCAATTTCAATAAACAGATCAAGTGCAATGGACGCACAAAATGATGCCGTTATTGCCGGAACCGGAGTTGGACTTGCCGTTGCAAACAAAAATGACGGATTGGCAGGTATTGGTGCCGGACTTGCTGCGGGACTTGCAACAATGTATTTTGATGCAAATACAAAGGACATCACATACAATGTTCAAACAGATATAAGGATTACCGAAGGTAAAAACAACGCCCAAACAACAATGCTTACCGTAAATGCAAAAAGGGTAAATCTAACGCCTGAGGAAGCAAGCACACAAATAAAACAAAGAATTGCAAACTCACTTGCTGGTTTATTCTAAAAAAAACATGCAAAGATAACAAAAAGTCCTCCAAAAACTGGGGGATTTTTTGTTGTGTGATTTTGTTCTCATAGATAGAAGTCCCAATTTATGCTACCATTTCCTTACAACAATCAAAGGAGGAAATTATGGCAAACATCTTACTTATATACGGCCACCCAAAAACGCCGACCAGTTTTAATTTTGATTTAAAGGAAAAACTTTTATTCACACTTAAAAATAAGGGGCACAATGTCTTTGTCCGTGATTTATATGAGGTAAATTTTAATCCTGTCCTTTCATCAAAGGATTTGGAAATGCTCCACAACGACGAAATCCCAGACGATATAAAAAGGGAACAAGATTTCATCCGTTCCGCAGATATTATGATATTCATATACCCTATTTGGTGGACCGGACTTCCCGCAATAATAAAGGGCTATTTTGATAAGGTCTTTTCCTATGGCTTTGCATATAAACGAAGGGGAAGTGAAATAATCGGACTTTTAAATGACAAAACGGCAATAATAATAAATTCACACGGAAATTCAATTAAGACCTATAACGAACAGGGAATGTATAACGCAATGAAGTTGACATCCGACACCGGTATATTTGCATTTTGTGGTTTTAAAACAATCAAACATCTTTTCTTTGGTGAAATAACATCCGCCACATCGGAAGTTCGTGAAAATTATATAAAGGATGCAATTGACCAAACCATAATCACAATTGATGCACAAAGCATTTAATCAAAAGGAGTACGTTTAAGTACTCCTTCTTCTTTTTTAACACATTTTCTATTGATACCTTAACGCCTCTATCGGGTCAAGCTTTGTTGCCTTCAATGCCGGAAATATTCCCGACACAATACCAACAACCACCGCCACACTGAATGCAATCATAACGGTAAGCAAAGATATTGGAACATCCTTTTCAAGTATCGCACCGGCAATTTGCGAAATTCCAATCCCAAGGACAAGCCCAATCATACTTCCAATAAACGAAATCAAAATTGATTCCAAAAGGAATTGGGTAAGTATATAAACATTTTTCGCACCAATCGCCTTACGAATACCAATTTCCCTCGTTCTTTCAGTCACAGAAACAAGCATCATATTCATAATACCAATACTTCCAACAATAAGTGATATTGATGCAATAGAGGCAAGAAGTATAGAAAGATAAGTTCCAACCGAACGCATAGTTTCCTGTATTTCGGTCATATCATCCACACGGAAATCATTATCCGCCGTTGGTTTTAACCGTCTAAATTCACGAAGGGCATTTTCAATTGACGTTTTCGCCTTTGATATATGTTTTTCATCATCCACCTGTGCCATAATATAATTTACACGGTTTGGAATATTCGTTCCCTTTATTCTTCGTCTGAAAGTTGTAATCGGCATAATCACAGTTTCATCCCTGTCAATACCACCCATACCTTGACCTTTTGCCTTTAATATACCTTTCACAACAAACGGAATATTTTTCACCCTAATCGTTTTTCCCAACGCACTTTCACCACCCTTAAAAAGCTCACTTTCAATGGTCTTTCCAATTAAAACATAGGCCGAGGCAGATTTCACATCCCGTTCATTAAGTCCTTCACCTCTTTCAATTTCCCAATTTCCGGTTTGCAAATAATCCGGTGTTGTCGCAACAATACTTCCGGTATAGTTTTCATTTCCGTAAACAACCTGCGCCGAACCATTCACCATTGGGGACACCGCCTTTATATATTTAAGCTTTCTTATAACATCCGCATCTGTTGTACGAACAACGGTTTGCCCACCACTTTTAACACCGGATGTTGTCACAAACTCCGGTCTTATCATCAACAAATTACTTCCCATTCCGGCAAGACTGTCATTTATCATATTTTGCACTGTCTGCCCAGCGGCAACCATAATAACAACCGCACACACCCCGATAATAATACCAAGTGTGGTAAGAAAGGAACGCATCTTGTTTGATTTAATTGAAATCCATGCTTCACGAAAAACGGCCTCTGACATATGGATTTTTTGCTCTGAATTTTTATATTGAAGCTCAGCCATTATTTTTCCCCTTAAAATCCTTCACCGGTCCATCATAATGAACCACACCATCAACTATATAAATAAGCCTTTTTGCAAAATCGGCAATATCCGGTTCGTGTGTAACAAGGACAATAGTCTTTCCTTCCTCATTTAATTCCTGAAACAAATTCATAATTTCAACGGATGTTTTTGTATCCAAATTTCCGGTCGGTTCATCCGCCAAAATAATTTTCGGATGATTGATAAGGGCGCGCGCAATCGCAACCCTTTGTTGCATACCACCTGAAATTTGACTTGGTAAACGATCAATAAATTTCCCAAGCTTTACATGCTCTAACATATCGGCGGCACGCCTGTGTTGTGTTTCCAAATCATACCCCGCATAAATAAGTGGGATTGAAACATTATCAACCAAACTTCTTTTCATTAAAAGGTTGAAGCCTTGAAACACAAAACCAATTTTTGAACTTCGTATATCGGCAAGCTGGTCATCATTCATTCCCGACACAACTTCACCGCCAATTTTATATATACCACTTGTCGGAGTATCAAGACACCCAAGTGTATTCATCAACGTTGACTTTCCACTTCCAGATGGTCCCATAATGGCAACAAATTCGCCCTCATCTATTGTAAAATTTATATCCTTTAAAACTGGATAGGGTTCCCCCTCCGCCATCGGATAACTTTTAAAAAGATGTTCAACCTCTAAAACCTTCGTCATATCCACACCTCACACTAAAAAGATTACATTGGTGGTGGACCACGACGACGAGACGACGATGACGAACTCTTCTCCGCCTGCTTTGGCTTTGCATCCCCTTCATAAAGGAAATCTGCAATAACACTGTCGCCAACCTTTAACTCTGGTGATGAAATTTCGGTAAACACACCATTTGAAATTCCCTTTGCAATCTTGTCTGCATAAACAACCTTTTTCTTTGCATCAAAACGATAAACAAAGGACTCGTTTGCTTCCAATTTTCTGTTTTCTGGATAAATGACATAACTTTGCAAAACATTGTCTGGTTTAAATTGCAAAACATAATTTTCCAATGCCATCACATCATCTTTTTTAAGGGTGTCAATTTCAACAAACGCGGTCATCCCCGGAAGCAACTTTCCATCCTTGTTATCAATCTTTATAATCACATTATAAATCACAACATTTTGTTCTGTTGTTGGATTAAGTCGCACCTGATCCACAGTTCCATGAAATGTTTCAAGAGGGAAAGCATCAACCGTAAAACTTACATCTTGTCCCTTTTTGATATTACCAATATCCGCCTCGGAAATACTTGCTTCAATTTGCATTTTTGTTAAATCTTCCGCAATGGTGAAAAGTGTTGGTGCCGAAAAGGACGAAGCAATAGTTTGTCCTTCCTCCACATCCTTTGAAATAACAACACCCGAAACCGGAGATTTTATTTCGGCATACTCTATGTTTCGCTTACTTCTTTCATTTTCCGCCTTTGCCGCGATATAGTCCGCCTTTGCACTTGCCAAATCGGTCACCGCCTGATCAAGTTCAAGCTTTGCAATATAACCAGCATTAAAAAGTTGTTCTGTTCGGTTTTTATCAAGTTCCGCCAAATCATACTTCGCCTTCGTCTGCATCATCTTTGCATTGGTTGAATTTATATCTTCAATAAGCAAGGCCTTATCCACCTGAGCAAGCAACTGCCCCGTCTTAACCTTGTCATTATAATCAACATAAATTTTATCAATCATTCCGGATACCTGGGCACCAACGGAAACCACATTCACTGGGTTTATTGTACCGGTTGCACTTACGGTTGAACGAATGTTTTGCACCGACACCTTTGAATATTCAAAAAGGTTTGCATTCAACGAAAGTTCCTTCGCACCACCAAAAAACACCCTGTACCCAACATAACAGGCACCAATAACCAAGGCACCAACAATAACCTTTTTCCTACTTAATAAACCACCAATCATACTCCCTCCTCTATATAACAACTATTTTACAGCACCCAAATTTTGTAGGTTAAGTTCACCAACGGATTTAAGAAGTGCAATCTTTGATGTATACAATCCGTACTGAGAGGAAATAAGTTCCTTTCGTGCAGAAAGAAGCTTTGATTGTGCTTCCATCAAGCTGATAATATCACCCTTACCCGCCTTATATGAACCAAGTGCAACCTTTTCATTTTCAACGGCACTTTCAAAAAGTTTTTTGGCAATACTTAAACTTTTTACACTTGTCTTATATTGGTTATAGGCATTCACAACACCCAATTCCACATCCTGTTGTAATGCTTGCAACGCCTCTTTTTCTGCGGCATACTGATATTTTGCATTACGAAGGGAATAAGTATTTTCAAATCCGGTAAATATAGGCATTGAAACCTTTACCCCAACAACATATCCATCCTTATCACTGCTTAAACCATTAAACTTTGGATCGGTCACATCATCCCATGTTTTGGAACCAAATGCGGAAACCGTTGGATAATATGTTGCACTTGCGGAACGAACACCGGCATAACTTGCCTTTACACTTGCCATTTTTGCCTGCAAATCAGGACGCCTTGCCATCGCTATGTTTACAAGCTCCTCTACTGACTTATCAATAACATCATCAGATGCATTTGCAAACGAAGGGGCAAGTTTTATTTCCTGTGATGGAGGAAGTCCCAACATCTTTGCCAATTTTGCATTTGCATTTCTTACAACCTGTTCCTGTCTTGTTGTGGCAAGTTGTGTTTCACCATAGGTTGTTTCTGTCTGTAATGTATCTGCCTTTGATGACATCCCAAGTTCAAACTTTTTACTTGCAAGTTCAAATGATTTAAGACTTGCTTCTTCATTCGCCTTAACTGCGGCAAGTTCTTCCACTGCGGAAAGAGCATCATAATATGCCACTATTGTATCATAGGCAACCTGTTGCAAAGTATCATTGTATTGAAACTTTGTAGAATTCATTGATTGAAAAGTTTTTTCAACACCGGCTTCTCTTTTACCAAAATCATACAAAAGCCAACTAAGTGAAAGTCCGGCCTCTGCTACCTTTCCACGACTTACTTCACCATCGGGATCAACAACATAATCATTTGATTTTGATTTTTGGTATGATGCATTGGCACTAAGTTGTGGATAATATCCAGCCAAGCTTGCCTTATATGCAGTTTCACCAACCTTTGTTGAAAGCCATGCCTGACGAGTATTTGGATTATTACACATTGAAAGTTCAATCACATCGGCAAGGTTCAAAGTATCTGTTTTCACATTTTTTGTAATATTGCATGAATTACTTAATTTAACACCTGTATCTGCACTTACTTCATCACCTGCAAACACAGGGGAAGACAACAATAAAGATACGACCAACAACGAAATTTTTTTCATAATTTTTACTCCTTAATATAGCACCCAAGTATATATAAAAAGCAAAAATGTGTCAAACAAATTTTAAGTATAAAAATTCAAAGATGATTTTTGTCATATATTTACCAAAAGTGGAAATTTATGTTTAAAAATTTAAACTTTTAAAAACGAAAGACACAATAAAAAAACTTCCCCACGACAGGCGCCACGGGGAAGTATAACCAAAAACAAATTCAAAAGTTAAAGTTTATCTTTTTGCATTTGCCTTCATATCTTTGAATGTCTGGCTTCCTTTTTTAACAATAGAAAATACCTGACCTACATAAATCTTGTTAGGATCTTTTATTTGTGATTTATTTGCTTCAAAGATAACAACATATTCAATACCACGACCATATTCTTTAAGGGCAATATTCCAGAGACAATCACCTTTTTTGATAACAGTCATATCGTTTTCACCTTCAAAAAGAACTGGTGTAAACTTGTATTCAACACGTCTTACAACTTTACCTTTTGCATTCAACATATCGGCACGAATAACTTGCTTTTCATTTGAAAGCTTAAATTCAGTATCAACAGTCCAAATACCAAATTCATTTGCCTTTACTGATTTAACAAGCTTGTTATTCATATAAAGATTTACAGAAGAATTCTTCTTTGCCAAACCTTCAACCTTAAATGCGCCATCTTCATTATAATCAATTTTTGCAATTCGCAAAGCACCAATATTTTGACCTTTAGGAGCCTTTAAAACCTTTGATGATTTACCATCCATAATAACGGCAACTTCATCATTTGCTTTTCTTGATACATGAAGTACAGCAGATTGCTTTCCATAAACTTTTTCACCATTTTCATCAACAACAAACAATGAAAGTTTTCTGTTTCCAACAGGAAGGGCCTTCTTTGGTATAAATACCCATTGACCATTGTCATCTGCTTTTTCTTGACCTATTTCACGACCATTATCAAGTATGTGAACAACGGCACCTTTGCCTGCTTGACCGGCAATAACTGCTTCACCTTTTTCCATACGAACAATATCAAAAGAAGGAACAACAGTTTCAACCTTTTTATTTTCTTTCTTTGATGAAAACAATCTTGACCAGAAAGATTCCTTACTTTCTTCTTTCTTTGGTGTTTCAACTTTCTTTTCCACTGCTGGTTTAGAAGGTTCCAATTTTGCAACGTTTGCCTTATCCCCAGTAAACAAAGAAATAATCAACACAGTAAAAATAATAACAACCAAACAAACCAATCCCGCAATTGTAAATCTTTTTTGCTTTTCGGAAAGTTTTACTTCTTTTATTTTTGCTTTAAGTTGTTTTATCTTGGCTTTTAATTTAGATTCCTTCTTTTCATCAAAAGCGGAAGATGAAACTTCTTTTTCTGAAACATCAGCATTTACATTTTCAGCGGATGTCAAAATAGGTTCTTTTTTTTCCATTTTTTACTCCTAACATTTAGTTTAAGTATTGTCAAAAATAGAACTTTTCAACAAAAATGTCAAGAATATAATATATTTTGTCAAAATAATTCTTATTTTATAGAAAAAACAATAATTTATGTCATAATTACCTAAACAATATTGGCAATGCAAACAACAATGCCAACCCACCAATTTGAATATCCAACGGGAATAAGCATATCTTTCATAAACGGTATGGTTAAACAAAGTGCAACCACCATATAAAAATAGTTTGCAAATGTTATTTGCTTTGATGAAAAATTCTTTGTTCCCATCTTAACAGTCATTGAACGTAAAAAGACAATAAATGTAATAAAAAGTCCAGCCAATATTTGATAAAAATTCATTTTTAACTCTATTATTTTATAATAGGATATTAAAAAAATATACTAATCCATAAAAACAAAGTCAACATAGTTTTAAATTTCTGTTGAAATTTGCAACCTTATAGTATATCCTTGAAACACTTTAATTATATAGAAAGGTAATAAAATGAAACAACAAGCAAACCAAATAAGACCAGGTTGGGTTATTTTTGACAATGGTAAACAATACACAGTTATCGGCATTCAAATCCTTCAACCAGGTAAAGGTGGCGCATTCATTCAGGTTGAAATGCGTGATGTTGAAACAGGCCTTAAAACACAACAAAGATGGAGAACTGTTGATACCGTTGAAAAATTGACTGCGGAAGATAAGGATTATCAATATCTTTATGCCGAAGGTGATGATTTCGTTTTCATGGATCAGGAAACCTATGACCAAATAAATATTTCAAAGGATTTACTTGGCGAACGCGCACCTCTTCTTCAAGATGGTATGAAGGTTATCATAAGCTTTATTGAAGGAAAGGCTATATCCGTTCAACTTCCAAAAAATGCAACTTGCACAATCGCAGAAACAGAACCTGTTGTAAAGGGTCAAACCGCAACTGGTTCATTCAAACCTGCTATTTTGGATAATGGAATCCGTGTTATGGTTCCACAATTTATTGATGCCGGCGATGCAATCGTTATTTCTACTGATGACCTTGCATACATTGAACGTGCAAAAAAATAAATTACAAAAAATCAAACGGGTCCTTTTTTAAAGGACCTTTTTTATTTACAAACAGACGATATAAATGTGTAACGATTTAGGTATTCTTTTATTTCTTCTTATCATTTGGCTTGTTATTGACGGTCGCCGTCCATAGTCTTATATTTTTGTTTAACTTTTAACAAAAAAACTAAAATTCTGTAAAACTCTTGTTTTTCCAAAATTTACATATATAATAATAGCACAAAATAATTAAATTGGACAGAAAATGAAAATTTACAGAAATTTTAAAAGAATCCTTGGCAATTTCCTTTATCCAAAAAAGAAAGAAGAACTTATAATTGAATTTGTTGGCGTGTCTGGTGTTGGTAAAACACATTTGACAAAAAAAACATTTGCGAAATTTTCCAACAAATTTATGTCAAAGGGCTTTGCCAGAGGCTTTTTTAAGGCTCTTGAACTCACCTATCCAAAACATATTCAACAAATTGAGGATGTATTTTGTAAATATCCGGAACTTAATCCTCCTCACCGGCATCTTAAAAAATACCTAACCGGCGAACTTTGTGCCCGTTGTCTTTCCCGTAATTTTTATATTGATGAGGCAGTAATAAACACCGCCCCACTTTACATTTTGCAAGATATTGATAAAAATCATCCGGAAATTTTAAAACGTTTTTTCAAAAATACCATCGTTGTTTGGGAAACCGATACCGCCCACAATATCGCCATCAAACGAACATTGCGACAAAAACAACAACACAAACACCTATCCAATTGGAATACGGACGAAGTGGCAATCAACAACAACATCAAAATAATGAATGAACGAATAAAGCTTTTGCAAAAATACAATGTACCAATACTTACACTTGATGCAAATAATCCAATCGGAGAAAATGTAAAACAGATAAAGGCATTTATCAAAAAGTATCAATAAAAAATCCCCAATTACTGGGGACTTTTTTTTTCAAACCTTAACTTTAAAACTTATATTTGTTTAAGGTTATCAGCAGCTTCCTTTCCATTAGAGCTTACGATTTCATATTCAAGACGTGTGCCTTCGTTCAAAAAAATTCCCGCTGCTTTTACCGCGGTAATGTGAACAAACACATCCTTTGTTCCATCATCTGGTTGAATGAAACCATAGCCCTTTTTGGCATTAAACCACTTAACTGTACCTTTCATCATTAAGTCCTCATAATTAAAAAGTTAATAATATGAAAATATGATGAAGTAAAAAGATAAACAAGCCGATAACCAACAACAACTCTTTAATACTTGAAACCATATTAACAAATAAAATTATAATTCCTTCACCACAGAAAACAAGATTTATTTAAAAGAACAAATTCCTTTAAAACACCAAATAACACTTGATAAACCGCCATAAAATACATATAATAAAAACATTATGATTGAAAATAAATGTATATATTTTGAAAAATGCGGTGGTTGCCAAATCCAGGGATTGACAATACAAAACTATTGTACCGAAAAACAAAACCAACTTTTAAAAATTTTGGGCGACCTTCCATACGATGAAATGGCACCAATGCAAACCTTTCCATCCGGCATACGAAGAAAGGCAACATTAAAGGTTGATTACGGATGCAACACTGGATTTTACAAATTCAAATCAAACGATGTTGTTCCAATAAATAAATGCCCCCTACTTCGTGATGAAATAAATGCACTTATCCAGCCACTTAAAAAACTTTTCAAATCATTTGTAAAAAGAAGTGAAGGTGGAATTGTAATCACATCCGCCGACAACGGACTTTGCATTCATTTTGAAAATATTGCGCTTATGCCAACCGATACACCAAAAATACGGACATTTGCCGAAGAACACAACATCCTACACATAACTTCCGGCAATGTTGAGGTATATAAGCAGGCGGAACCAATAATAATTTTCAATGGAACAAAAATTCCATACCCACCAAAAACATTCCTTCAACCAACAAAGGAAAGCGAACAAAAAATTGTTGATGCTGTCCTTGATGTGATAAGGGGTAAACATTTCAAAACCTCCGCCGATATATTTTGCGGACTTGGGCTTTTTTCATTTTATTTGCGGGATTTTTCGGATACCGTTTTTGCCTATGATTGTGATGAAGATGCAATAAAACATCTTGCAAAAATTGCACACTCCAACCATTTCAACATTATGGCAAAATCCGTTGACCTTTTCAAACATCCACTGTCCACGGAAAAGCTTAATGAATTTGATTTTATCGTCCTTGACCCACCACGTGATGGGGCAAAGGCACAATGTTTAAAACTTCGTGATGCAACCACAAAAACTGTTGTTTACATCTCGTGTAATCCGGTCGCATTCACAACCGATGCAAAAATTTTGATAAATGGTGGATACAGAATTAAAAAGATAACCCCTATTGACCAATTTCCGAATACGACACACCTTGAATTGGTTGCCGTATTTGAACGTGATTAAAAAAAGAAGCCATTACAAGCTTCCCTTTCTTTTTTCTTCATTTTTAATAAGTCTGTTTAACTTTTTCATTTCCCCATGCATAAGCCAGATTGAAAATCCCGCCGACAACACTTCACAAATCGGTGTTGAAAGCAACACACCCTTCAATCCCAAAAACTTTGGTACAATGTAAATTATTGGAATAAAAAATATTGTAAATCGTGACCCAGCGGAAAGTATGGAATACAATGGCTTTCCAATCGCACGGAAAAAATTACTTATAATAATTGCAAATGCGGTAAACATCTGGGCGGAAAAAATAATCCTGAACGACATATCCGCAAATTTGTAATAAAGCTCATTTCCTTCACCAAACAACCGTACAAAGAAATGTGGGAATATCTGTAATACAATTGAAAACAAAAGCCCAATTCCAACAGCAATCCGAAGACAATATATAAATGTCTCCTTAACCCTTGCATAATTTCTTGCACCATAATTATATCCAACAATAGGTTGTAAACTTATACCTATACCAATCATAAAAGACATAAATATCTGGTTAACCTTTGCCGTCAATGCATACGCAGAGAGTGGTATCGTACTTCCGTAAATTGTTTCACTTCCGTATTTATTAAGACTGTTATTATAAACAATAATCACAAATGTAATCGCCACGGAAATAAAGAAATTTGATGTTCCATAAAGTATAATTTTTTTCACAATAGGAAGACTGAATTTCAAACTTGAAAGCTTTACCTTCAACGCCCTGAACTTTGGAAGATAAAGTACGGATACGATAAACGACGCAGTTTCACCAATAACTGTTGCCCATGCGGCACCCTTTACTCCCCATCCAAATACGGAAATAAATATTGGGTCAAGGATAAGGTTTAAAATCGCACCAACAAGCATTGATGACATCGCATACCGTGGACTTCCATCCGCACGAATAAAGGAGTTAAGCCCCATACCCAAAAGGGAAAACGGTCCACCCAAAAATATAATTTTTGCATAATCTTTTGCAAGTGGGATTATCTCCTCCGTCGCACCAAAAAACACCAACATTTCATCCAAAAATATATACGAAAACACAGTTATGAATATTGGAAATATAATAAGCAACCTTAACACATTACCAAATATTTTTTCGGAAATCTTTTTATGACCGGCACCAAGTTGCAATGAAAAGTATGCCACACCACCTTCGGATATACACGACGCAACCGCCATACTAAACATAAAAACCGGAAATATAATTGATGTTGCGGCATTCGCCTTATACCCCGCATAATTACCAACAAAAATTTGATCAATAATACTGTAAAGCGAGTTCACCAAAAACGCAATCACAGATGGAAGTGCAAATTTTAATATCAACGATTTAACAGGAGTAATCGCCAACTCATTCTTATCTTGACTCATAATCAAAACCTCTTTTTATAATCAACAATTTCGGCAAAATAATATGAACAATATACTATAAAAAAGTTTATTCAACGCCACAAAATACAGTTTGTGATTATCATCCAAAAAAAATAAATGTCAATTAAAAACGTTGTGAAAAACCAAAATTAAATGAATGCTTTGAATACTCCTCCTGCCATACATTACTGTTCCGTGAAGTATAGGTATAACCAAAGGTTGGAGTAAATCCATAAAGATTTATTTTCTTGTTTGCAAGTGTTATTTGATACTTCCACGTTGTATCATTTCGCTTAATCGGTTGATAAAAATTATCCTTTATATAAGGGCGTGGATTATCATAATTTGTAAACACAACCGATGGTTCCAAATAGATTGAATAACCACCATAAAGTTCCGCCCCAAAACCAATACCAAAATTAACCTTGCCATTCCTGTACGCTGGCGCATCGGTTTCTTCCCTGTCATACCCAGATTTGAAAATCATATACTTTGATGGAGTAAGAGAATATGCAAATTGTGAAGCAATACCCCAGTTGTTCCCATCCAACGCCTTAACATTATCATATCTCATTGGTGAAATATAAAGCGATGCCCCAAACGAAAGCCGTTGCGTAATATCATAGTTTCCGGACATCTTCGCACCAATAAAATAGCTATACGGAGTATGTGCCAAATATCGTCGTTGCCCCGAAAGCCCCAAATAAAGTTCACCACCATCAAAAATATATCGTGGACCAACCGACGCAGAAACCGAATAATCATCATAATCCCGTTCATCATATTTTGAAATGTTCATCCCCAAATCTGACTTTATCCGCCACCTTTCGGACAACCGAAATTCATAATCACCACCAAAGGCAAAGTTGTATCCAACCTTGTCCTCCGCACCGGGTAAATCATTACAAAGCACACCAAAAATTGTATTTACACATTGTGTTCCGGATCTGGTATTATTTATATTTGAATCCGGTGCAATTCCAAAATTAAACCAAAAGCCATAGTTTTTATTTGCGCGAAGAATATAAAGAAATTTTGAAACATTTTCGGACACGGTATCCGGCAAATTCCCCGCCATGGCAAGCCGAAAATTATAATTTGCCCTTATATACGAACCCGTTTGCATATAGGCAAGGGACAAATCCAACCGCACCCGTGAAAGGTCCGGATTAACATCCAATATCTTCCGAAACAAAGCAATCGCCCCGTCATAATCGGATTTTGCCATTGCAATTTGCCCCAAAAGGAACCACCGCTCTAATTCCAAATCACGCTCTGTTTCTATATCAAATTGTATTTTGTTAAGGATGACAAGGGCATCATCAAACATCCCCCTTGCAACCATATTCTTTGCAATAAGAAGGGCATTCTCCTTTGATACGGAAAAATTATCATCCACCGTGGCTTTTTCTACATTTGCCGGAACCACTTCTTTTTTAACAGACACTTCCGCAGGCAAAGGCACACCAACCTTTGACGAGTCAAAAACAAGCTCCTCCCCCTCCACATCACCAACCGATGCACGGGCGCCCACATCAAACAAAAAGGAAAAACATCCTATAAAAAGGACATAAAACAATACGCGAAAAAGTTCCCCAACAAAAAACATTACTTACTTCTTTACACCAAACGCACCTTCAACGGTAAGTTTTGAATAGGTTGAATTTGTTGGGTCATTGTGAATTGTTTTTGATGACACATCAAACATACCAACCGCTTCTGTTGGACGATTCGTTTCCAAACCATACATTTGTCCGGTAACCGAACCACTAAGCGTTGGCGAGCTTCCAAATTGGAACTTATCGGTATTCGCAACCTTGCTTGAACTTTCAATTGAAACATTGGATGACTTAAATCCATTCTTGCTTGCCACATCAATATCGGCAAATTTGAATGAATAGTAATTATCAAAGTTCACACTTAAATTTCCATAAATGGATGAAACACCATTTTTTGTTTGCAAATCATTCGCAACGGTAAGTGTAGCCGAACCCGACAAATCCTTCACCAAGGTATCACTCTGATTATTTCCGGAAAGTGTCGCAACACCAAGTGCATTTCCTTTAAATACAACGGATTTTCCAGCCGCAAGTGTTGAATCGGAAGCATACCCCTGCTTAAATTGCGACATACCACTTATAAACGGATATTGCACGTGATAGGTATCGGATGAAAACTTTCCATCCAAATTCTTTGCCAAAAGTTGCTCATCTCCGGTATACTTATTCATACCCTTTATACTCCAAATACCGAAATCGGAAAATGTAAGTCCCGCAACCGTTCCGCCAAGCTTTACCGTATCGGTAATAATTCGTGCCTTGTCAACGGTGAAATCTGGCTTTTCCTTGCCAAGCATATACATTGCCAAATTGAATTTCAACTTTTCATTGTCGGTAAGGGATGAAAAGGCAACACTTGTAATATCCGATGAAAAATTGGAACCAAGCCATTGTTTTAAAACAGCCTTTTCCGCATCTGTTGCAGTGCCATTTTGAACACGAGTAAATACAGAAAGTGCGTACTTTCTACGTGATTCAACTTCTGCATCCAATACCCCACCCCCGTACACATACGACTCTACACCAGAAAGGAATGTATAGTAATCTTCTGTCTTTGAAACGGTCCTTGTTGATGTGGCAACGTACGCCTTACCACTTGCACTAAAATCACTCGCCTTAAAACTTACAACCGTGTCATTTTTGTTTGTACCACTTTTTGAAGTTTCCCTAAAATTCAAAATGTAATCTGAAATGGCGGAATTATAGTCATAGGTCAAAACCGATTTTGAACTTTCATCACCGGTTGATGTTGCCGAAACTGCACCTTCCGGATGAACCGTCACATCATAAATATAATCAACACCACTTATGGCCGATAAAATCTTTTTCTGGTTTCTGAAAAATGCAATGTATTGCGAAAGTGTCAACGGAAGTTCATCACTTGTATATGTGCTATCAAGTTTTTTAAGGGCGCCAACCATCACATCTTCAAGTGTTTTAACCACATTCGCCAAACTTGACCGCTTTGAACTAAGTGCATTCATTATCGCATTATAATCATCCGCTGAATATGAAGATTTTGCATAATTTTCCAAACCGGACAAAACCTTTACCCAATTAAAATATGCCGTCTGCACCGCGGTAATATATGCAGCATCACTTGTATAACTTGCCCTGTTTCCAGAAAATGATGTTGCATTGGCCGAAAGCCAATCCGCATAATCCTTATCACTTGAAAAATCCGACCGTTTTTTGCCAAGCAAATACTTGTTGTAATCATTCAACAATGCCTTGTTTTCATAATAACTTCCACGGGTATATGATGTTCCACCGGATGTATATTTTCCTTCATCATAGGCATCAAGCAACACCTTCACATTGGCAAGTCTTGTTGACATAATATAGTATCCGGAATATATATTCACCCGATTTTTAATTTCGGTTGAAAGGGCATCCCCGTATTTTGATGCACTAAAATTCGCATCAAATTTTTGTATTTCCGTGGTTATCGTATCCTCCAAACTTGCCTTTTCATTTGTATACTGATTAACCTTTGCGGTCGCTTCATCCTTTTGTGAAGTATAATTATTCACATCTTGTTGAACGGAGCTTATCTCACTGTTAAGGGATGATATTGTGGACTCGTACGAAGATATTGAATTACGATACGAAGAACAAGTGGATTCTGAACTATTTATTTGTTGTTGTTTCTGACTTATCATTCCCAACAAAGTGGACATCTGTGGACCACTGTAATCATTCGAACCATATTCAGATTTTAATTTCCACAAATTTGCCAACTCTGCATAATACCCATCCAACTTTTGCTCCTCTGCAATAAGGTCTGTCTTTGTTTGGTCAAGTGCAGTTTGACTTTGTGATAACGACGATTTTTTAGAATTAAGATTTTGTGTTGCATCCGCTAAACTTTGTGATACACCTGAAAGCGTTGAATTCCAGTTTGATAAATTGGAAAGTACCGTATCATACGATGATGACAATCCCGCCAAATTATTCACCGTACTTTGATTTTTCAAAATGTCATCCGCATATTCAAAATTTTCTGTGGTAAAGGAAATTTTTCCGGTTGAATTATTTTCATTATACTTTTTAAACGCACTTGTTACACGGGATTTATTTTCTTCGGCAATATCCTTTGATAAATCGGCAATCTTTGAAATACGATTAAGCTTTGTTGAACTGTTATTATGATTTCTGTCCGAACTTCCACCGGATGAATGTGAACCACCCGATGATGAAGACCCCGAAACACGCGAACCGGTATCCGATGTTGTCAAACATCCACCAAGCAATAAAACGGTACCAAGACTTAAAAACTTTTTAAACATTTTTCTCTCTTTATAAAAAATTACCCTTACCCAAAATGAATTATATAAAGGCAAAGGAAAATAATCAAGGATATTTTATGATAACAAACGACTTAGTTTTTTCTGTATTTATAACAGTTTTCATCGTGTGCGTAAATAATACCTATCGCCTGTAAAAATGAATAAATTGTCGTACTTCCAACAAACTTCATTCCACGTGATTTTAAATCTGCCGAAATCTTATTCGAAAGCGGTGAAGTCGTCGGTCCAACCTCATAAATAACCTTATCTCCGGCAAAGCTTTTTAAATATGCATAAAACGAACCAAACAATTTTACAATCCCCCTATAAATTTTGGCATTATTAACCACCGCCTTCATTTTAAGTTTGTTCCTGATAAGTCGTGGGTTGTTAAGGAGTTTGGTAATTTTCACCTCATCATATTCACAAATCTTATCAATATCAAAATAATCAAATGCAACCTCAAAATCCAATCGTTTATTAAGGACGCATTCCCACGACAACCCCGCCTGAAAAGTTTCCAAAATAAACATTTCAAAAATGTATCGTTCATCCAAAACCGGAACACCAAATTCCGTATCATGATACTTCACATACGATTCATTTTTAACATTGCACCACTTACACCTTTGAACCATCACGCCCTCTTACATTATGCAACAACAATTATAATAACACTTCATCCCAAAATCAACGAAGATAAACATATAAAAAAACCTCCCAGCGGGAGGCCTTTTAAATGAAATATACCTAACTATATCTTTTTCAAAATAACACAGGCATTTGTTCCACCAAATCCAAATGAATTTGAAAGGGCAATTTCAACCTTTCTTTTCTTTGGTGTAAATGGAACCAAATCAATACATTCTGTACCTTCCTCTGGATTATCAAGGTTAAGTGTAGGAGGCACAATTTGATCACGAATTGCAAGTGTACAGAATATTGCTTCCACCGCACCCGCAGCCCCAAGCAAATGTCCAGTTGCGGACTTTGTTGATGACATTGAAATTTTATCAAGTGCCGATGAAAATACTTCCTTCACCGCATTAAATTCAAGCATATCACCCATTGTTGATGTTCCATGTGCATTTATATAATCAACATCTTCTGGTTTTATATTTGCGGATTTTAATGCTGCTTGCATTGCACGTCTTGCACCATTACCATCACTTGCCGGTGCAGTCATATGATATGCATCACCACTCATACCATAACCAATAACTTCGGCATAAATATGTGCACCACGAGCCTTTGCATGTTCGTATTCTTCCAAAACAACAACACCAGAACCTTCACTCATAACAAAACCATCGCGAGCCTTATCCCAAGGACGACTTGCCTTTTCTGGTTCATCATTGTGTTGTGATAATGCCTTTGTTGCACTGAACCCTGCAACCCCCATTGGATTAACCGCAGCTTCGGCACCACCGGCAACCATCACATCGGCATCACCCAATGCAATAAGTCTTGATGCATCACCAATAGCATGAGTACCGGTAGCACATGCAGTTACAACCGCATGATTCGGTCCCTTAAAACCATACTTAATTGAAACATGACCGGATGCCAAGTTTATAAGAGAAGCAGGAATAAAGAAAGGAGAAACCTTTGCGGTATCCTTTTCAACCATTCCCTTTGCAGTTTCATATATTGTACCAAGTCCACCAATACCGGAACCAATCATAACACCGGTACGGCATTTTTCCTCATCCGACTCTGGTTTCCAATTTGCATCTTCAATAGCATCAGTCGCAGCCGCCATCGCATATTGAATAAACTTATCCATCTTTTTAATATCTTTAAAAGGAATTACACTTTCCGGATTGAATTGACCTTCCCCATCACCAAATGGGACTTCTCCGGCAATTTTTGTTGTAAACTTTTCTGTGTCAAATCCCTGAATTTTATGTATAGCAGATTTAGATTTCAAAAGTCCTTCTTCCCAATTAAATTTCAAGCCACGGCCAAAAGGACTTACAATTCCCATACCTGTAATAACAACACGTCTCATAAAAATACTCCTTTTTATTATAAAGTCAGAAGAAAATATACACCGACCAGTTATATTTTTCAAGAGGAAATAAAAAAACTTAAAGAATGAAATCCTATCGGCTATTTTTATCCGATAACAACAAAGTTCTTGTCATAAAAACCTTATATATACGATTCCATGCATATATCGCGGAAAAAGAAATATCATACTTTTTTGCAACCGCTTCTATCGCCGGAACATTACCGCCAAGCTCAGCCACTTCTTTAAGGACTTTAATACAAAATTCACGACCAAAAGGTGTTGTTCTTCCATTATCAATCGTTGAAAAAATCCTGTATTTTTGATTCCATGTATATATTGATTTAACAGACACATCATATTTTTCCGCCATCATCCGCACTGCAAATGCGGGATTATCTGCACCATGTGCAAGCACCGCAATCTGACGACAGATATTTTTCTTTTCTTCATCGGTATATTTTTTTGATGTTTTAAAAAGTTTAAGCTCTCTATTCCATTTATAGATTGCATGCTTTTCAATACCATTTTTTTGTGCAAGGAGAGAAACCGCCTCAGCAATACCAACATTACAAAGAATAAGTTCCGCAACGATATAACAAATTTGAAACTTTTCTTCCTTTGAAAAAAGATTATTATCAAAAATCATTCCAAACTTTTTGTTCCATGCATAAACTTCATTTGTTCCGACATTATACTTTTCACAAATACCCGATAAAATATCCGACAACGAAGATTTATCTTCATCCTGCAAGTTTTTCACTTCTAAACAAATGCTTTTCTTTTTACCTTCATCGTATACTTGTCTCATAATTATCTACCCTTACTAAACTTTGAAATATGATTTCCAAAATATTGACTGAAAATATAACCTTCGTGCCTGTTAAATCTGTAAATATCACATGATGACATATCAAGACTGTGGCTTACCTTTCGTACAACCATAACCGGATCGCCACCCTTTTCTATTTCGGATTGTATAAACATACAAATTTCCCGCATATGTTGTTTATGTAAAGTCGCCAAATCAGATACTGTATTTACTTGTTTCATTTTAACTCCTAATTAAATTATTTAGACATAATAATATTTTTGTATTAAAAGTCAAGTAAATATTAAAAAACCTCCATGGTGGGAGGCTTTTAATTTATTCAACAAAAGTTTTAAGCTTTTTTGCCCTCGTCGGATGCTTTAATTTGCGAAGGGCCTTTGCCTCAATCTGACGAATACGTTCACGGGTAACGGAAAATTGTTTACCAACCTCCTCCAATGTATGATCGCTATTCATACCAATACCAAAACGCATTCTTAAAACTCTTTCTTCCCTTGGGGTAAGTGTTGAAAGAACCTGTGATGTAATTTCACGAAGGTTGCTGTTAACAACCGCATCAAGAGGTTTAACCACATTCTTATCTTCAAGGAAATCTCTGAATGAACTATCTTCATCATCACCAACCGGTGTTTCCAATGAAATTGGGGACTTTGCAATACGTAAAACCTTTCTTACCCTATCAATTGGCATCCCAATTTTCTTTGCCAATTCTTCTGGTGTTGGTTCACGACCCATATCCTGCATCATTACACGTGATGTTTTTTTCAACTTTGTAATTGTTTCAATCATATGTACCGGTATACGTATAGTTCTTGCCTGGTCTGCAATAGAACGAGTAATAGCCTGTCTTATCCACCATGTTGCATAAGTAGAAAATTTATACCCACGACGATATTCAAACTTATCAACCGCCTTCATCAAACCAATATTACCTTCCTGAACCAAATCAAGGAATTGAAGTCCACGATTCGTATACTTCTTTGCAATAGAAATAACCAAACGAAGATTCGCCTCAATCATTTCCTTCTTTGCGGTGGATTCAAACCGTTCACCCTTACGAACAACTTCAACCACGGTTTTATATTCTTTTAATGGAAGACCAGTTTCATCTTCAATCAACTGCATTTCACCCTTAATACGGTTAATTTCATCAATATGCACAGTTGTAAAACGTTTCCAATCCTTTGATGAAATTTTTGAAACTTTTTTTATCCAGGCATCGGTTAAACCAGTCGCATTGTATTTTTCAAGGAAATCTTCCCTTTTAATTCTTGAATTTTCGGCAAGTCTTAAAAGACGTCCTTCCAATGACAAAAGCTTTCTGTTCTTGTCTGTCATTTCATCAAGAAGTTCTGTAATCCTTGCGTCATTAAGCTTTATTGTCGCCATATAGGAAACAAGTTCGGAATAAAGTTTTGAATGCTTTGACTTAAATGTTGCCAAATCAACCTTTGTTTTATCTGCACTTTGCTTATCTTCAAGACGGCTAAGCTTTGCATAAATCTTTTTAATATTTTCAAATGTTTCAATAACCGTTGGACGAAGTGATTCTTCCATCGCATTAACTGGAACCTGTGAACTATCTTCATACAATTCTGCTTCGTCAAGGTTTTCATCATCCAAATCATCAAAGGCATCACCAGAAGAATTTTCCTCTTCTTCAAGATCTTCCTCATCAACGGTTTCCTTATCCATAAACACATCACCATACATCAAATCAAGATTGATAATATCGCGAAGTTGCATTTCTTCCTTTACAAGGCTGTTATACCAGCCAAGAATTTTTTTAACGGTCATCGGGCTGTCGCAAAGTCCTTCAATCATAAGCTTTCGTCCAGCTTCAATTCGCTTTGCAATTGCAATTTCACCGGCACGTGAAAAAAGTTCAATGGAACCCATTGTGCGAAGGTAATTTCTTACTGGATCACTACTCCTACTTTCAACGAATTTAATTTCGTCATCATCCCCCTGATGTGAAGACAAAAACTCCTTCATCGCAGGGTTATGCTCAATTGTTAACTTGCTTACACCATAAAGTCTGTCATCATCAGACGAAGTTTTACATTCCAATTCATCGGCATCATCTTCTTCAAAATCTTCGTCTTCATCCAATTCTTCATCATCGTCAAGGGAAAGTTCATCCCCTTCGTCATATTCTTCACGAACATTCACCCCAATTTCGGAAATACGGATAAGGGCATCTTCTGCCTCCTCCGCCGACAATCCATCAAGTTCGGACGCCTGCTCCACCATTGCACGGGAAACAAAACCTCTTTTCCGTGCCTTTTTTATAAGTTTTTTAAGATTATCTGATAACCCAGAAATTAAAAAATCTGATGCTACATCATCAGTTGGCTCAGACAATACAGAAGAAGTTGCCTCCAACTTTTCTTCTTTAACTTCTATATCCTTGGAAGCAACATTATTTTGATTTTCTATTGATTTTCTTTTAAAGAACACTATTAACACCACAATTTAAAGGTTAACGGGAAATATATTTCAATGTTCTTTCTAAAACTTTTTATGACAAAAGTCAATTTATTTTAGCAAAAAACGTCTATTTTTCTTCAACAAATTCTTCGTCTGCCGTCTTTTCGGCAACTTTCTTTGCCACAGCTTCGGCTCTTTTTTGTGCAACCTCAGCCTTTTTATTGGCATCAACAATAGCTTTTGTTAAATCAAATTCAGAACAAATACCAAGTAATACTGGATTTCTTGGTTGAATATCCGCAATCGCCTTATGTGTTCTGTCGCGAATAGCTTCAATTGTTGCCTTAGTTGTTCTTACCAACTTACAAATTTGTGCATCAGAAATATTTGGATGATTTTTCAAAATCCATGCAATTGCATCCGGACGATTTTGTCTGTGTGCCATAGGAGTATATCTTGATTTAACCTCACGGCTTTTCTTCAAAAACTCCTCTGAATTCTTGCTAAGGGTAAGTTTTGCATTTGGATCTGCTTCACACTTTTCAATATCTTCCTTTGAAAGCATTCCATTCAAAATCGGACTTGAACCAACAACATAATCAGTTTGTTCCCTATCAGCCAAAGCCTGCACTTCAAGAACATGCATACCACAAAAATCTGCAATTTGTTCAAAAGTCAAAGCGGTATTATCAATCAACCACACTGCTGTTGCCTTTGGCATTAAAATTTTTCCAACCATAATAAACTCCTATAAATAATGGATAAATCCACAATTATTAAAAAAATTATCTACAATTTATACTTATTTTTACAATTTTTCAAGCTTTTATTCAAAAAATGAAAAAATAATTATTTTATTGATTAAGGGTTAAAAAAAAGGTATAATGGAAAATATCAGGATAAAAGTATGAAAAAAATGAACAAAAACTTTTATATAAAAATTATGGCTCTACCATTACTTCTAATTGGTAGTGATGTTTATTCTGCACGTACAAACCGAAGATCCGCCCGTTCAATTTATTCCGCAACGAACGCACAAACTTCCACCGGACTTAAAAATACAACATCCGGAATAAAGACAATAAAGTGTGCAAAACCTGGCGATCCGGCATGTATCGGTAAAAAAACAACTGCTTTCCTTAAATGTGGTGCAAATGCCAGAAAAAATTCCGCCGGAACCGCATGCGAATGTGTTGATGAAACAAATTATATAATAAATGCATCAAACACGAATGAATGTATTAAAAAGAGTGATTCTTTTGCCGTTTCACAAAGAAAGGCTTGTGGAAATGCCCTTATAAATGCAATTCAAAATGCCTGTGATGAATCTTATTTCAACAACGGCATTGGCGAAGATGGTAAACTTAAATGTTATGATGCAAACGACCTTTTCATAAACTTTGATACTTCTGGCATTACCGTATATATTGAAGGTCAGGCGTATGAGTATGATAAGGCTTGCTATATGTTTACTGAGGATTTAACAAAAAGCATTGCCGATGATTACCAAATAACCGGTGCAAATTCACCAAATTGCAAACTTAAACGTGTTGTGGCGGAGGCATCAAACGAATGTTTTCAGGCCGTACTTTCCGCCGGACGTGCAACCGGTGCGGTTGATTCTATTGAAAGCAAGTTAAACAGCCTTTGCGGAATTGCTGGTCTCCAAGCAAAATGGACCAAACTCTTTGGGGATGAGGAACAAAAGGGTATAATTTTCCCAACCGACATTCCACGACTATATATAAATGCCGGAAAATTAAGCCCTGCCGATGGAATTGAAGTTGTAAGTAATTATTTGGATGGAAAAATTACTGACAAATCCAACGATTGGGAGGTAAAAATAACCCAAATTCTAAACACTCACCTAAACGAAGTTGGACCTGCCTGCGGTTCCGAATATACCGCAACAATGCATCAAACCGATATTCAGGTTTCCCGTGAAAAGTCATCTCTTGCTCGGGCAATTGATGAACAGGGTGGATTAAAGGGCGCACAAACCTGGACCTTTAACCAGGCATCTGTTATCGTTGGTGAAAACCGTATGAATAAGCTTTCCCGTGAAGGTATCATTGGTGGTGTAAAAGATGAAGATGTTAATACGGATACAAGCATTGCCGTACTTACACTAAGCGGTGATATTTCCGATAGTACATTAAAGGAAAAGAAATCTGAACTTAAAACCGGGAAATACCTTCTTCTCACACCTGAGGAAAGCGAGAAAAAACAATATCGTATAATTGAGGTTCGCAAAACCGGTGTTGGTGAAAATGCAACCATTGAATATAAAACAATTGATTACGATATGGAAAATGAAAACGTAAACCTTTCAAAAACTGCCCTTAAAAAGATGCTTGGAAGGGAAGAAAATAAGGAACTAAACCAAACAGAATTTACAACTTTGGATGATTAAAAGGAGAAAAAATTATGACTAAAAAACTTATTGCATTATTGGGATTGGCTGTACTTTTCAATCAAAATGCAGACGCCGCAAGAAATTCCAGAAGGAACAGTTCTTCCGCACGTTCTGCCTCATCTCGTCGCAGTCTTAGTGGTAATGTAAAGGTAAGCGGTACAACAACATCCGTAAATGCTACCGTTGCCGACACAACCGTACGAACAACCGATTATACACAGGTTGCCCCAATCACCGATGCCAGTGCAAAACGAAACTGTACTGCAATGGTTGTTAAATCTCTTAAAAACTATTGTGGAAACAACAAATGTAAAAATGCAACCGAAGCCTATGCGGGGATAATTCTTCCAACCGATACAACTGAGGTAAATGAAATTTATTGTGCAAATTTCATTGAAGAAGCGGTAAACAACCTTTGGAATTCATACGACAGCTATGCCGCAAATGATACAAAAAATTGTAATATCGCCCTTGCCCGCTCACTTGCTGCTGAAGAATGCTATCGTTATGTTTTGACAAGCCAAAATGAAAAAGTTGTCATTTCAAGTGGTGATTTAAACAGCAGATGTGGAAAATCCGCAATACAATTACAATATAAAAGAATTTCAAATGGTGAAGAAATTTCCGACTCCGAAACTGGGGACAGTCTAACTTCATACTTTTCAAAGGTTGGAAATATCGGTTGGTCAAACCTTGCGGCCTATGGACGACTTCTTGACCTTAAAATTGATTTTAAAACAACCGAATTTCCACGTGATTTAATCCAACTTGTAAACTCCCTTAAATCAGAGGGTAATATGATGTGTGGCGAGAAAAACTACACTGAACTTTACGATGCAAACATCGCCCTTGTTGACAAGACAAGCTCAATTGAAAGAAAGATTAACGAAAAGGGACTTCTTGCCGGTGGAAAGGAATATATTGTTGACCAAATTGGCGCATTCAAGGGTACAAATTGGGCAAATGACACAATGGCCGGAAAGACCAAAGAAGAACGTGAAGCAGATAAACAAATAAAGGATATAAAATCTGCAAAAGATATGCTTAACAAATTTGACGGTAATATAGAAACATTAACAACCTCAATTAACGAAATTACCGATGAAACAAAGAAAAGTGATTTAACCAAAAAGATAGAAGAATTAAAGGCTCAAAAGGAAGCCATTCCTGAAAGCACCGAACCTGACTTTGTTGAAAAGGTTAATCAGTTAAATGAAAATTATAAAGCTTTAAACAAAGAAGTAAAATCTGTTAAAAAAGAATTAGATAAGGCAAAAAAAGCCGAAGAAAAGGAGAAAAAGGCAACAGAAAGAAAAAATAAACGTGAAGAAGCCAAAAAATTAAGGGAAGAAAAGAAATCTTCCGGTGAAACAGGTGGCGAAGAAAAAGAACCTGAAAATCCTTCTACCTCTTCATATTCTAGTGAAGAAGGCGACGGCACCGGAGATACAAGCTTTGATGGTTCTGGTGATACACCGGCAACCCCAACTGAACCTTCCGAAGAATAACAAACTTTCACTTTTTAAAACATTGCCCTCATTCATTGGGGGCTTTTTTTTAATACTAACGATAAATAGGTCTTGCCCTTCACGAAAAAAAATGATACAATAAACATTATGAAAAAAGTGATAGCTACACTACTTTGTCTTTTCTTTTCCCCTACTCTTTACGCAGGGATGGTTTCTGATTCTGGTGCAAAGTCTGATTCTGACACAAGGATTGAACGAAACCTTGAAATTAAAATACCATCTGATACAGCAACAAACCTTAACAGTGTGGCAAACGCATTTCTTAAAGAAGTAGAAGATTTACAAAATAACTATTGTAAAAATGCAAAATATACTGGCGATTGCTCTAAATTTTGCAAGGAAGAAGGCATTACCAAGGACTGCCCTAATGGTTTTCCAACGGCACCAGCCACAAAAAAACTTACTGGAAGTATTGCGGAAACGGCATCACATGACACCTTTAAGACAATAAAGGAATTTTATGAAGAACTTCGTATATTCCAAAAATTACGGGAAAAAATAAATACAATAGAGTCACAAACAAAAACAGGTCTAATGGCCGATATCAAAGCGGGACTTGGAACACTGGCAAAAATACTTAATGAGGAAGCAGGACTTCTTTCCATTCCTGACTTATTCAAAACAACAGAAACGACAAAACAAATCACCGAAAAAAATTTTGATGATTTGAACAAAGAATTAAATAAACAAAAGGTTCCAAACCTTAAACAACATAATACAGATCAAAGGGATGTAAAATTGGATGTTTCAACCATAGAAAACCTATCCAATGATCAACTTGAAGCCCTTAAGAAAAAAATTGCAACGGAAACCACAACAGCCGAAGAAAATATTGAAAAACTAAAACAGGCACAACAGGAAGCAAATAAAGCTCTTGAAGATTGTAAAGCTGAAATACAAAAAATAAGTAAAAATGAAGATGTTAAAAAACTTACTTCATTAGAAATGTGTAAAAAGAAACAAGATGAATTAACGCAAAAAGAATGTATTATAGAAAAACTTGCTCAGTGTTCTAAATTAACAACAGACATACGAAACTTATTTAAAAATAAAGAGTTCAAAGACAACAGTCCTGATGGCTATAAATATTTATACGAAACAACAAAGGCATTTTGTGCAAGTTCAAACAACCCTGGATATGGTGTAATTTTTGAAAATGGAGTTGCAAAATTGGCAAAATCCGTATCAAAAATACAGTTAATGTTTGAACCAGATAAAAGTTGCAAAAGCTATGAAATATTATCACAGGACAAAGCCGCAGAAAAACTTGAAACTTGCTTAAAAAATTTGGTCCTTTTGGAAGCAATACAAGAGAAATGTAGCGGTGTATCTCCTATTCCAAATAAAAGCGGAACAAAAAGTCTTGATTATTACATAACAACAAAAAGCCGAACCGAAAAATTCTGTGATTCAGACATAGAAACATTAAAAAATGATTTTTCAATAAATAAAACAACTCTTGAAAATAATGAGGTTGTAAAGGAATGTTTAAATACAATACAAAATGAAAAGGATTTGGCAGAATGCAACAATTATTTGGTTGGTGCCAAAAAGATTTACTCCAACAACAAATTATCCATTGATATTGGAAAAAATCCACAAAATTGCAAAACCAAAATAGAAACTGAATTATGTAAAAAATATGCAGATACTAAGGGAATAAAGGAAACTTTAAAACTTACAACAACCGCTGGTAATGACAATTATGATTATTCAAACGAATGTAAAAACAAAGTTGATAATTGGATTGATTACAGTGAATATAACGACTTAATGAAAAAAGAGAGTGAACTTTTAAACAAAGTTTCAATTTCACAGGTAAAAAAATATTTAAATACACATGCATGTAATGAAGTTAAGGAAAAAAGAAATTCTTTGTGTAATGATACATCTGACAAACCTACTTTGACAAAGGATAATTTCAAAAAAACTATTGATGATATAAAGTCAAACATTACAAAATTAAATGCGATAATTGATGCTCAAAAAGAAATCAATATGTGTCAAACACAACTTGGCATTTCACTAAAAGGTGTATTTTTAAATACCGATGAAGCGCAAAAGGCTTGTTTTGATGCATTAAAGAAACAATGTTCAAATACTAGCTTTGTTTGGAAAACAATAACGTATGAAAATGCAAAACAACAATTAGAAGAGTGTAATTATAAATCTGATCTTGATGAATTAAAAAAATTAGCGGATAGAGCCTGCGAAATATTCAAAAAACTTCAATTAAAATGCGCTCACGATACAAATCCAAAAAGTTGGTATGGTTGTTCAATATCACCTACACCAAATAGCAAGTTTAAGGAACAAACTTATTATGAAAAGATTTCATCCAACGAAAAATCAACGATGAAAGAACTTGTAAAAGAATATGATTATATTTCAAAACAATATAACAATTTTAACCTTGATGATTGGCAACAAGTTGAAGGAGTTGGAAAGAGATGTATTCACAATAACTCCAAAATTTCACCATTCAATTATAATGATATGGTAAGAAAAATAAAGGCGATAAACTGGTAATGATTTCAAAATTAAAGGGCATTGTTGACACACTTTCGGAAACACAAATAATACTTGATGTGAACGGTGTTGGCTATGGTGTATTTGTGCCACAAAAGACAATATCAAAACTAACCTTAAACACTCCTCTTACACTTTGGATTGAAACAATAGTACGTGAAGACAGTATCACACTTTACGGTTTTGCCACCCAAACCGAACACGAATTTTTTAACCTTTTGACTTTGGTACAGGGTATCGGACCAAAGGCCGGACTTGCCATACTTTCCGCCCTTACCCCACAACAAATTTCCACCGCTATTTTATCCGGTGATGCCGTTTCATTCACAACGGCAAATGGCATTGGGAAAAAGACCGCCGAACGTATAGTTCAGGAATTAAAGGACAAGGTTCAAAAAACAAACATAAACCTTGAACTTGCCGGCATTTCACGGGAAATGAAAAACGATTCCATCGCCGAAGATGCAATTTCCGCCCTTTCCAACCTTGGCTATACCAGATCGCAAAGTTTTGAGGTTGTAATGAACCTTATAAACAAAAACCCAATGATTGGAATGAACGACCTTATAAAAATGGCGTTAAAGGAAATAAACAATTTCTAAAAAAAGGGCTTTTATTAACTTAAAAATTATAGTATAATTAAAGGTATGAAAAAAACTTGGTTCACATCTTTGTTTTTAATCGTTGGTATATTTTTTGATACCAATGTTTCGTCTGCACCAAGAAGGTCAAACCGTTCAAAACGTTCCGCCACTATGTCAAAAACATCCGTACGCGGAACATTAAGTTCATCAAATTCTCGCTATACCGGACAAACAACCACAACAACCGGAACGACAATTTCCAATGATGCAAACCTTATCTGTGGCACGGTTCCATCATCCACAAACCTTCTTGCAAAACGAAAATGCGCCATCGCCGTATCCGAAGGATTAAAAAAATATTGTGAAACCTATCCATGTAAAAGCAAGGTAAAGGTTCAACTTTCATTCAACTTTGAACTTCCAAACCTTTCGTCCATCACATCCGAAATTTCCGGCAAAAATTGCAATGGAAAGGATCTTATGAATTTTTGTTCTCCATTTCAGGAGGAATTGGTTGAAAACCTTTGGGATTTATATTCCGAACAACAAATAAGGGAACGTAAAAATTGTAATATGGCAAAGGCGAAATATTCCGCCGCCCAAGATTGCTTTATGTATATTCAGGCCGAAAAAAACAGCTCTGCCGACGGCGCATTTAAGGCTATGTTTGATGCCTCCAAGATAACCGAACTTGACCGCGGAATTGATAAAAAATGCGGTCGCGATGCAATCATTGAAAAATACAAAACTATCAGCATTGATGATTGGTCCGACAGCGACGAAAAAACTTTTCTTTCCGGTGCCACAATCAACAGCGACGGCGTTTTGGATACCGGTTCAATGTATCAGGGAAAAAAGAAACTTTCCTCCACAATCGCAAGCCTTTTTGCAAACATTGGTGATAATTCATGGAATTATTCCGGTCAAATTGGAAAGCTTGCCGATTTAAACCTTAACACAAAATCACAAACCTATCCACGTGAACTTGTTACTATCGCCAACACCTTTGTAACCGAAGGTGAAACTGCCTGTGGCCGTAATTTCAAGGTTGATATGGAAGACACAACATTCACTCTTGTGGACAATCGCTCTGCCCTTGAAAAGGAAATTTCAAAGAAAGGTGCATTAAAGGGTTTGTTTGACTTTACCGTAAATAACACCGTTGGTGTTGCACTTGGCACAAATGCAGCTCAGGAACTTAAAGACAAGGGTATTTATGGTGTAATTAAGGAAAAATCCGACAAAAAGAAAAACGTAAATTCCGAACTTTCACAAATGGAAAATGATATAAAAACTTTGCTTGCATCCCTTGCGCCAAATGAATGTAAAGCGGATAATGCCCAAATAACTAAGGATGTACATTCTGCCCTACAAAATGCCCTATCTATGCTTGATAAACTTCCATCAATTAAAAAGATAAAGGGGGATGATTTAACACGCGCACACAACAACTTGGATAAACTCCTTAACACAATTGCAAAATTCAAACGCAAACCAGACAACAAAATCTCCATTCCAAATATAGGGGATATGAATTTGATGGCAAGCGAAGATATTGAAAAATATAAAAATGTAATCGCCCAACTAAACAACGAAAGTTTAGAATACAGTTGCTCCGAATTCGTAAAAGTTGAAAATGAAAACGTTAATTACACATTCAACTACAATGGAACCCCTGATGTTAAAGCAGAAGGCGAATTTGATTATGAAGGAGTAATTGGTGCATTGGAAACAAGTGCAAGAAAGATGACTGAGTATAACTTGGATGGCTTTAAAAACAAAAATACCATTGAAGATATGCTTAAATCATTAAATGAAATGTTGGGAATAAAGTAAAAATTCCGTTTATTCAATTAGTTATAAATCAAAAATAATTCATTTGAAAAAACACCTAAAATACAATATAATGTTAACAATTTTAAATTACAGGAAAGAATAAAAGATGACTGACGAAACAAAAGATATAAAATATTGTTCCTTTTGCGGAAAATCTCAACACGAAGCCAAAAAGCTTATCGCCGGACCAAATGTTTTCATTTGTGATTCCTGTATCAAACTTTGTATGAATATTATAAATGAGGAACAAAAAAAGGCGATAACAGAAAGCACATCTGAAACGCCTACTCCACATGAAATTCTTGAACATCTTGATGACTATGTAATCGGACAACAACGTGCGAAAAAGGTTTTATCCGTTGCCGTACATAATCATTACAAAAGACTTTATAACAAGGCCGTTCAAAACGATGTTGACATTCAAAAATCAAACATCCTTTTAATTGGTCCAACTGGAAGTGGTAAAACCTTACTTGCAAGTACTATGGCAAAATTTTTGGATGTTCCATTCACCATTGCCGACGCAACAACATTGACTGAGGCGGGATACGTTGGTGAAGATGTTGAAAACATCCTTGTTCGCCTTCTCCAAGCAACAAACTACGATGTTGAAAAGGCACAAAAGGGTATCGTTTACATTGATGAAATTGATAAAATTTCACGTAAATCCGACAATCCTTCACTTACCCGTGATGTAAGTGGTGAAGGCGTACAGCAAGCTCTTCTTAAATTGATTGAAGGTGCCGTTGTTTCCGTTCCACCACAGGGCGGAAGAAAACACCCACAACAAGAATTCATTCAGTTTGATACATCAAACGTTTTGTTTATTTGTGGTGGTGCATTTGAAGGTATTGATAAAATCATTGAAAAAAGAACCGAAAAGACATCAATGGGTTTTGGTGCAACAATCGCATCCAAACAAGAACGAAGTGTTTCCGAACTTTTGGGTAAAATTGAACCGGAAGACATCATCAAATTCGGTATTATTCCAGAAATGATGGGTCGTATGCCAATAATTGTAACCCTTGATGACCTTAATAAGGAGGCATTATGTTCAATTTTAACTGAACCTAAAAATGCCCTTGTAAAACAATATAAAACTCTTTTCCAAATGGAAAATGTTGAACTTGAATTCACAGACGACAGTTTAGAAGCCATCGCACAAAAGGCAATCAAGCGGAAAACCGGCGCCCGTGGACTTCGTTCAATAATTGAAAACCTTCTTCTTGATACAATGTTTGAAATTCCAAACAACAAAAATATTACAAAAGTAATTGTTGATAAAGAAGTTGTTGAAAAAGAAAAAAGTCCTATTATAATCTATCAAGATAAAAAGAAGGACAAAAAAGTCGTATAAAATTTTGGACCTACATTTTTATTGATGTAGGTCTTTTTTTTAAACTTATGGAAGGAAGATAATATTATGGCTAATACAAATATAATTGCAATTGACGGACCCGCAGGTGCCGGAAAGGGAACCCTAACCAAAAAGCTTTGTGAACATTATGGTTTTGCCGGCCTTGACACTGGAAGCCTTTACCGTGCAATTACATTATGTATGATTGAAATGGAACAAAATATGGATGATATAAATTTGGAATTCGCAATCGCCCTTACCCAAAAATTATCCGATACCCACAAAATTTTGGAATATGCCAAAAATCCAAAGATTCGCTCTCAACTTACCAATAAATATGTTGCATCCGTTGCAAAAATTCCCGAAATTCGTACTATTATGAGGAAATACCAAATTGATTTTGGAACAAATCCACCTGACCTTCCTGATGGACGAAAGGCAAAGGGTGCGGTAATAGAAGGTCGCGACATAGGAACCGTAATTTGCCCAAATGCTCCTGTAAAATTCTTTATCACCGCAAGCCCAGAAACAAGGGCAAGCCGAAGATTAAAGGAATATTTGGATCAAGGTGAAAGTGCCTCATATCAGGAGGTTCTTGCCTCCATCATCGCAAGGGATGAAGCCGACCGTACCCGTGCGACAAGCCCAATGAAACAGGCCGACGACGCAATCGTTATAAACACATCCGAAAATAGTAAGGAACAAACGTTTGAGGTCGCAAAAAAAATCATTGATGAACGATTACATATAACATTTGATTAAAAAACATAATGCCCTGAAAAAAGGGCATTTTTTTATTTCTTTTACCTCCTTTTTTCTTGACTCTTTAATTGTTTCATACTATGATTCACATACTTTTTTATAAAAAGACACTTTATTTACAGGGTATGCTGTATCTAAACGTGAATATTAACCATACAAGTCCCGAACTTTTTAAGGTTCAGGCCAACATCTAAAAAGAAAATTACAATGAAAGCTAAAAAAACTATTTTCGATACAGATGCAGAATTATTTTCAACGGGTGAAAACTTTGCTGAATTATTTAACTCTATGTATACAAACTCTTCAAAACTTGAAGGTTATGTAACAAAGGGTACTATTGTTGATATTAAAAAGGACTTCGTTATCGTAAACGTTGGTTTGAAATCCGAAGGTCATATTGATATTCGTGAATTCAGAAACGATGAAATCAAGGTTGGCGACATCGTTGATGTTTACGTTGAAAGATACGAAGGTCGTGATGGTCTTCTTATTGCTTCCCGTGAAAAGGCAAGAAAAGAAGAAACATGGAAAGAAATTGAAAAACAAGTTGCAGAAAACAAAATCGTTACTGGTCAAATTACAGACCGTGTACGTGGTGGATTTACTGTTGATCTTAATGGAATCCCTGCATTTATGCCATCATCACAACTTGACATCAATCCTGTAAAGGATGTAAACGCTCTTATGAACAAACCTATGGACTTTAAGATTATAAAGATGGATAAACTAAGATCAAATCTTATCGTATCTCATCGTGCAATCCTTGAAGGTGACAGAGCTGAAAAACGTGATGAAATCATCAAAAACATTAAAATTGGCGATATTATGGAAGGTATCATCAAAAACATTACTGACTATGGTGTATTTATTGACCTTGGTGGTGTTGATGGTCTTTTACATATCACAGATATTTCATGGAAACGTGTTTCAAATCCAAACGAACTTTTCCAAATTGGTCAAAAAATTACAGTTAAAGTTATCAACTTTGACAGAGAATCTGGTCGTGTATCACTTGGTATGAAACAACTTGAAAAAGATCCATGGGAAAACATTGACAACTTTGAAGTTGGCAAGATTTACAAGGGTACAGTAACAAACCTTACAGATTACGGTGCATTCATTGACTTGGATGATGGTATTGAAGGTCTTGTACACGTATCTGAAATTTCATGGACAAAGAAGAATGTACATCCATCAAAGGTTATTTCAACTGGCGATTCTGTTGATGTAATGATTCTTGAAATTGATCGTGAAAAACGTCGTATTTCACTTGGTTTAAAGCAATGCACACCAAACCCATGGAAAGAATTCGCCGAAACACACAAGGTTGGCGACATTATTGAAGGCGAAATCAAAAATATCACTGAATTCGGTATATTTGTAAGCCTTGGAAACGACCTTGACGGTATGGTTCACCTATCTGACATTGATTGGGATAAAAACCCAGAAGAAGCCGTAAAGGATTATTCAAAGGGTATGACAATCAAGACAAAAATTCTTGAAATTGATGCTGATAAGGAAAGAATTTCTCTTGGTATCAAACAATTGAAGGAAGATCGTGTTGCATCTTCACTTGATCGTGTAAAAAAGGGTGAAATTGTAACCTGTGTTGTAAAGGAAATCAAAGAAGACGGTATCGCAGTTGATGTTAACGGACTTCCTGGTTTCATTAAAACAAATGATCTTTCAAAGACAAAGTCAGAACAAAGACCAGACAGATTCGCTGTTGATGAAAAGGTTGACGCTAAAATTACTGCAATTGACAACAAAACAATGCAACTTACATTATCTATTCGTGCTTATGAAATAGAAGAAGAGAAAAAGATAATGAAGGAATATGGCTCAACTGACACTGGTGCTCTTTTAGGGGACATCCTTGGTGCATCAATAAAAGAAGCAGAAAAGAAATCAAAGAAATAAATTTTTTGAAATTCTTTATAAACTCCGTCTTTTTTAAAAGGCGGAGTTTTTTTATTCTTGATTTATGAAAAAAATATATAGAATAGATTGCGATACACTAAGTGTATTAACAGTACCGAAATTTGGTACGGAGCTGTCAGAAGCTCTTGAAGTATAGCGGTAAAAATAGCACCGAGAGTTGTTCCGTTCATCTTTTGAACGGTTGTTGACGACTATTTCCTCAACCTATGTGGTTGGGGAGCTATGGCTATACAACAGGAATACTTTATTTTGTATTCTAAAATCCATAGGAGCATTTCAGAACATATGATTTACGAACTCCCCAGCTAATTTTTAGTACGAAGGAAAAATAAAAAAGCAAGCCACGTTTATTTTATGCAAACGGAGGATTGGTGTTTTGATTTGGGGAATGATTGGAAATTATTTTTCATTTTTATTTCCCAAAAAATATATGGGAGAATTTTGTGTGATAGCTTCTCCCCCACTCCATAGGTGATGGAGACCATCCGCCAGCAGTCCAGAGTTTCTGGTGCGTGCAGGCAGGTGTGATGGAGCATGTATTGTGTGTGCGGAAGGCATCCGTCCGTAAAGTTGGACCGAATGTCCGCCAGCCCACGGTCCACCCGTCATCCTGAACTTGTTTCAAAATCCGTTAGAGGAACGAGAGTAAAAGAAAAAGTTTCCGAAATAAATTCGGAATGGTACAAGGAAAAGTTTTTATTATCCAACACCAACAAAAAAAACTCCCCGTCAAAAAAGGCGGGGATTTTCAAAATGTATTAAATAAAACTAAATTAACTAAACATTCAATGCTGCACGATAGGTTTCTGTTAATTCGTCAAGTTCTACCCTATCCGCTTCGTCAAGCTTCTTTAATCTTAAAACAACCCTCATAATCTTTGGATCATAACCAACACTTTTTGCTTCGGCATAAATTTCACGAATATCACTTCTGATATTTGCCATTTCTTCTTCCAATCTTTCAATTCTATCCATAAAGCTGTTTAGTTGTTCTGCTTGAATTCCATCTGTTTTTGCCATTTGTTTCTCCTTTTTCAAAAAAGTTAATAAAATAAGTTGTAAAACTTAAAATATAATGTATTATATTAGCCGTAAAATTACTTAACTACAAGTAAAAAATAAAAAAAAGAAACAAAACGAAAAGGATGTAAAAAATGGATTTGAAAAATCTTGATGATAATTACAGATTTACCAAAATCGTAGCAACTATTGGTCCTTCAACTGAGGAATATGAAAACCTTAAAGCTGTTATTGAAGCTGGTGTAAACGTATGCCGTTTGAACTTCTCTCATGGTTCACACGAAGACCACAAAAAAAGATTTGATAATATAAAAAGAATTGAAAAAGAACTTGGTAAAAAGATTGGTATTCTTGCCGATATGCAAGGTCCAAAGCTTCGTGTTGGTAAATTCAAAAACGAATTTGAAATGCTTGAAGATGGTCAAGAATTTACTTTTGATAACAACGAAGAACTTGGCGATTCAACACGTGTTCAACTTCCAAATGTTGCAATTCTTGACGCATTAAAGGTTGGTGATTACGTTCTTATCAACGATGGTAAAATTAAGGTTCAAGTTATTGAAAAAACTGCCGGAAGCGTTAAAACAAAGGTTATCGTTGGCGGTAAAATTTCCGACAGAAAAGGTTTCAACCTTCCAAACACTGTTGTAAATCTTCCTGTATTCACAGAAAAAGATTTGGACGATTTGGAATTCGCACTATCCCTTGGCGTTGATTGGATTGCTGCTTCATTCGTTCAAACACCAGACGATGTTCGTTATGCAAAAAAGATTATTAACGGTCGTGCCGCTTTGGTATGTAAGATTGAAAAACCAACTGCTGCTCTTGATTACCTTGATGAAATCGTTGACCTTACAGATGGTATTATGGTTGCACGTGGTGACCTTGGTGTAGAAGTTGAACCACAAATGGTTCCAATACTTCAAAAAAGAATGATAAAGCTTTGCCGTGAAAAAAGAAAACCTGTTATCGTTGCAACACATATGTTGGAATCAATGATTGATAACACATTCCCAACACGTGCCGAAGCATCCGACGTTGCAAATGCAGTTTACGAATGCACAGATTGCGTTATGTTGTCCGCTGAAACAGCACAAGGTAAATACCCTGTTGATGCTGTAAAGATGATGTCATCTATCATCAAACAAGTAGAAGCAGATCCAGAATACAGAAAGTATGTTGATGCATACACAAGTGAAATTAAGGAAAACACACTTGGTGATGTTATGACTTCTGCTGCTGCTGAAATCACAAAGAAAACAGATGCAAAGGCTGTATTCGCATATACAACAAGTGGTACAACTGCAATTAACCTTGCAAAACACAAACCAAATGCACCTATCGTTGCCGTGACAACAAATGATAAGGTTGCTGGACGTGTTGCTCTTTGCTGGGGTATAACACCAGTTGTTGTTGAATCAACTGATTCTGACAAAATTGATGACCTTTCAAGAAAGATTGCAAAGGATCTTAAACTTGCAAAAGATGGTGATGAACTTGTTCTTACATTTGGTAAGGGTACAGAAACATCAAAATCTATCTTTACAGAAGGTGCCACAACTCTTGTTTCTGTTATTAAGGCATAAAACAAGTTTTGTAAAAAACTTTAACACCGTCCACACTGGGCGGTGTTTTTTTATGAATAAATATTTAAAAATTCCCACACTTGCCTTTTATTTTTTATATGGTATAATGAAAATTCCTACGGAGGTAAAAATATGCAAAAACTAAGAATTGGAGTTGTTGGTTGTGGAAGAATTTCTGATTGTCATTTCAACGCAATCAAAAATAACAATAATACTATGGAAATAGTTGCAATATGCGACCTTAACCCAACAAATTTACAAAAGGCACAGGAAAAAACCGGTGCGAAGCCATACACAAACCTTGACGATATGTTAAAATTTGAAAACCTTGATTGTGTAAGTGTTTGTACTCCAAATGGCTATCATTACGAAAATGCTAAAAAGATTTTAAGGGCGGGAATAAATGTAATCATTGAAAAACCTCTCACCCTTTCGTATAAGGACGGAAAAAAGCTTATTGATTATGCAAATTCAAAGGGTAAAAAAGTATTCCTTATACACCAAAACCGCTTTAACCCAACAATTCAATGTGTAAAAAAGGCTATTGATGACGGGGCATTCGGTAAAATTTATATGATGACATCAAACATTTTTTGGTACCGTGATGATGATTATTACAAAAATCCCTCATGGCACGGTTCAAAAAAAATTGATGGTGGCGCCTTTATAACTCAGGCTTCACATTATACAGACATAATGAATTGGTTCTCGCAAAGTGAACTTAAATCCATTTATGCAATGGGAAAAACCCGCGAACGAAAAATTGAAACCGAAGATTGCGGTTCGGCAATAATTGAATGGAAAAATGACATCATCGGAAATGTAAATCTTTCCGTCCTTACCTATAATGAAAATTATGAAGGAAGCATTACAATAATTGGCGAAAAGGGATTGGTAAAAATCGGTGGTATCGCCCTTAACAAAATACTTGATTGGAAATTTGAAGAACCACGGGAAACGTTCTGTGATTTATCCTATGATGTTGAATCTGTTTACGGATTCGGTCATACCCCATATTATGAAAGCATTGCAAAAACTTTGCTTGAAGGAAAGGACTTCTTAATTTCAAACAAGGATGCCCTAAGTTCATTAAAACTTCTTTGTGGTATAGTTGATTCTATGACAAAGAAAAAGGTCATAAAGTTCAAATAAAAATATTCCCCATCAACCGGTGGGGATTTTTTAAAGGAACAATAAAAAAGGTAGCCCAAACGACTACCTTAAATTTTTCCTATAATGAAATAAATCTTATCTCATAAGGTCGGACATAGTTTTATTTTGTGCAACAACCTTAAACATCGCATCGGCAATTTCTTGTCTTGAATATTTGTCGTATGCTCTTTTTTGAATTTCATCAAAATATTTTTTTACATTTCTAAGTGAAATTTGCGCCCTTATATCCTTACTATTAAGTGCAAGAGCAAGACAAAACTTTAACATATTATATTGTGTTCTATCAATTTCCTTTGCAAACCATTCTGGGGTTTCTCTATTCTTTTTTTCTTCTGCCCTTAAATATTCAGAACGAAGAGCAGCAATATATGACTTTCTTACCTTATCCATACTTCTTGCATATTCTCTTCTGTTTTCAACGAATCTGAAATTTACATCTAACATTTTGTCTTCTCCATTTTAAATTAAACACGAATCATTATAGACTAAAAATATTTTAAGTCAATAATTTTCTCCCATTAAGGCAATATTGGCGACCAAGCAGGGTCAGATGCATCCGTCGGAAGTTTCATTGTTTCGTGATTATAGCCTGTAATATCAACGCTTTGCACGGTAAGTTTATCCTGTCCATCCTTTGTTGGTATTTGTTCATAAAAAATAATTCTTCGTCCATTTGGCGACCAGGTTGGCGATTCCACCATATACCCATCGGCAATAAGTCGTTCACCACTTCCATCATCAAACATCAATCCAATATAAAATTTGTTATTTTTTATTTTAACAAAGGCAAGATAATCACCACGTGGCGACCAAACAATATCACCATATTGTCCATCACCAAAGCTGATTCGTTCCTCTCCACTTCCATCACGATTCATCACATAAATTTGTGGTCTTCCACTTCTATCCGAAACAAAGGCAATCTTTTTTCCATCCGGTGAATAGGTCGGTGCCGTTTCAATTGCTGGATGTGAAGTGAGTTTCCTAAGCTTTTTTGTTTCTAAATTCATTTCATAAATATCCGAATTTCCATCCGTTGCAATACTCATAACAACATACTTATCATCCGGTGAAAACCTTGGGGCAAATGACATCCCTGGGAAATTTCCCAAAAGTTCCTGTTCCCCAGTTTCAATATTGAAAATATAAACCCTTGGCACTTGTTTAAAATATGTAACATAGGCAATCTTTTGTGAATTATTTGAAAATACAGGTGTAGTCACTGGAATTTTTCCATCGGTAAGGTATTTAAGATTCGCCCCATCCTGATCCACGATGGCAAGTCGTTTTGTCCTATTAAGCTTTGACCCAGTTTCCGCAACATAAACAACCCTTGTATCAAAATATCCCTTATCTCCGGTCATCCTTTTGTATACATAATCGGCAATTATATGTGCAATCCTTCGCCAATTTGTTTTTTCAGTAATAAGTGCCTGCCCTTCAATCCTTTGTTGTGCGGGAACATCCCACAAATGAAATTCCACACGAAGCTTTCCATTATCCGTAGAGGTAATATTGCCATAAAGTAAAGCCTGGGCATTTATAACGGTCCAGTTTTCAAATTTTGGTAAATCCGCAACATTTTGTTTTTTATCAATAAATGACTCTGATGGAATCGGAGCAAACAACCCACTTCTTTTCAAATCATTTGAAATAACATCGGAAATTTTTTTTCCAATATCCTTATTAAAAACATTACTTCCATCAAAATCCATAATGGCAATTGATATTGGTTCAATATTACCACTGTCAATATCAACATATATTTCAGCAAAACTGGAACTTATTCCCATAAACATAAAAACAAGTAAAAACAATATATTTTTCAAATATTTCATACCAAATTCTCCTTATATAATATAATTTACTTGAAAAAATAAGTTTTGCAATAGATACTTACACCCGATAAGGAGAAATTTTTAGCCATAAAAAATAATTATTGACAAATTAAACGAATATTGTCTATAATTTGGTATTATGACTAATAAAACAAAACAAATGTATAATAGAAAAAAGCTTTACTCACAGGAAATTCAAAAACTCCTAACCGAGGACGGTCAGGTATTGCCTGATGAAAACTTTGCTTCTATAAAGGATAAAAATTATTCAACTCTTGGTATGGATTATTGGAGTTGGATGGACTTCTTGGCAAATTTAGAGGCTACCTTCTCAAAGGATTTGGCAGAAACAACCGACAAATTCAAAATTGAAACTATTGATGAGTTAATTGACGCCCTATACTATGCACCCGATGTAAAAAGCCTTTACAGAAACTAACGGATTCGCACCCCAAAAATCTTGTTTCAGTATTTGCTCTTGACATTTATATGGGAAAATAGTAAATTATCTTCATTCGGTTATAAACTGAAAATTATTTTAACAAACGAAAAGGTGAAAAAATGGCTGAACAAATAAATGTTCTTGAAAAAGTAAAAAAAATAGTTGTTGAAAATCTTGGTGTAGAAGCTGACAAGGTTACTGAAAAATCAAATTTCATTGATGACCTTGGCGCAGATTCTCTTGATACAGTTGAACTTGTAATGGCTTTTGAAGAAGAATTCGGTTGCGAAATTCCAGATGAAGAAGCTGAAAAGATTTTGACTGTTGGTGATGCAGTAAAGTACATTGAAGCACATATCTAATATCTGTTTCAAATGAAAAAAAATTAACCTTCCAATCGGAAGGTTTTTTTTATATTTATTTTGATGGTTAAAATGCATCCAACGCACGTTGCAAAATTTCCGCCGCCGATACCTTATCAAGTATCGCCTTTCTTTTTTTCCGACTTAAATCAAAATCACGGATAAGCATTTTTTCGGACATCCCCGATGTCATTCTTTCATCAATAAATGCAATATCAACAAACGGTATCGCCTTACCAAGCAACCGCCCAAACTCTCGGGCCTTTGATGCGGTTTCACCCTCCTCTCCATTCATTTGAAGGGGAAGTCCAATAATAATTGCCCCAACATCCATTTCCTTCACAATTTGTAAAATTTCCGGAAACAAATCTTTATAACTTTTATTTTTAAGCATCGCATACGGACTAGCAATTTGACGTCCCACATCGGAAACCGCCACACCAATATTCACCGTACCAAAATCTATACCCAAAAACCTCTTTTCTGTTGTAAAATATTTTTGCTTTAATGTATTGAAAATATTATTTTGCAATGTTATACTCCAATTAGATTTACTTTTAGTTTAATTTAGAAAGTAAGGATTGTCAAACAACAAAAGGAGAGAACTATGGTAGCTAAAAAAACAACCTCAAAAAAGCCTGCTACAAAAAAGACAGAAAAATCTGTTAAGTCAGTAAAGGCTGTAAAATCAGTAAAAACAACAAAACCAGTTGTAAAGGAAGCTATGCCTGCAACTGATAAAAAATGCGAATGCGGATGCAACTGTGGATGTGATTGCAAATGTTCAGTTTGCGGTTGCAACTGTAATCGTGTAAAAAGCTTTATTGTTTTGCTTATCGTTATTGCCGCAACAGTATTTGCAACTTTGGTTGCTGTTGGTCCATGCCATAAAAGAGGACCAAAGGGACCATGTCCATGTGAAAAAATGGGCAAACCAGATTGTAACTGTGGCAAGGGCAGATGTAAAAAGGCTGGCTGTATGAAAGATATGCCTGCTCCTGCACCTATGGCTGAGGCAAAATAATTTACCCACTGTGGTAAAAACAAAATTCACCGTCCAATTGGGCGGTGTTTTTTTTATTTCAAACAGAATTTACTTTTTCACCAACAAAAAATCCCCCATCAAATATGGAGGATTTTTTTTAAGTAAAGAAACTTTCTTTAATCATCCCATCCCTGGGTATTTTGTAAACCTTTATAATCTTCCATAATAACATTTGCACCCCCCTTTGGGTCTGCCATATAACTAACAACCCAACCTGCAACACCAAGTATTGTAAGTCCAACGATTAAATAGAAAATCTTATCCCAGTCAACACTACCTTTTTGAATTGCAGTCCAAGCATAGGCAATAAATGCAAATGCAGCCACAACGAACAAAGCATTTCTTGTTTGCATAAATAATTTTGATGCACGTTTCAAAAACTCCTGGAATGGGCCGGTACTAAAACTTGCAGTTGAAGCTTGCGCCCAAACATCTGCCGGCACAACAACGGAAAACAAAACCAAAAGTCCCAAACAAAGCACAGTGGATTTTTTTGTTAAGAATTTGAATATAGACATATTTTTCTCCTTTTCCTAATACATTCTCCTTTAATTATACCATAATTTAATGTATATAACAAGCATTTTTTTACAATAAAAAACCGCCCATATTTCAGGACGGTTCCAACCAAAATTTTTTTAATTTTTGATTAAAATTTAATTCTACCTTTTACAAGAACGGTTTGAATTTTTGTATCAATTTTATCACCACCATCTTCAAATGATGTGTCAATATATCTGTATTCAATACCACCAGCCACAGGGATAAGTGGTAAATCAACATCCAAACCAACCATATATTGTGGAACAACTTTCCAATCTGTCTTGTCTGAACCTGATTTCAATCTCATATCTGCCAAACCGAAACCAACGTATGGTTTTACGATTGGAAGTAATGGAAGACCAACATAGGCATTTGCAGCAACTGCCTGTGATTTAACATCATCAGATTTAAATTGTGATAATTCAACTTCACCACGTACAGGAATAAATGGCAATGGAATGCTTAAACCAGTTGAAAGAGTATACGCAGTATCCTTATCACCGGATTGATCTTCTTCTTTTATCTTAATTTTTGATGAACCAAGACCTGCACCAATATAAAAAGCATCTGCCTGAACTGAACCTGCAAACAATGCAATCATCAAACTTGCGGACAATAATTTTTTATTCATATAAATTCTCCTTTATAGTTTAAATATAGGACCTAAATCCTAAATAAATTATAAAAGAAAGAATAAATATAGTCAATATTTAAGTAAAAAGTCCAAATTTTTTAAAATTTCACCCGCGCCTTAAACATAAAGATATGATATTTTGATTTCAAATCCGCCACATCAAAATCAAACTTTCTTTCAATATACCGATACTCCATACTTCCGGCAACCGGTACAGTCGGCAAATCCAAATCAATACCGACCATATATTGCGGAACAAAATTCCAATTTGATTGTCTGGAAAAATCTAAAACCCCACTATTAAACTTTTCCTTCATCGTACCCAATCCAATACCAACATACGGCACCAATATAGGAAGAAGTGGAATATTGACATAGGTGTTAAGACTGTATCCAATAAGCTTTGCATCACCAATTTCATCCTTTTGCATTTTGGCATTAAAATATTCAATTTCAGTCCTAACGGGGAAAAGAGGAATATTAAAATGTGAACCAATGGAAAAGACAAAGGCGTGCTTATCATCAAGGTGAAGATGTTCAACCCTACCCTTTGAATCACCAAGTCCAGTCCCCAAATAAAAAGACACTGCCTTTGCATCAAAAGATGAAAAAACGAACATACCTAAAAAGAAAAGTAAAAACAATTTCGTTCTCATATAATATTCCTCAATTCATTGGAAAATTATAATAAAAGAGAATAACTTGCAATAATACAATATTCCTAAAATCCCCAGGCATTTTTTATATGCCGGAAAAAGTAATATTTATTAAAACAAATCGCATCAAAACGACAATCAAAGGAAGCATATTTGGGATGTTTGGCGATAAACACCTCCGCCGAATTATAAATCCTTGCCTGTTGTCGTGAAAAAATTGACTCCATCGCAAGTGGCAAAGTCGCCCGCTTTTTAACTTCAATAAAAACTATCGTCTTACCCCTTTTGGCAATAATATCAACCTCACCGGCACTAAGGCCACGCCCAACACTGTACCTTGATGCAATAACAAAATAGCCAAGCAATCCTAAATAACACTTGGCTATAAATTCGGCAAACTTTCCGGATACATAACTATTTTTTAGGTTTAGCTGTTGCAACCATTGCCTCACGTATTACCTTATCACCAATCTTGTATCCAGCCTGAAATTCCTGAACAATAGTTTCTGGTTTTTCATCGGATTCAACCTGTGCAACAACCCTATGTTCCAAAGGGTTCAACTCTTTTCCAACCGTTTCAATTTTTACGATTCCATTATGGGCAAGTGCCTTTAAAAAGCCATCCTGTATGGATGAAAGTCCGGTCAAAACCCCATCATCCACCTTTCCCTTTATAGAAGAAATTGCAAGGGCAAGATTATCCGCAAGTGGTATCATATCCTTTGCAAAAGATGAAATTTTGTAATCAACAAGATTTTTCGCATCAATTTCCGCACGTCTTTTTGAATTTTCCGCATCGGCATACGCACGAAGGTATTTATTTTGCCATTCTTCAACCTGTGCTTTAAGGTTGTTTATCAAATCAACTTCCTTTTCACATCCCTTTTTGGCACACTTACAACCTTCACCACAATCACATTCCGAAGAATTTTCATTATCCAAAGCATCACTTTCTGTGGAACATTTGCATTCTTTATTTTCATCAACCCTTTGTTCCCCATTTTTACCAAATTCAAAATATTTGCTTTTGTCTTCGTGATTTTTATTTTTCTTTGACATTCAATAAATCCTTTCTATTTGATTACACAATAATAGATAATCTTAAAAACAAAAATTTTCAAGGGTTAAAAAATTCTTTTAAAACATTATAAAATTTGATATACTTTAAACATTAAAGGGAAAATACAAATGACAGCAAAAATTATTGATGGAAAAAAGACTGCACAAAAAATAAGATTGGAATTAAAACGTGAAATTCAAAACCTTAAAACAAAACCTGAATTAAGGGTTATTTTGGTTGGAAATAATCCTGCATCACAAATATATGTGAAAAACAAGGAAAAGTACGCATCTGAGGTTGGAATAAAATCCGAAACAATCCGCCTTCCCGAAGATATTACAGAAGAAAAACTTTTAAAACAAATCAAAAAATTGAATAAGGATAAACATATTAACGGAATTTTGGTTCAACTTCCACTGCCTTCACATATAAACGAGTTCAGTGTTATAAATGCCATTGCTCCGGAAAAGGATGTTGATGGTTTTACTATATATAATAAGGGCTTACTTTCCATTGGTAAACCTGCTCTTACCCCATGCACACCACTTGGTATTATTGAGCTTTTAAAACAATACAAAGTAAATATTGCATCAAAAAATGCGGTGGTTATTGGACGTTCAAACATTGTTGGTAAACCAATGGCACAACTTTTATTAAACGAAGATGCCACCGTTACAATTTGTCATTCAAAAACAAAGAATTTGGCTGAAATTACGGCAAATGCAGATATACTTATTTCCGCCGTTGGAAAGCCAAAATTTATTGGCAAAAAATATGTAAAAAAGGGGGTAACAGTAATTGACGTTGCAATGAACCGCGACACAAAAAACAATCGTTGGGTTGGTGATGTTGATTTTGATAATGTTTCAAAGGTGGCAAAATTTATCACACCTGTCCCTGGTGGGGTTGGACCAATGACAATTGCAATGCTTTTAAAAAACACCGTACAGGCATATAAAATACAAAAAAAGATGGTAAAATAAAAAATATGAAACTGACAAGGTTTAAATACAATCTTTCCCGTGGATGCAAGGCATACCATTGTGGTCCTGCGGTTCGCGGAAAAATAAGGGGGTACGATGGAGACTCATCACATCCTATATTAAAGGCCTTGTTTTACTATCTTTTTATCCTTGGCATTTGGGCGGGTATTGCCCTTTCCATCGTAATTTTATATTTGGCACTAACCCTTCCAAATATTGAACACATAACAAACAAAACCCGTTCTCCAAGCATTACTATACTTGACCGCAACGATGAAAAAATCACCGCAATAAATGATATGTACGGCAATACGGTAGAGGTTGAAAAACTTCCAAAACACGTTTGGCAAGCAGTCATCGCCACCGAAGACAAAAGGTTTTTTTCACACTTTGGCGTTGACATTCACGGACTTCTTCGCGCCATATATAATAATATAAAGGCAAACCGTACCGCCCAAGGTGGAAGCTCCATCACACAACAACTTGCAAAAAATGTTTTCCTTTCAAAGGAACGATCCATCAAACGAAAACTTCAAGAAGTTATGATAACCCTTTGGTTGGAACATAAATTCACAAAAAATCAGATTTTATCTTTGTATCTTAACCGCATTTCATTGGTTGGTGGCAAATATGGAATTGCAATTGCCGCCGAAAGTATCTTTGGAAAATCAATATACGATATAAACATCGCGGAATCTGCAATACTTGCGGGAATGCTTCGCGCACCATCAAAACTAAATCCGGCAAAAAATCCTGATGCTTCTATTTCGCGAATGAAGGTTGTCCTTAAACTTATGCGGGAACAAAACTATATTACCGAAGACGAATATATTACTGCAATGAATTACAAATATGAAAAACAGGACACAAACTTTAATCAAACCCGTTATTTCATTGACTACACAATGGACAGCTTTAATTCCCTTATCGGTGATATTTCAACGGATATTATAATACACACGACATTGGATTCAAAAATCCAAAAAACCGCCGAAAACATTACAAAAACTTACCTTGAAAATGACGGCGAAAAATACAACTTTTCACAAATTGCCACCGTAATAATGAATACAGACGGTGAAATACTTGGACTTATCGGTGGAAGTGATTACAGCCAAACCCAATTCAACCGTGCAAGTCAGATGAAACGACAACCGGGTTCAATCTTCAAACCATTCGTATATCTTGCGGGACTTGAATCCGGACTTACCCCAACGGACATATTTGATGACAAACCAACCTCCATTGGCGATTGGACCCCACGAAACCACGATGAAAAGTATTTAGGACCGGTTACAATGAAAACCGCCCTTGAAAAATCATTAAACACAGTTCCGGTACAAATTGCAAAAAAGATTGGACTTAAAAACATAATAAAAACCGCCCAAAAATTGGGACTTGTTGACAAACTAAGCAATGATTATTCAATCATCCTTGGCACCTCTGAAACAACACTTATGGACCTTACATCCGCCTACGCCACATTTGCAAATAATGGAAAGGGTGTAATTCCACACACAATAAACGAAATCACAACCCCAAGTGGTGAGGTTATATATTCCCGCCACGGAAGCGGTGTTGGAACAATAATTTCCGAAAAATACACGAATTATATGAATTCTATGCTTAAAAGTGTAATAGAAGGCGGTACCGGTGCCAACGCCAACATTGCCGGCGAAACAATATACGGAAAAACCGGAACAAGCCAAAATAACAGGGACGCTTGGTTCATTGGCTATACTCCCAAATACATAACCGGAATTTGGATTGGAAACGATAACAACACTCCAATGAGCAGTTCAAGTTATGGTGGAACAATCCCCGCCAAAATATTTAAGGCAATAATGACTTACATAGTTGTACGATAAAAACCCACTTTTCCCCTTGCCTTTCATTTTTAAATATCTATAATATATGGATATTACAATAAATAATAAAAGGCGAAAAAATGATTAAAATTACTTTCCCAGATGGAAAACAAAAAGATTTTGAAAATGGAGTAAGTGGTTTTGATATTGCAAATTCAATATCACCATCCCTTGCAAAATCTGCTTTGTTTATAAAGCTTGATGATAAATACCTTGACCTAAATGCAAAAATTGAAACCGATGGTACAATTAAAATAATCACCGCAAAGGATGAAGCCGAAGTACTTCCTCTTTTAAGACATTCTGCCGCACACATTATGGCACAGGCAATTAAAAGATTGTTTCCAACGGCAAAGCTTGCAATCGGACCATCCATTGAAAATGGTTTCTATTATGATATTGATTGCGAAACAAAAATTTCATCCGAAGATTTTCCAAAAATTGAAAAGGAAATGGCAAAAATCGTAAGTGAAAACCTTCCATTTTCAAGACAGGACCTTTCAACATCCGATGCAAAAAAATTCTTCCTTAAACTTAATGAAAATTACAAGGTTGAATTGATTGATGATTTGGAAAAAAATGGCATTACACAGGTAAGCCTTTATACACAGGGAGATTTCACCGACCTATGCCGTGGTCCACATCTTCCATCCACATCAAAGCTTGGAACTGATACATTTAAAATAACATCTATCGCAGGTGCATACTGGCGTGGTGATGTTAAAAATAAAATGTTGCAAAGAATTTATGCAACTGCTTGGACTACAAAATCTGCACTTGAAGAATATATAAAGATGCAGGAAGAAGCCGAAAAACGCGACCACAGAAAAATTGGTGTTGCAATGGATTTATTCCACTTTGAACCTGATTATGCCCCTGGTGCTGTTTTCTGGCATCCAAATGGTTGGACCCTTTTCCAAAAACTTATTTCATATATGCGAAACAAACAATCAAACAATGGTTATATTGAGGTTTCCACCCCAACAATTATGAATCGTTGCCTTTGGGAAACATCCGGACATTGGGATAAATATAAACATAATATGTATACTGCAACCGTACAGGACGAAGATACTGAATTCGCCGTAAAACCAATGAATTGCCCAGGTGGAGTTTTGATTTTCAAACAGGGTATCCGAAGCTATCGTGATTTGCCAATCCGTATGGCTGAATTTGGAAAGGTAAACAGATACGAAGCATCCGGCGCACTTCATGGACTTCTTCGTGTTCGTGAATTTACCCAAGACGATGCCCACATCTTCTGTACAAAGGAACAAATGGAAGAAGAGTGTGTAAAAGTTATAAAACTTATAATGGAAATTTATAAGGAATTCGGATTCTCAAATATTCGTATCAAACTTTCAACACGTCCTGAAAAACGTATTGGTTCCGATGAAATTTGGGATATGACCGAAAAATCACTTGCAAATGCTCTTGAACATCACGGATATGCATACACAATCTTCCCTGGTGAAGGTGCATTCTATGGTCCAAAGTTGGAATTCGTTCTTCGCGATGCAATCGGTCGTGATTGGCAATGTGGTACATTACAGGTTGATATGAACCTTCCTGAACGTTTTGATTTGAATTATATCGGTCAAGACGGTGAAAAACATCGTCCAATTATGCTTCACCGTGCATTATTCGGAAGTCTTGAACGTTTCACAGGAATATTGATTGAAAACTTTGCTGGCCGTCTTCCACTATGGCTTGCCCCAGTTCAAGTTGCTATTGCCACAGTATCCGAAAATGCAAATGAATATGCGGAACAATTAAATAAAGAATTGCGTTCTGCTGGCATTTCAACAATTCTTGACACAAGCAAGGAAAAAATCAGTTATAAGATTAGACAACATTCAACAGCAAAGGTTCCCGTTATCGCCGTAATCGGAGACAAGGAAGTAAGCGACAAAACTGTTACAATCCGCCGTCTTGGAAGCGATGCACAGGAAACTTTGACTATAAAGGATTTTATTGAAAAGCTTCAAAACGAAATAAAAAATTTAGTCTAAAAAATGACTTGTCTTTTATCCAAAAATATGTGATAATAAGCTTGTTTAAACACAAAGAAAGGAAAACAAAATGAAAAAAACATTAAAAAGTTTAGCATTAGTTAGTGTTCTTGCACTTGCTGCATGTTCTGAAAAGGCTCCTGAAACTGAATTCGTTGATGATGGTGCAGAAGCTTCCATCTCCGAAGAAGTAAAGGGTTTGGTTGCTGGTTCACAAGAAGATCTTAACGCACGTGCTGGAAACACAGTATACTTTGCATACGACAAATCAAATCTTTCAGCCGAAGCAACAAAAACTTTGAAAAGACAAGCAGCATGGTTGAAAATGTTCCCAAAGGTTAACATCATTATTGAAGGAAACTGTGATGAACGTGGAACAAGAAAATATAACCAAGCTCTTGGTGAAAAACGTGCTAATGCTGCAAAAAGATACTTGATTGCACAGGGTATTCCTGCAAAACGTATCACAACTGTATCATACGGTAAGGATAAACCTGCTGTTCTTGGTAATACAGAAGAAGCATACGCAAAGAATCGTCGTGATGTAACAATCATTGCAAAATAATGATTTTACATTCGTAATTCAAAAACCTCTCGTTTGAGAGGTTTTTTTATTCTTAATTTTACATTCATTATTAAATATTATCTTAATCGGTACAGGTAAAGGCCCGTACAAAGTGCCAAAGAATGGCACGGGACTGTCGTTAGTCTTTTATAAGGGAGGCATAATAAAAAATTATGCCCCAAAAAAATAACCCCACATCGGTGGGGAGGTTTTGATATATGTTCAAGGAGCAATCCCAAAAATCAAAACAATCAACCTTATATGATTAACGAACTCCCCGCCATTTTTTAAATGGCTTTTTTTAACAACAAAAAAGGAGGTTGTAACATATATAAATAGACTAAAAAAATCCTAAACAACTAAACCTCCCAACGAAACGGGAGGTTTTTTATTGCCATATACATTTTTTTATTTTAATATAGGCACATAGTATTTTTTTGAGGGAATAAAAATGAAAAAATTTGTAAAATTGTTAACCTTTATTTTATGTTTAACAACCACCGCTGTATCCGCAAAACCAAAAACAAATTCCGTTAACACTGAGGCTCTTGAAAACATAAATACAAGCCTTGAACGACTTGAAACTGCAATCACAACCCTCACCTCTCAAAACGAGGAAAACTCGTACAACCAAAAACAAACAAAATCCGAAACAATTATGGTCTTAAAGGATTTACAAATTCAAATTAACGATGTAAAGGAAGAACAATCCAAACTTTCAAAGGAATTAAACCTTCAAAAAATTGAAATTGAAAACCTTAAAAATATAACATCAATGCTTAATGCAAAATCAACATCAACAGTTGACATTCAGGAACAACCAAAGGCCGATTCCGCCCCAAGTGATTTACTCATCCACGAAAAGGAACCCGTTGATGAAAAAAAGAAAGATGGTGAAAAACCACAAAAACAATTCACAGATGAGGAAACATTTTCAATGGCAAAAAAGACCTTTGATGCAAAGGAATATACCGATTCCGCAATTCAATTTGCCGCAAATATAAAGGCATTTCCGGACGGCAAAAATTTCCATAACAACCTTTTGTATTTGGGATTATCAATGCAAAACCTTGATAACAAAAATGGAGCTTGCACCGCATTCGCAAAAATCGTAAATTCAAAGGAAGAAATTGAGGCAGAGGTAAAACAACGCGCACAAAAGGAATTTGATAAATTAAATTGTAATCCAACAAAAGAACACAAATAATGACAATAAACGAAGAACTTACAAACCTTAAATTATACAAAGAATCCGGCATTGACGAATTTTATAACGATTCGCCCTATGTTTTTTTTGAAAATAATTCGTTTGCATTTCCGGTGGCAAAAACATCCACACCACAACAACCAACCGAAAAAAATATCTCAATTTTAAAGGCAAGTGAGGAAGCCAAAAAGGCACTTCAAAACATATCAACGGTTGATGCCCTTCAACAATCAATCCTTGATTTCAAACTTAATCCCCTCTCAAAATTCGCCACACATCCAATTACGGGAATTGGTGTAAAAAATCCATCTCTTCTTGTTATAACGGAATCCCCAAATTCCGATGAAGACAGAACCGGGATTCCATTATCCGGTCCAACAGGCGAACTTTTAAAAAAGATTCTTCTTGCCATAAATTCATCTGTTGAAACAAATACCTTTACCTTTCCGGCAAGCCCCCTTCGTGCACCGGGAAACCGTACCCCAACAGAGGAGGAAATGGAAATATCAAAACCATTTACCCTTAAATTTATTGAAATTTTAAAACCAAAAATAATCCTTACTATGGGAAGTATCCCAGCGGACATACTCCTTAATACAAAGGAGCCAATAACCACCCTTCGTGGAAAATGGTTCAAATACGAAAATATTGATGTAATGCCAACATTTTCCCTTAACTATCTTTTGAATAATATAGAGGCAAAAAAGAAAACCTGGGAAGATCTTAAACTTCTTCGCGAAAAACTTTAATTATTTTTCAGTAAGCTTAAATTCAATACGTCTGTTCCGGCGAAGGGAATTTACATCCCGTCCATTCACAAGTGGATGATATTCACCAAATCCGGTTGCCGCCAATCTGTTTTCTGGAATACCCTGAGAAATAAGGAAATTTACAACCGAAACCGCACGCGCAACGGAAAGTTCCCAATTTGATTTATATTTGCTGTTTGGTCTTACCGGTGTAATATCGGTATGTCCATCAACACGCAAAATCCAATCAACATCATCCGGAAATGCAACCATTGCATCCTTTAACACCTTTGCAAGGTTTTTAAGTTTTTCCTTTCCATCATCACCAATTTCTGCCGATTCGGCGGTAAAGAAGACTTCCGATGGCATAACAAATCTGTCACCAACCATAACAAAATTTTCATTTCCTTTAAGTGCAAGGGAAAGTTCCTCAAAGAAAGTGGAACGCACCTTAAAAAGCTCTGCTGTCTTATTGGCAAGGGCGCGATTAAGCTTTTTACCCAATTCAACAATTTGCACCTTTTGCCATGCAATATATTTATTTGTGGATTCAAAAACGTGATTAAGCTTTTGCATTTCTCCCGTAAGTTTTGACACTGTGGATTTAAGGTTTTCCTCACTGTTCTTCAATGCCATAACTTCATTATCTTTTTTAATAATATCACCTTCAAGTTGTAAAATAAGCATATTAAGTTCGGCAACCTTTGTATTCAACTGCTCGTTTTTAATATCCTTTTTCTTTGACTCGTCCTTTGTCATATCCAATGTTTGGTAAAGCTCCTGCATATCGGATTCTTGGTTTTTATTAACTTCTTCCACCTTTGCCAAATCCTGCTTTATACCACGAACATTATTTATAAGGGCGTGATTAACCTTATCCTTTTCGGCAATTATTTTTTGTAATTCTTCAATCCGTTTATCCTTTGAACCGGAATTTGTAATGCTTGAAACAAAATTCAAAAGCATAAAAATCACCACCATAAAAATCATAAGGATAAGTAAATTACTCATCACATCAATAAACGATGGCCACAAAGAAGCCGAACTGTCCGAAGAATTACGTCTTAACATTATCTGCTATTTTCCTTTAACATTTTTAATTTTAGAACTCTGTTTTCAATCATTTCTGAAAAAGTAAACACATCCCCATTTATAGAAATCAACTTTTTATTCATAATAAAACACTACCTTCCTTTATTCATTTCCGAAGCCTTAAATAAAACAGAACCATTTGGCAAACAAATTTCATTATTATTTTTTAATTTCTTTGCAATTTTTGGTTTTGACTTATTTAATGACTTATGTCTTCTTCTTAATTCTTCATCTATAAAATTGATAACAACATCCGCATTAACAGTTTTAGATTTAAGGGAATAAATATCATCCAAGCTCATTCCTGTCAACAAAGATTTGAATCTTTCAAATGACATTTCATTATACGGATTCCCTGCATATTCACACAAAAAATACGCCTTCCCATCTTTGGTAATTGCCCGTGCATAATACCCTAAATTATCAAGGGATACACCATTAACCGCAATGAAAACAAACGGATTAAGCTTTTTCATAATTCCTCCTATTTCTTTTCAACCTTATTTTTACCATCAGTCATAGCAATAGTTTTTGCAAGCAACCTTATATCCGACGACAATTTGTCCGACATATCGGAAAGTCCCAAATCAATCGCCTTTATATGGTCTCTTGTCCTGTCATCCATACCGAACCCAGATTTTGAAATCTTAACCAAATCATTAAGTACAGGATAAAGTTTTTCCGGTGCAACCGAAATACGTTCCATAACTTTAAGCTTTTCTTGCATCTGCTTTGCAAGCTTTGAACTTTCCTCTGCCATAACGGCCATCTTTTTTGAAACATCGGCATTCGTATCAACCGACTTCATAACCGTTTTTTGAAGTATGTTTATATTATCGGCAGTTTGTTCCAACATTGCTTGAAGATATGTAATAATTGAACCATCCCCTTCGGCAAGCGAGCTTGCAGAAACGATTCGTGTGTACCTTGTCATATTTTCTTCTAACTCATTATAAAAGAAGTGCTGTGCCAATGTTGATTGAAGTTGCAAAAATCCCAAAATCAACGATGCACCCAATCCAAACAATGATGTTGAAAACGCAGTTCCCATTCCGGACAATGGCTTTGCAATATTTACCTTTAAGCTTTCAAAAACAACCATCATATTACCATCATTTACATTAAGGCTTCGCACAATATCACCAAACGAACCAATGGTCAAAAGCAATCCCCAAAATGTACCAAGAAGCCCAAGGAACACTAAAACACCGGAAAAATATGATGTTGAATCCTTTGAATCATTAAGTCTTTCATCCACAATATCAAGAAGTGTACGCATAGTACCCGCCTCCAAATATGGATGATAATTTTTTCTATGCTCCTTTAACAAAAAGGCAACCGGAGAAATTATTTTTGGCGCCTTTCCACTTTCATTTCCCGCAAAAAAGTCGTTTATCCAGTTTGCATCATTAAGCAAAACTATTGTATTTTTAAAATTCAAAATCACACCAAAAACAAACACCGATAAAATAAAGGTATTCAAAATCTTACTTGAACTGTAAATCACCCTTAACTGACTTGAAACAATACCAATCAATAAAAAAATACCAAACAAAAACAATCCCATACGGATAAGGCTTAAATACAAACCTGTCTGTCTTATATAAATTGCCTCTGGGTTAATATCTGTTTTCAATTTCTTTTTAAACATATTTCACACTCCTATTATTTATTTAGACAAAATAACATTTAAGTTTATAATTGTCAAGTCAAAAGAAAATCCGCATATTTTCCTTGTTATTTGAATTATCATACAATACAATAAAATATAAACCGTAAAATCAAATAATTGGAGAAAAAATGAAAAAACTTTTACTACTTGCTTTGATGTTGAGCGCTTGCCAACAATTTGACACATTAAAGGAAACCATTCCAAACCCAAAATGTGAAGGATATGAGGCATTTGAGGTATATCAGGTTGGTTCAAACTACCTTCTTGCAAAGGCATGCGATAACACCCTTTTCGGAAAATGTAATTATACAACAACTGTTCGCCTTCCAAAGGAAGAAGGAAAAACATATTATGATACACAAAGAATTGAAATCCCAGCGGACAAATGTGCAACACTTAATGGCATTTATGAATACAAAACTGCACTTGGAGAAAAAAGAACGGTTCCTGTCGTTGAATTTGACGACTTCCGACTTCCAAATCCAAATTTTGAAAACTAAAAAAAATTTCCCCCAAAAACTGGGGGATTTTTTATTTTTTTAATCTAAGGATATTCCCTTTACAAAATGTTCAACATAATCATTATTTGGATGACTTAAATCCTCTGGTTTTCCATCCCAAATAATTTTTCCATCATAAAGCATTACAATCCTGTCTGCAATTTTTTTTGCTGAATGAATATCATGTGTAATAGTCAACGCCGTAGCACCCAACTGTTTAACACACCGAACAATCAAATTATTTATAACATCTGACATAATTGGATCAAGCCCAGTCGTCGGTTCATCAAAGAAAATAATTTCCGGATTATCGGCAATCGCACGGGCAAGACCCACTCGCTTTCTCATACCACCCGAAAGTTCCGAAGGCATCATATTCGCAACCTTTGCCGGCAAACCAACATCCGCCAACTTTTCAATGGCAATTTTCCTTGCTTCCTCTGGATTTATCTTTTTCACATTAAGCAACGAAAAGGCAATATTTTCCCAAACGGTCATACTATCAAACAACGCACCGTTTTGAAAAAGCATTCCAATTTTTCGGTTATTTTGATAAAATTCTTCCTCGGAAAAATCGGTTATTTCATTTCCATTGATTTTAATACTTCCACTGTCTGCATCCATAAGCCCAAGCATCAAACGAATACTTACCGATTTTCCCATACCCGATTGCCCAAGCAAAACCACCGATTCGCCCTTATATATCGTTAAATCAAGACCACGAAGGACATACTTTGACCCAAACGATTTATATACATTTTTAAGCTCTATTGCAGGTTCCCTTTTAACCATTTGCCACTCCTACCTAAAAGAATATTGCCGTTAATATGTAATTTGAAATAAGTATCAAAATAGATGAATACACAACCGCATTTGTTGTTGACTTTCCAACACCATCCGCACCACCTTCGGTATAATAACCATAATAACAACCCATAGATGTAATAATGGCACCAAATGTTGCACCCTTTGCAATACCAACAACCGCATCAATAGTTTTCATACTGTTATAGGTATCCTTTATATAAACGAATGGATTAAAGCCAAGCTCATTAACACTTACAATAAATCCACCAAAAATGCCAATAATATCCGCAATAAGGACAAGAACCGGCATAATACAAATTCCCGCCAAAACCCTTGGCGATACAATATATTTAAATGGATTCATAGAAAGAGTTTTAAGGGCATCAATTTGTTCGGTCACCTTCATAGTACCAATACTTGCCGCCATAGTTGCACCAATTCTTCCCGCAACCATAAGTCCCGCGAACACAGGGCCAAGCTCTCTGGTAATCGCAATTTCAACCACCGTTGCAACCGCCCCTTCGGCAGAAAAGCTTGAAAATCCGGAATAACTTTGCAATGCCAAAACCATACCGGCAAACAAAGCCGTCAATGCAACAACCGGCAACGAATAAAAACCAATTTCAATTACATTTTTAAAAAATATTTTTGGATAATATGGCGGTGTAAACCAGTTATGTATAGTTTGCATAAGAAAATAAAAAAACTTAAACACAGACTTTAAAAAATCTATACCCAAAGTTCCAATTTTTCGTACCATTTCCATTTGTTATTCCCCTTTAAAAAAATTTATAACTTTTTGCATATCCTCAGGAAGCTTCGTTTCAAACTTCATCTTTTCCTTTGTAATCGGATGAATAAATTCAATATTTTTACTGTGAAGCATTTGCCGTGAAATTCCCATCAACAATGAACGAACATCTTCATTTTCAACCTGGGTAATATGACGACTTGGATTTCCATAAACCACGTCACCCAAAATCGGCGTTCCAATAGATGCCATATGCACACGAATTTGATGTGTCCGCCCCGTTTCCAAAACACATTTTACAAGGGCAAGCGGTTTAAACTTTGAACCACTAAACACTGTCAAAGTTTCATAGTTTGTTATCGCTGGCTTTCCACCATCAACCACCACCGTCATCTCCTGCCTTGAATGGGGATTCCGTGCAATATTTTTTTCAATACGACCACTTACCGGATTCGGTATTCCCCAAAGAAGGGCATAATATTCACGTTTTACCGAATGATTTGCAAATTGTTTATACATTTCCAAATGTGCCACATCAGTTTTGCACGCAAGCATTGCACCACTTGTATCCTTATCAAGCCTGTGTACAATACCTTGACGTCCTGCTTCGGCACCAATGGATGAAAGATGACCGTTGCAATGATAAAGAAGTGCATTAACCAATGTACCCGAACTTACACCGGCCCCCTGATGAACCACCATCCCAGCGGGTTTATTTACAACAATAATGTCATCATCTTCGTATAAAATATCAAGTGGGATATTTTCCGGTTTTGCACTTGAAACAGCCTCATCTTCGGGAATACGAACACTGTATTCATCACCAACATTCACCGCCAACTTTTGGTCCGCAACAACTTCATCATTGGCATCCAAAACAAAACCCGACTTTATAAGTCTTTGAATTTTCACACGTGAACATCCCTCAATTTTAGAGGCAAGCCATTTATCAAGCCTTAAACCTTTTTCGCCTTCATCAACAACTAAATTAAAAGTTTTTTCCATTTATAATTCCACACCATCATATTCTTGAATAATTTCCTTATTTGCCTTTGTATTTATTTCATTTTTCGCACAATCTGAAATATTTACCTGCATCCGCGGGATAACGCCTGTTGCAACACTGCCTTGAACTTCCACCGGACAAACCATAAAACCATCCGCCTTTGTATTACGGGAAACAAACGCACCAATCGGACGAGTAATATAACTTAAATAAATTTCAGTTGGTGGTTGAAGACAATATAATGTTATCATATTTTTTCCGACAACCGTTTTATAATACTCCTGATTATACCGACCATAACATGGAAAATTTGTTAAATAAAAGCCCTGTGTCACATTAAAACTGTCATCACTTACAATATAAATCTTATATTGTTGATCCGACACATTAAACCAATTACTCCACTGGGCAAAAACAGACGTTGAAAAGAAAAGTCCCAAAAAGGCAAAAAATATTTTTCTCAAAATACATCTCCTCTATTAAATCTTATCAGGTTCAATAAAATCAACCTCTATACTACGCACTTGCGATGAAAACTTAAACACTTTAAACATAAAATCTGTTTTTTCAAGTGGAGAAAGCTGTTTTACTTCTACTTCACGTTCCTGTTCTTGAAGCACACGATTATCAGCATTTTTCAAACGAATAACAAGCTTTGGTATACTAACACTAATATCTGATGGATTATAAATAAAACCACGAATAATAATATAATCATTTGTTCCTTCTGTTACCAAAGTAAGTGGCTTTGCAATCTCAATATACAAATCTGTCTTCTTACTATCCGATTTTCTGGAAACATCAAAAATACTTTTTCCCGAATTTGATACATCAGATGAAGACACAAACCCAGCAACCAAAAACACAACACCGAAAAAGATCATTGCAAGAAGGAAAAGCAAAACATTTTTCATTGAAAAGACATTCAAAAGTGTTTTTTTAATTGATACAACCGAAGATTTGACCTCCTTTTCTTCCCTCTCATCCACAAGACACGAAGGAAGCTTTTGTTCCTCCGATTGTACGGAGTTATCTTCCACACTTTCACGTTTTTTTTCTTGCTTTAAAATATTAACGGTCCAAACGTATGCACATTCGGCACATTGAAACTTCATTTCACCATTTTTCAAAGCATTATCATCAACTTCAAAATTTGTTTTACATTTAGGACACTGAATAATCATTTTAACCTCTTATAAAATACTTAGTATAAATCGGAGTATAAAACAAATATATTAAATTTTCAATTCATTAAAATAAAATATTTGTATTTTTGTAAAAATTTTGTATCATAGGATTACACGGAGGAATAAATGCAAAAATCAAACAATCCCAACAACAAACCAATAATAAGTTTGCAAAATGTTGGATTAAGATATAATGCCGGACCTGAGGTATTAAAGGATATAAACCTTGAATTAAAGGCGGGTGATTTTTATTTTTTAACCGGAGCCAGCGGTGCCGGTAAAACGACCCTATTAAAACTGCTTCATCTTGCCCATAAACCAACCCGTGGAAAGGTTCGTATTTTCGGCCACGATGTTGATAATATCAAACAATACGATATGGCACATATCCGCCGAAAAATTGGCATCGTATTTCAGGATTATCATCTTCTTGACCATCTATCCGTACTTGACAATGTCGCACTTCCATTGCGAATTGCCGGCAAAAGTGAAAAATATATCCAAGCCCATGTTCCCGAATTGATTGAATGGGTTGGACTTAAAAGCTTTATAAATACAAAACCAAAACTTCTTTCGGGTGGACAACAACAACGTGTCGCAATCGCCCGTGCGGTGATAAACAATCCAGAAATCCTTATCGCCGACGAACCAACCGGCAATGTTGACGACGAAATGGCAAAAAAGCTTTTGTTTTTATTTTTGGAATTAAACAAGATGGGAACCACCGTAATTATTGCCACCCACAGTACAAACCTTATAAAACAATTTAACTTTCCTGTTCTTCATCTCCAAGATGGATACCTAACAAAGGAATAAAATTATGTTAAAAACAGACATTGCATTCAAAACTGATTTAAATAAGGGATTTTTACCATTCATAACTGCATTTATGGTTTTCCTTGCATCAATAACTTTTGCAACCGCATTGATAAGTAGTAATATAACAAGCGAATGGAGTTCGTATATGGCAAACAAAATAACAATTCAGGTTTTACCAGATATGACATCCCAAAAGCCTCAAAAGGAGCTTGATGACCGAATAAAAAATATAACAACCATACTCAAACAAACCCCCGGCATAAAATCACATTACATTGTATCCACCAAAGAAACATCCGAACTTCTTAAACCATGGCTTGGTGATTTTACAACCGATTTACCACTTCCACGAATTATCAATGTGGAGGTTTCAGATATAATTCCACTTAACCAAACCGCCCTTAAAAAAGAAATTGCCAACTATTCCAAAAACATAAAATTTGAAACATTTGATAAATGGATTTACGATTTTAAGGCAAGCATTTCCGCAATACAAACACTTCTTGGGATAATAATAATCCTTATCCTTACAACAACCGGACTTACAATTTGCTATGCCACAAAATCTGGATTAAATATAAATAAAAAGGTAATAAATATTATGCATATGGTTGGTGCAACAAACAAATACATTACCACCCAATTTTCGCGACAAATGATGAAGCTTGCCCTTCTTGGCGGAAGCATTGGATACCTTTTTTCTTGCTTTACAATTTTTGTAATAAAAATATCTGCATCATATCTAACCAATGAAACAATCGGACAATTCCAATTTCCGGCATACATTTATTTGTATGTATTGATAATTCCAATCATTGCTGGTATAATCGCAAAAATAAGTGCTGTTTTAACAATTAACAAAGAATTAAAAAAGATGGTTTAATATGGTCATTGAAAAATATAAGGAAGGCTTTAAACCGACAAAGGAATTAAGCGAAGATCAACTTCGTGCAAAAAAATATATCATAAGGATGTTTTTGTGCCTTGTTGCATACCTGTTGGGATTTTTGTATTTCGCACTATCACTTGAATACAAAACCGAATACCCAAATGAAAAAACGGACGCCATAATAATTTTAACCGGTGAAACGAAAAGAATTGTTGATGGCATAAACGAATTTGCAAAGGGTAATGCCGACAGACTTTTCATTTCCGGTGTCCACCGACAGGCTCCGATTGAAAAGGTTATAAATAAATCAATCGCACAATTACAACGTGATGGAAAGCTTTTGTCTTCACCTGATGCCATACGTTCAAGGATTGAAACTGGTATCGCCGAAAACACAATTGAAAATGCACTGGAAAGTGCCGTTTGGGCAGGAAAAAATAATATAAAAAGTATCCGACTTATAACGTCATATTATCATATGCCACGGGCAAAACTTTTATTCAAAAAGTACCTACCTAAAAAAACAATAATCTATCATCCTATACCACTATCGGAAAAGGGGAACAGTCCATTTTCAAATCCAAAAATACTATATTTGGTATTCGGTGAATACAATAAATATATGCTAACATATTTATGGAATTTATCGGGTATAGAAACCAAAACCGCCGTAAAAATTCAAGGAGTCCTATAATAAAAAATGCAAAAGCTTAATATTTTCATACGTTCAGCAATTTTCAATATTATGTTTTTAATTGCCTCTATCATTTTTTCAATAAGTGCATTACCAATGTTATTTATGCCATCCATTTATACATTAAAGGTTGCCAAAATTTGGAGTAAAAGCTCCCTTTGGTTATTAAAACACATTTGCCACCTTGACTATAAAATCACCGGACTTGAAAACATCCCTCAAAATACACATGTAGTATTTGCATCAAAACACCAGTCTGCCTGGGAAACAGTTGCATACCAAACATTTTTACATCCAAGTGTTTTTATGTTTAAAAAGGAATTGGCATTCATTCCACTTTTTGGAATCGCCCTTTTAAAGGCAAAAAATATTCCAATCAACCGCGGTCATGCCAATAAAGGAATGATAAAGGATTTAACAAACAAGTTTAAGGACAGACTTCAAAATCAAAACATAATAATATTCCCTGAGGGAACAAGGACAAAACCAAACACTCCCGCAAATTATAAATCTGGATTAAGTTTGATTACGGAAAATATAAAAACTTTTGTTGTTCCTATTGCAATGAATTCCGGAATTTATTGGCCCAAAAAAAGCTTTTTAAAATATCCTGGCACAATACAGGTTCATATCCTTCCACCAATTGAAACCGGAAGTATGTCCCATCTTGATTTTCAAAAAAAATTTGTTGGAATAGTAGAGGATGAAATGAAAAGGCTTTAATAAAAAAGCCTTTTATTTTTGAATTCTACTTATGCCATCCGGTATCCGAACATTCATTATATTCGCAACGTTTATAAAGGTTATAATACCAATATGGCATAGGAGCATTATTTGCTGGGTACGCATTGTAAAACAACTTATACACATCACCATATTCATAAAAAATACCCCTTAACACAACACTTATTGGGGTTGTTTCGGTAATATCAATACCACCAATTTTCTTTTGATTTTGGATAAGCCAGTTATTCACATCCCGCACAATAACATCATTTAACGATGCCGATTTTGAATTCATAAAATACAACGCCCTGTTTGCCATACTTTCAATAGAACCAAACTTCACACCATAGGAGGAAGTAAGAGAAGTTTTATCAACAAGAACCGAATTCACATAAACCTCCATAAGGGATAAAACCGAACTTAAATTTGCCTCCGGCATAAATGAAAGATAGTTCACAATCTTCATATACGTAGGTGAAGTTGAGGCCGTACTTACCAACAACGAAGTCGCCGTTGCCGAACGAAGGATATTTGTTTCCAATGTTGATAAATACAAACTTCCCTTAAAATGCAACAAAGTATCAATCAATACTGATGCTGCATACTCATCACTGTATGACATACGTTTCATATCAAGCCCGTTTGGAAAGTTAAACGACTTTCCGATATTCAAATGCGCCTGCAAATGCATATTTTCCGCAACGGACACATCGGAAACCTTTGTCGTTCCATCAAACACCGCCGAACCAAATTCCGCCTTATCACTTACAAACATATCATTCACATTATAAATACCATTAAGATTCATATAAAGATTCGTTTCCATCGTTGACGAACCAATCCCCGGAACCCTTGACACATACTTATAATCCTTTTTTGAAAATCCGGTTTTTACAACAATGGAGGTTTCATCAATATCCCCCGATGAATTCCACGGTGCAACCGACAACTGCCAATCCGGACCATAAATAAGTCCATCTTCAACATATCCGGCATACCCCTTTGCATCCTTTACAATATCACGAAGTCGTATAGACGAAAGTTCGGCATTTCCGGTAGCAAAAACAATCGCATCATAGATAAGGTTTCCATCGGCATCATTTGATACCCTAACCCTTACCTTATATTCCTGATCCAAGACATTCTTTTTTGCAAAACTTTTTGGAAGTCCGCTGTCCACCAAATCAGAAAATGGAATATCCACAATCGCCGTTTCAAACGTCGGCTTTTTCTTTAAATAAGTTTCAACGGCCCCCTTTAATTTCATCAAATCCTTCACAACCATTTGATTACGAATATTGTCCGTCCGCTTTTTTATATCCCGTTGCATAATTGGAAATATAACCATCAATATTGCAAGCATAAGCAAAACTTCCAATAAGATTCCACCATTATCATTTTTCAAATTTTTAAACATTTTAATTTCCACTTGCCGCCATTCTTTGTTTTATTGATGTAGTTAAAGTCTCTACCGCCTCTGAAAATTCGGGAATTTTTGTAAAAATATTCACCCCAGCGGACGATCCCGGAATATTATTTACAACTACCGTTGGAACCGTTGAATACGACATAACACCACCGGACGACGAAAACGATGCCGTGCCAAGGTTTGAATAAATCGGATAATTATTCACGGTTAAAACCTTTGTCCGAAGGTTCCCAATTGATAAATTTGGCACATCCACCTTTAATTGCGATGAAACAATAAACGACGAAGCCGAAGAAGATGTTTCATTATCATTTATCACCAATCCCGAATTTGTAAGGGATGAAAAGGACAAATTTTGCACCTGTAAGGTCCCAAGCTTTACCGACCGATCCACATCTATTTTGGAGGCATAGCTGTTTGAAGAGGGAGCGCGCGCCAATGTTGCATTCGGTGCACTAAATTCATACAAATATGTATCCGCCAAAAAGTTTATTTCCGGAGCAAAAACAAATGCCCCATCACTAAATTCCAATTCCGCCTCATCATCAAAAATTATTGCATTAAGGATACTAACTGAACCATCAAATTCTCCATTGTCTGCATTAAGTGTAATAAGTGGTGTGGATTCGTTTTTTCCAAAAAGGTTGTTAACATAAATATCCTTAATATTTTTAATATCATGACCACCAAGCGATAAATCACGTCCCATCACATTACCGGACGTTCCACCCTGACTGTTCCTGTATAAAAATAAATTTGAAGAATATTCATTTTCAATCAAGGTATCATCTATACGAACAACCGCGATTAAATCGGAATCTGAAAAAGTTCCCTCGCCACCAGTTACCTCAGCATAGGTTGTACCCCAATCACCATTTATTCCACACACACACGACTTTGTCGTACACGAACCACAACTGTCCGATAGTGTATACCCAATATTATCACCAACAAACATCAACGTTTTTTTAAACGATACCACATCCAGCGGGAACGAATTCATATTTATAACTGCATAAACAACAACCTTACTGTCCGCATCCTTTGTATAACGAATAGAAACATTATCAAGGATTTGGCTATCAACCGTATCTTCAAGACCGTACGATGCCAAATTTGCCTTTGTTATATTACCAAAACTGTTTATCGCCCAATCTTCCCGCTTTGTGGAAGCATACGCCGACAACGATTTTATAAACTGTTTCAACTGTTTGGAAATATTCAAATATTTAACATCCGACAAATCTTTAAAAACAAGCTTCATTACAACCGGAGTAATAACCGCCATAATTCCAAGTGCCAATACTATTTCAAGCAAAGACACACCACAAACATTTTTAAATTTTTTAAACCTGTTTTTTAAAGACATGTATAACTTCCGCCCCCTTCAATCGTGGTACCTCTGTATTTCAAATAACACGACAACGCATTTTTTAACGCAGTCACAAGGTTTTTAACTTCCGTTGACAAACAAACCTTTGATGGCCCCGACATATAACAAATATCCTTCACCTCCGATATTCCGGATAAATTCAAAATCATCAAACTGTCTGGCAAATACCTATTTTCCGACGCATTATACGAACCGACATAAACAAAGCTGTCCTTTGCTGTACCAACATCATTAAGGGTTATCGTTGAAAATTCATCCGGAAGATTTCCAACCGAATTCATTGTATTTGCGGTCATTTGGTAAATTGACATATTGGACCAATCATTAACCGTTGTATTACCCAAAACGACATAATTATCCGCCTCTATTTCCGAAGTCGTTAAATCCCCAACATCAATATTTATTTTATCAAAACTTGCTGTTGATGAAGTATTTTCAACATCAAAATTATTAAGGTATATATCACCACCCGAAGATTCCTTTTTCGCACCAAAAGGTAAAGTTGATACACCACTAATCCCAGTCGTATTCTTGTATTCAACAAAATTATTCACATCAACATTTGATTTAAACACAATATCGGAAAGGGATACAACACCAACATTGCTTGAAGACACAATATTCAACGTTGTTCCATAAAGATTCGCAACATTATTTATGTTATGCCTATTCATATCCAAATCAACAATCATTGTATTAAACAATATCGCCTTTGATGTTTCCCCTGGCATTTCCGCAATATGCAAGAAATCTGATGAAAAGAAGGCATCACTTACAAACATAACTAAGGCTCCACTTCCAGACGAAGTAATCATTGCATCCACGATTCCCTTTAAATTATTTGACATTGAAAGGTCACTTAACAACACACCATCCGAAGCAATAACCGCACCCTTATCAAACAAAAATTGCCCAATACCATTAAGAGTTAAATCATCAATACATTTCTGGGTCTTACAACTTGCAATAACAACCGCTTCTATCTCATCACCATTTTTATATGTGGCAAAGGAATATTCCTGTCCAAAACCATTTTCATCTTCAATTGAACCACTGCCATTTCCCAAATAATCGGATAAAAAACTTTTCATTTTCTTTGTCTGCACCGGCATACTTGCACCACCAACTTCTGCACTTGTCGGACAACCGGAGGTATCCTTCCAACACGTAAGCCCCGATGGAATATTTCCCGTATCCTTTTCAAAAACGACAAACGAACTTACCGCCTTTTGAAGCTTTTCCATAGATGAAATAACTTCTTCACGTTGGATTTCCTCATTATACTTCTTTATCTGATTAAAAATAATCGGCGACATAATAACCATAAGTCCAAGCCCCAAAAGAACTTGAAACAATATAGCTCCACCATTACTTTTCCTATAATTTTTAAATTTAGAAATTTTCATTTATTCCCTCTGAAATACATAATACACATAAAAGAAAAAAAATGGAAGAAAAAGTTTATTTTAATAAAAAAATGTGTTATCATAAACATACTTAAAATTTAATTACTGGGAGGGGCAAAAAAAATGAATACAACAATAAACAAAACAGTCGGAAAAAAATTTTTAATTTCAATAATCACCCTTCTTATTGCAATAATTGTATTTTGCATTCCTTTATACAATACATCAAAGATACAGGAAAATTTAACCAAACATAAAAGACAACAAATACAATACATAAATAATAATATCAAAATTGTACCGGAAATAATAAATATATCAAAGGGATACATTATTCATAATGGCGAGGCATTAAAGGATATAATCCACATAAATGTTTTAACCAAAACAAATACCGACAACATTGGTGAAATATATGCCAACCAAATGCAAATAATAAACATAACAAAAAATTTATTGGATAAGGCGGAAAAAAATTCACTTCTTTCACATAACAAAAGATTCGTTCAATTAAACGAAGAATTCAAAACACTTTACCAAAATGCAACAACTGGATATTCATATTGCCGTGAATATTCAAATAAACTGGCAAAGTATTTATCCTTACCAGTTTACAAAAATATAATCAAAATAAAAAATCTAAACGAAGTTGTATGCACCCAAGATTTTTAACTAAGTCATTGAAACAATGAAATCCAAAATCTTTTTCCGTTTTTCAATATCGGATAATTTCCAATATGCATTAACCAAGGTCAATGTCTCGTTATCCTTCATTGGATCAAATTCAACTCTGTCTTCTGCAACAGAGCCAATATTTTGTTCAAATTCTTCAATTTCAGGAATATCTTTTTCCAATCCATCAAAGAAAAAAGAAATGTCAATTTGCAAAACCTTTGAAATAATAAACAAACGACTTGCACTAATCCTATTGGCACCACTTTCATACTTTTGAATTTGTTGAAAAGTCACACCAATCATAGAGGCAAGTTCATCCTGACTCATACGAAGCATCACACGACGGAGTTTTAACCTTTTACCAACATAAGCGTCAAGTAATCCACCATCAACTTCACTCATTACTTTTTCACTATTTACCATTTTATCCACCATCTAAAAACTTCAACATTTTCATTATTGATTTTCCATGAAATCACCCTATAATATAGCAATAAAAAGAAAAAAAATCAACATTAAAGGAATAAAAGGAAATGACTTACGATAAAGAGAATATATTTTGTCAAATAATAAATAACAAGGCACCATCGGAAAGGGTTTTTGAAAACGAAAATGCACTTGTTATTAAAAACATAAACCCACGCGCTCCATACCATTTGCTTGTCCTTCCAAAGGGTGAATACGAGTCATATACAACATTCGGTACAAATGCAACGGACAGGGAAAAACTTGATTTGATGGAGGCAATCAATTTTGTAATAAAGGAATATCACCTTGACGATGCCGGATACCGACTTGTTGCAAATACGGGATATTATGGTGGTCAATCTGTTCCACATTTTCACATACACATCCTTGGCGGAGAAAAACTTCCAACATTCGGATTATAAAAAATTACCTCTACAAAAAGTAGAGGTTTTATTTTTTCCGTAAAAGGATATAAAAGGCACCATCGCCACCATCTTTTATTGACGCATAATTCACATACAAAATTTTACTGTTTACATCTTCATTAACAATCCACCTGTCAAAATTTTGCCTTATCACACCGGTATTTTTTTCCGGATTTCCACGTCCCGTTATAATAAGAAGCCGTCTGTTCCCAATCAAATAATTATGATTGATAAACTTCACAAATCTGTTAAATGCCATTTCTAAGGTATTACCATGAAGATCAAGCCGTGCATCCACCAAAAAGTTTTTATTTATATGGTTCAATGTGCTTTTATCAATCCTTGACACATCACCCAAATAAATATCACCCTCCAAAATATTTCTTCTTACAGTTGGCTTTATATCATCAACACTTATAAACGAAACTTCAATATCATCACTTGATTTTGATTCTTTTATCTTTTTTACGGACATACCAAAATTACCCCCTTTGTTTTTAAGGGGACGAACACCTTCTGTAATTTTTTTCCATAATGATTTATCCATAAAAATTTTTATTCCTTTTTAATTCATCATATTAAAAAAGGGAGGTTCTTACCTCCCCCAATAATGGTGCCATCTGCGGGATTCAAACCCACGGCTTCCAAATTACGAATTTGGCACTCTATCAACTGAGTTAAGATGGCAAAAACTTTTTTATTCTGCTGTTGAAGCTTTTGGCTTTTCTGTATCAATATTTTTCAATGTACCCTTTAAAACACCACCCTTTTCAACAATAAGGTTTGCATAATTTATCTTACCTTTTACCATACCTGTTTCATAAACATAAAGGATTCCAGTCACGGTCAATTCACCATCAAACAATCCACTGATATGAGCTTCCTCAACTTCGGCATTTCCGGTAAAACTTCCACCATAAACAATATCCAAATATTTCGCACCACTAAGGTTTGCTTCCAATGTTCCTTCAACAACAAGACTTTCACAAACATCAATCGCACCGGAAAGCTTTATATTCTTTCCAACAATAAGTTGTTTTCCATCTGCCTTTGGCATAACCGAATGCCCCTTTGACATACCACCTGCGAACGAAGATTTTGGCTTTGTCAAATTATCAAGAAGTTCATTTTTATCTTTTATATCCATTTTATTCTCCTATGTTTTCATCATTTAAAAATAATATACCTAAAAAAAATATTAAAATAAAGAAAAAACTTGTAGATTTTAAAAATTTATATGTTAAGATGACAAATGTTAGTGAGAAAATAAAAACAATTTTAATCTTAATAAGGAGAGAAAAAATGACATCTAAACACGATTATATTCAAGAAGCTGCTTACTTCATTTGGCTTAACCGCGGTAAACCAGAAGGTCAAGATTTGGAAATTTGGGATGAAGCAACAAAAATTTATGAATTAACACACGCAACAATTTCTACTGTGAAATCTGTAAAACCTGTTGCAAAAAAGGCCGTAAAAAAAGCAACAAAGAAAGTAGCAAAAAAGGTTGCACCAAAGGCTGAAAAAAAAGAAGTTAAAAAGGCAACCGTTAAAAAAGTTGCAACAAAAAAGGCTCCTTCTAAAAAGGCGGTAAAACCTGTTGCAAAAAAGGTTGAAGTTGCAAAAATTATTCCAATGGTAAAAAAGGAAGTTGCAACAAAAAAATCAACTCCAAAAACAAAAATTAAAATCGTTGTTGGCGGAAAAAAATAATACATAAAAAGATTTAACAATTTTTGAAAAAATACAGGTTGAAAAATATCTGTATTTTTTTATTTTCCTCTTTACCATATTGATTATTTATGATATAATGATACGGAGAAAAAAGAGGGATTTTATGTTTAAAAAGAAAAATATTTTTGGTATTTCCGTACTCGCACTACTATGCGGAATAAATGCTTCTCCTGCATTTTCCGCCAAAAAAAAGAAATCTAGTGGTCCTTCAACCGCATGCCTTACATGCCTAAATGCATTCTCTCCAAACACATTAAAATTCACAATCACACCGGCAAAATGCACAAAAATTTTGGCGGCATGTGATAAAACTGACCGTACATCATCATGCGAACCCGTAATTCAGGATTGCCTTTCATACAACTGTTCTGAACTTGGTTCCTGTACTGATGAAAAGGCAAACCGCGCCCTAATATACGGTTGCCTTAAATCCGAAAACAAATTCCTTCCTTACCAATGTGCAAGCTATATTAAGGGTTATGCATCAAGTAAGGCATCTGAGGCAAATGCCGCCTTAGATACTGCCGAAGCCGAAAGGGAAAATCAGGCAAAACAAGCCCAATACGAAGCGGAAAGGGCTGCATCTCAGGCAAAAACTGCCGCTGCCGAAGCTGCAACTAAACAAAAACAAATAGAAGCTCAGGCACAAACAGAACAGGCACAAATTGAAGCACAATCAAAACTCGCCCAACAACAAAAGGCATACGAGCTTGAAAAACAGCAACAAGAAGATAAAATCGCCCGTGAAAAAAAGGCTGCCCTTGAAGCAAGAAACAACAAACCAAATGTAAAATACAATAACCTTTTAAGTGAAGTTAAAAAGGATATTTCCACCGCAAAAACCTATTCAACAAAGGCATTCAATTTACTTGGAATAATAAAAACCACTGATTCACAAAGGGATTACAAGGATAATGCCCTATTCTTCCCACCACGAATTGTAAGTATTTCCGGACTTTCGGCATACAATGATGCAAAAACACGCGCCCTTATAAACGGAAGCCGGTATAAGGATGATACAAATTTCGTTTGTACAAAGGATACCAAGGAGTCCTATATAAAGAACGAATTAAACAACATTTACAAAACAGTCAAAAAATCCAATGAAAAACTTTCAAACGGAATTGCTGAGATTGAGGCAACCATCGCCGACGATGAAAACACCTCCACAATTTCGGAAACAAAGCTTAACAACCTTTACGAAGTTTTAAACAAACTTACCGAAATAATGAACAACCTTGAAATAAAAATGTCGGATATGAAAACAAGTTGTGAAACCCGATGTAAAGGTATGTCAACAATAAACACAAATACCAAGGTGTCATCACACATTGAATTTGATGAAAACGGGAACATTATTGAGGACAAGACGGACGATTCCTCCAATACCTATTCATGCAAGGATTTTGACAATGACTCGTCATCATCAATGGATTTTTCCGCACTTTTAAGTGGTAAAAAAAGTGCAATGTCCGATATGTTCGGCGGTGTTGGGAAAAAGGTTTCCGACCTTACTTTCCGTGTAACCGAAGCCGTTGTTGAAACGGATAAGGCACTTGAAGAAACAAACATTGCAATTCAGGGTGGCAAGTTCGGTTCCGGCAATTCCGAATACCCAGCAATTGATTCCTGTGTTCAATATATGGTTCTTGATATTGCAAGTTATACAAACTGTGTTTCAAATGTTTTGGGACAACAACTTCTTGCATTAAGCAAAAACAAAACTAATTCAACAATACGACGTGAATTAAACAGCAGTATTAAAACTGTAAAAACAACGATAAAAAGTCCAAATTACACCCAGTATGTTAAAAACGAAAAATTATATTGTTCAAACAAAGCTGGAAACACTGTTGAAAATGAAACTACTGAAAGCAATCTTAACGATTTTGAAGATTTCAATAATTGTGTTTTAAGTATTACAAATGCCCTTAATAAGGTAAAGGATAAAAAGGACAAAACTGGTCAGTTCAATTTCCAAATTGTTGATGCTCAAAATATCCCTGAACAAATTTACACATATACTGGTTCATATACTCCAAAGGATTTTGCATCCAAACTTTTAAACTGGGAGAATATTTCTACTTGTTCTTTAAGATTACAACACAAGGAATCTACAATCAATTACTATGGTACCACTAAAACGGAAACAAATTTGGATTTTACAAAATCTGGCATAAGTTGTCAAACAATCAACAATAACTCTTGCTTTGCAACATTTTTAAGCATAAACAACGGAAGTTATTCTGATTGTGGAGCAGAAAATAGGTAAAATAAAGGCTAATACTTTATTTTAACATTTGAAACGGCATTGTATCCAAAATATGTATTAACCCTGTCAATAATGGTTGGAAATTGGTATTGAACTATTGCCGACAACGATGCATTTTTAATTTTTACATAAAGTGTTCCATTGGACCGTTCACCATACGGAAACGAAAGTTTCACCGGAACAATACTTTTAGAAAGTTGCACACCGGCAATTTCCGTCCAATTCGCAATAATATCCGAATTTATGAATCCATACTTCTTTCCAAACCCCTTTATCACATTCATAAGGGAGTTTCCAATTTCATTCGGACCATAAAGGAACCTTTCGGATTTCGGAGCAATTGGTTTTTCAATAAAATCCTCGGACATCTTATCAATGCCCTTATTTTTTATTTCCAAAAGCTCCTTTTCCTTACTATTCATTATTTTTTCGCATTATATTTTTCATTCAATTCATTAACTCTGTCGGATGAAATTTTTGAAAACACAGTTTCCGGAACTTCAAATTTATGTCCCTTTGAAATTGCATTCATCTCTTCCTTCACATCAAAAATCCAATCCCCAGAGGTACCAAGTGTGCCCAAAATCTTTTCCGAAACATTTGGCATAATTGGTTTTGCCAACACCATATAAATCCGCATTAAATTCATTGCAAAGGCAAGTATTTCACCGGACTTTTCGCTGTCGGTTTTAAATACACTCCATGGCGCCATTTCATCAATATAGGTATTACCCAAAACCCAAATTGCACGAAGCTCCGCCATTGCCTTTCTGAACTCCATATCGTTTAAATATTGAGTGTATGCATTAACCCGTTCTTGAAGTTCGGCAATAACTGCCTGCTCCTTTTCTGTATTTGCCGGATTATGAAGCAACACATTACCAAATTTTGAATTATAAAACTTTAATACACGAAGAATGAAATTGCCAAGGACATCATTCAAATCCTTGTTAATTTCCTCTGCAAATCGTTCAAATGAAAAATCGGTATCATCCGTTTCCGGAGCATTTTTAATAAGCCAATATCTCCAATAATCGGCCGGAAATTCCTCAATCGCGGAATCAGCAAAAATTCCCCTGTGTGCCGACTTTGAAAACTTTCCACCATTAAAGTTCAAATAACTTAATCCCTTTAATGTATCAACTTTTTTATAGTCTTCATTCGCACCAATAAGGGTTGCCGGAAACATAACGGAATGGAACGGAACATTATCCTTTCCCATAAATTCAACATACCGAACCTTATCCGCACCACACGAATTAAGCCACCAATTTTTATATCCATCCCCAAGCAATTCTTTTGTAATGGAAATATAGCCAATCGGTGCATCAAACCAAACATAAAAGACCTTGTCCTTCATATCCGGAAAAACATCTGTTGGAACGGGAATTCCCCACTTTAAATCACGGGTAATACACCTGTCGCTTAACCCTTCATCAAGCCATTTATTGGCAATCCCCAATGTAAGCTTGTTCCACTTTCTTGTATTAACCCAACTACGAACCTTATCACTTAATTTTGAAAGTTTAAGGTAAAGATGCTTTGTCTTTCGTACCTCCAAATTTGTACTTCCACTAACTGCGGACCGTGCATCAATCAAATCCTTTGGGTCCAACACCTTTGTACAACTTTCACATTGATCGCCCCTTGCATTTGTCGCACCACAGTAAGGACAAGTTCCAACAATATACCTATCGGGCAAAAACATATTATCATCCACGGAAAAAACTTGCTCCACTTCACGTTCTTCTATATAACCATTTTTAAAAAGTTCACGTGCAATTTCTTGGGTTATTTCTGTATTTTCCTTTGACGAAGTACGTCCGAAATAATCAAATGAAAGATTAAATTTTTCATAAATATCCTTGTGAATATTGTGATATTTTGTTGTATAGTCATAAACATCCACACCTTCCTTTTTTGCACCAAGTTCGGATGGTGTACCATGTTCATCTGTACCTCCGATATAAAGTACTTCATTTCCCATCAAACGGTTAAACCTTGCATAAATATCACTTGGCAACAAACAACCAACCAAATGTCCCAAATGTGGAAGACCATTCACGTATGGAAGTGCCGAAGTAATAAGAACTTTTTCTTTTGTCATATCAATATATCCTCTATTAAATTATGATAAATCATCATATAAAATTTTATAATATAAAGCAAGGAAGAATTAAAAAAGCCTTCTTTTGAAGGCCATAAACTTATTTTTGCAATATTTATTTAACAATTTCCCTTAAAATTGCATCCAACACACTTCTTCCACGAACCGAAGTCCTTATCCCACGCTTTGAAAGTAAAAGGTATTTTTGCCCCACCAAAATATTAACCTTATCTTCATTCACAACATCAAAAAAATCACAATGGGAATTTTGTTTAAATTCACCAAAATCAATTCCCTTATTTTTCCTAAGTCCCATTATTAAAAATTCCTCTGCCCGCTTTTTCCGTGAAAGTGGACGAACAGCCAAAGCTCCCAAATCAATATTTTTTTTCCACCCATCAACCGAAACTGGATTTTCCGTTATAAAAAATTTTCCATCCAAACAAATACGACCACTGGCACTAACACCAATACCCAAATAATCACCACCATTCCAATAATTAAGGTTATGCCTGCTTTCAAAACCAACCTTTCCATAATTTGAAATTTCATATTGTGGAAAAATATGTCGCAAAGTTTTGTTTGTATATTCAAACATTTTTCCCGCCAATCTTTCATTAACTGGCAAAATTTTACCACTTTTCACCATATTAAATAACGGCGTTTTTGGTTCAATTATCAATTCATAAAGTGATAAATGTTTCACATCCAAAGTCTTTATTTTTTCAAGATTCGCACACCATTTTTCAAACATTTGATTGGGAAGAGCATAAATAAAATCACAACTTATATTATCAAAATATTTTCTTGCCATATTCAAACAATTATACGCATCATCCGCCGAATGCACCCGTCCCAAAAAACTTAATTCATCATCATCAAACGATTGTATTCCAATGGATAACCTGTTAACCCCAGCGGTAAAAAAGCCCCTTAACTTTGCTTCATTCACAGTCTTTGGATTAACTTCCAATGTTATTTCAACATCACCTGCCACATCAAAATTTGAATAAATTTTTTCTATAATTTTTTCAATTATCTCTGGGGACATAAGCGAAGGCGTCCCACCACCAAAATAAATACTTGAAACCAGCCGACGCCCAACAAATTTTGAATAAAGCTCCAATTCCCGAATATAATAATCCGACAAATCGGCAACATCACCTAAACAAGGATAGCTTACAAAATCGCAATAATTGCATTTTTTCAAACAAAATGGAAAATGTAAATAAATACTAATTTTTTGCATCATCTACACTTGAAAAAGGCACTTCCGGAGCATCAAACTTTTCATCAACTTCAACCTGAAAAACATCATCAGAAACAATTTCTGGCTGTGTATCCGATTTGGCAATAATGACATCTTCCACAACCTGAACCTTTTCCTTTACAACCCTTTTTGCAACTTTTTTAACTGGGCTATCTTCCTTTACACTCTTTTTACTTTCCTGTTCTTTTTTCAATTCTTCCATAAATTTAAGGAATTTTGATGTTGCAACAAACCTATGACTTATTGAATTTTTTTCCTCATCTGTCATTTCCGCAAATGTAAGTCCATACGAATTTGGAACAAAAATTGAATCATACCCAAAACCATTTTCACCACGTGGAGGAAATACCGTAAACCCATTGCAAATCCCCTTAAAGGTCAAGGTCTTTTCACCCTTTCTGGCAAATGCAATAACACAAACGAATTGCGCCTCACTACACTTTCCATTCAATCTGTTCTTTATTTCCTCAAATGCCTTATCATAACCACCAACTTCATTGGCAAATCGTGCCGAATAAAGTCCCGGAAAATCATTCAAACTTTTCACACAAAAACCACTGTCATCTGCAAATGTAGGAAGACCCGTTTTTTCACAGATAGTTTCCGCCTTCAACTTTGCATTTTCTTCAAATGTTTTTCCTGTTTCCTCTATTTCAAAGTTTTCGTCTTTGATAAGGGTTTTATATGGAACCACCCTTACAGAAAAAGGTTTCAACATTTCCTGAAATTCTTTTATTTTATTTTCATTCGCCGAAGCAATCACAAATTTTTGCATAATAAATTATCCTTCTATTTTTCCATCATAAAAATCACCAAACTTGAAATATTCCCCAACAAAGGAAACTTTTACATCCCCCGTTGGACCATGACGTTGCTTTGCAATCAAAATTTCCGCCATATTTTCAATTCGTTCCGCCTTTTTCTGCCATGCAATATATTCCTGACTTGTCACATCCGCATCAATCGGACGGGTCTTGTTATGGTAATACGACTCACGATATACAAACATAACACAGTCAGCATCCTGCTCAATAGATCCGGATTCACGAAGATCGGCAAGCTGTGGTCGCTTATCATCACGTTGTTCAACAAGTCGCGACAACTGGGACAAGGCAATAACCGGCACATCCAATTCCTTTGCAAGGATTTTAAGCCCTCTGGTTATTTCCGAAATTTCCTGAACTCGGTTATCGGACTTTCTTCCACCCGGTGAATTCAACAACTGAACATAGTCTATCACAATAAGGGAAAGCGCACCGGACTGCCGTTTCAAACGTCTTGCCCTCGCCCTTATCATCGGAACGGTAATATCCGGCGTATCATCAATAAATATTGGAAGATCTTTAAGTGCGCGCTGAAATTCAACAAGTCTGTTAAATTCCTCCTCATTTATACTTCCATTTCGGATTTTATTACCATTAACTTCCGCTTCAAATGACAAAATACGGGATGCAAGCTGATCCGCCGACATTTCAAGGGAACAAAAAAGAACTGGCCCCTGCAACTTTTCCGGTCCACGATGATTAAGCACTTCATTTGCAACATTTACGGCAAGATTCAAAGCAAACGCGGTCTTTCCCATACCTGGACGTCCAGCAACAATCAACAAATCGGACGGATGAAATCCACCAAGGCTTTTATCCAAATCCTTAATTCCCGTTGAAATTCCGGAAATTGAACCATCGGCGCGATAAGCTTCCTCAATTGTTTGCATAGAGTTCCTAAGGGTCATTTCCAACGATGACGGACCACTTTGTGTTTCCCCCAATGTTGCAAGGGAATAAAGCTGTCCTTCCGCCTTATCAATCTGACTTGCGGCGGAAATCTCACTATCGCCATTTGACCCACCAAAGGCATCATTCACAATATCTGTACCTATTTCAATAAGGTTCCTTTTAAGGGCACATTCATATACAAGCTTTGCATAATCATAGGCATTTACAATAGAAATTGACGAGCTGGCAAGTTGGGAAAGATATTCAACACCGCCTGCCATATCCAAAGTTCCATTACTTTCCAAATAATTCTTCAATGTAATGGTATCCGCCAAATGCCCCTTTTCAATCAAACGAAGACAGGCATCATAAATTTTCTGGTGCATCACCTCAACAAAATGTTCCGGACGAAGAAATTCCGAAACTCGTTCCAATGCCTTATTATTTGTAATAATCGCCGACAACACCGCCTGTTCTGCTTCAACACTTGCCGGTGGCTTACGAAGGAAATCTCCACTTACATTTTTTGATTGTCTATCCACTTAAAACTCCAAACGATTCTGTTTTTTCTACCTGTAAATATAAAGGAATATAGCATAAAAATCAAGAAACAATTCAAACCGAAATCCACCTCTTTAAACCCATTCCTTTTTCATATTTCCAGATGACAATCAAAGCCCCTACTCCGCATCATCTCCACTATTTTCTTCTTCCAATCTAGTCCTTCTATCAGAAAGAATTTCCCCATCATATTTAAAATATGCCGGACCTTGCACAGACTTCCAGTGATACCCTATTTGTTCAAACAAGCTTTGTGCCAAAAGGCTCAAAGAATACTCTTTTCCTTCATATTCAACCTTTTTATCAGAAATAACTTTTGCCTTTTTATTTTCATCCCTTGTAAAGGAAATTTCAGAACCTACCGGAATTTTTGCTCCTGAAAATGTAAATGCAGAACGCAATTTTTTTTCTGTTTTATTATCATCAACAACATTACCTTCTTCATCAATCATTTCATTATTTCCGAATTGAACCTCCTTGCCTCCAATAGCTTTCAACATAGACACAGCTCTTTCCGGAGCCAAAGTGAAAAATTCCCTATTCTGCCTTATTCTGTGATCTGCAAAAGCATCGTGTATAAATCTTTCCTTTTTATCATAATCTTCAATTTCTATTGCATAATGACAACGAAAAGGCAACGGTATTCCCGTCGTATCAAGTTCTCTTAGCCTTCTTTCTAAATCTGTTGTGATTCCAATTTTTATAAAATTCGGCATTGCATCATTTGTAAAAATATAAATAATTCCTTTTGACATTTTTTGCCTTTCATTTTTTACCACTTAATATTACAGAATATTTTCTTAAACTGCAACTGCTATATTCAAAAACAGGAAAAAAGAAACATAGCTTTTTCAACCCACTTTGGTAGAATCTTCCCTGCGGTGTTTTAATTATTGTACTTTCTATTATTTGTCCGCCTATTAGTTCTGCCGTTAGTCCTAAATAAGACTTGAATTTTAAAGTTTTTCCAAACAAAATTTGCTTAAACATTCCATACTTTTATAACCATTAACCTAACTCCAAATTTATCCCCTTTCCCTAGTCTTTGAATAGGCTTCTTCCTTCCATTCAACTTTTTTCCAAAAATTGTTGACTTTATGAACGGAATATAGTACCATAAAACAAGCTTTGGCGCCCTAGCTCAGTTGGTTAGAGCGACGGAATCATAATCCGCAGGTCCCCAGTTCGAGTCTGGGGGGCGCCACCAAGTTTCAAAATGGATTTATAAATAGACGTTCTTTTTGCATTTATATTTTTGATTATTCTTTTTATTGTATACTTTCTCCCATCAATTTTTGCGTACTAAAAGAAACATTTTTCCGGGAATTTTTGTACTTAATTTATTTTTGGGTTGGACGTTCCTTTTTTGGGTGATAAGCTTTGTTTGGGCCGTTTCCGATGAAAATGAAGTAAGCAAAAAATCCAAATCATCAAGAAAAAGATAGTTTTTCAAAACATTAAATAGTGTCATTCCAGATTCATTTCGGAATTTTTTTGCCTCACGATTCTCACAAAAGATCCTGAAACGAGTTCAGGATGACGAACACACAATCAACTCCTCATATCATAGATTCAGGATGACAGACACACAACCTACCACTCTTTCCATAAGAACGCCCCAATCATTCTGACCTCCACACCAGTTTCCAATTCACACAAAGCCTATTTCCTAAAACAGGACCCTTAAACTCACCATTCACACCTCTCACAAACCACAACCAGTCCATAAAAAGGAGTGGCGACAACCACTCCCATCCAATCAAAAAAGAAGAAAAGTTTTAAATATTCCGAAGGACAGACTCACACCGTTGTGCTGAATCAAAATCCTTTTTCGCCTTACTTTGGGCAATACCACCTATCACACCGGTCGTAGCACCAGTCGCCGCCGTCGCACCCGTTGCAATCTTTGATATCTTATTCAACTTTTTATCATCTTGCCCTTTGATTGATTTTGCAACACCAACCACTGCAGTTGCTGTACCAACCAAGCTTACGGCTGTACCAACACCCGCAACACCGGTTGAAACATTCATCATCTTTTTAACAGTATCAATATTGCCATCATCATAACTTTGACAAGCGGAAAGCACTGTACCAGCCCGTGAAAGTTGAGCGTCATCATCGTACACTTCTTCCTCATCAAGAATCATTTCAAACTTACTTTTCGCAAGTTTAAGGGCTTTAAGTGCAGAATTACAATCCGACATATCACCGGCAACACTTGCCGCACTTTTCTTCGCCTTATTGGAATTAACCGCCGACACCGCCGATGTCACAGTAGACACACCCGAAAGGAGTACAGGGCCAGTAGATAAATTCGTTATTCTATTCTTACTACTATTGGTATCTCCTCCACCTCCATTGTCCTTAGTATTACCTTTGTCGTTTTCTGTATTTTCCGTACTTCCACTGACAGTGGTTGTCCCACCGGCAGTTTCCCCCTGTGCAACATTTGCCTCCTTTTTCGCTTTTTTATCTCTTACAACTTGCACCGCCAAAGAAGTACCAGATGCAATTGTAGTAACAGCACCCATAGCCATCGCGGTACCAGTAAATCCATATAGGGATCTAAGCCCACTGGCAATACCGCTACATTTATTTTTCACGTCATCAATTTTTGCCACCAAATTTTCGCGGGCCTTTGTAATTCTTTCGCTTTCACCGGAACGCTTGCTAACATTGGAATTGGTACTTGACTCCTGAACCGAAGGTGCCTGTACAACAACCGGAGCCGTCGCCACGCTTGGCTGTACCACAGGTTGAGCCACAGCCTGCGGTTGAACCGCAACATTTGACGAAGTTGTATTTACATCGGACTTTGCCGACACCGAACCGCCCCTGTTTGACACACGAACAGAAGGTCGCATTGACGAACGATTAGCTCTTTTCTTGGCTCCACCACCACTTCTACCTCCTCGTCCGGCAAGGACTACACTTGATACATCACAAAATATAAATGAAAATAAAACAAGAAAATTCAACGAAGCTTTCATAAGCTTTTTCAATGGGTTGCAACGATTAAATGAAACTATGCAAGCAGGTGTACCCCCCCCCGATTCGTCTATTTTGTCTAGACATTTTCTTTCCTTTCTCTGTCTAAATCTTTCCCTATTGTATCACTTTTTTGAATATAAGTAAATGATTTTATTCTCACTTTACAAAAAATTTGTATAGGGATTGTCGGCATGAAAGCTTCAAAGGTAGAAATCGGTGTGGTCGGAATGTAAAAACATCTGTAAAGTATCACACTATTAAAGCCTAAATGGAAGACATCGTCTGTCCCTCCGGTTGTCATACACTCACCAGTCTGTCATCCACTCCCCAACCATTCATCCCAATCATCAAACAAAAGAAAAACAAACCATCCAAACCCACACCACAAAAAAATCGCCCACGGAAAAATCCAATGGGCGAAATTTGATGAATAAAAAGAAAATTAAGCATTTGCTTCTTCTTCCTTCTTTTCTTCTGTCTTTTCAGCATGAAGAGCAGCTTCCTTTGCTTCCTTAGCAGCCTTTTCTTCGGCCTTTGCTTTAAGAGCTTTTTCTTCGGCAAGCTTACGTGCCTTTTCTGCATTAACTTCGGCAACCTTTGCTTCTTCTTCTGATCTTGCAACATTAACCTTTATTGTGTCAATGATTTCTGGGTGCAAAGCAACCTTCACTTCGTAAATACCAATTTCTTTGATTGGTGTATCAATAGTGATTTTTGTATAATCAACATCAGCACCAGAAGCCTTTAACACAGCAGACAAATCACGTGTTGAAACAGAACCATAAAGATGACCTGTATCACCAGCTTGTCTTATAACAACAAAAGATTTTCCCTTAATTTTAGAAGAAAGAACAGATGCAACTTTCTTTGCTTCCTCACTTGCCTTTGCAAGTTCAGCCTTACGAGCTTCAAACATTTCCAAATTTGCTTTTGTTACTCTTAATGCTTTACCTGTTGGGATAAGGAAATTTCTTGCATAACCATCTTTTACATTAACCTTGTCACCAAGATGACCAAGTTTACCAATTTTTTCTAATAAAATAACTTCCATTTTTATCTCCTAATCATTATTTGCAACGTATGGCAACAAAGCAATATATCTTGCACGTTTAATTGCATTAGCCAATTGTCTTTGATTTTTAGCAGAAGTTCCAGAAATTCTTCTTGGAACAATTTTACCACGTTCAGAAATAAATTTTCTAAGAAGTTTTACATCTTTATAATCAATATTAACTGATTTTAAAGGATCATTTTTCTTTCTCATAACTCTTTCTTGAATAGCCATTTTATTTATTTCCTTTCATCTCTTGTATCTTTTTGTGAAAGTATTGGTGAAGGACCTTCACTTGGTTTTTCAAGCTTAATTGTCATAAATCTTAAAACATTTTCGCTTAAACCCAACTTTCTTTCAAATTCAGAAATTGCATCGGCAGAAGCCTCAGTTTCCAAAAGAACATAATGTCCCTTTTTATTTTTTTTGATTTTATAAGCAAGAGAACGAAGTCCCCAGTTTTCTTCTTTAAGTAATTTTGCATTACCATCAGAAAGTATCTTTTTGAAATCCTTAGAAATATCTTCAACTTGTTGTGAAGTTAAATCTTGTCTCAAAACGAAAACAGTTTCGTAAAACGCCATATTTATACTCCTTATGGGTTCATTTCAAAGGTGTTATTTTTAAATTTTAACCCTATGTTAAAATCCTTTGAATCATCCGTCTGAAAATAATTCCTTACATATAAAAAAGAATCTATCAAACAGAAAGGTGATGTAAAGATACACCACCCTTCAAAAAAAATCAAGTTTTTTCTTATATTTAATCTTTTTTAAAGAATCCCTGAACGGTATTTGTTGCACCATCCTTTGTACAACTTTTTGCGGCATCGCTGATTGTAAAGGATGTATTTTTCTTTGTTTCATTAACTTCAACCGTTACGGCACCCTTTTGAATGAAAAGATTTGAAACATTTATACATCTTTTCTTATCCAAATTTGAAAACTTTATACCAAAGTAAGGATCCTCCAAAAGTCCAGTACCGGCACCGGTCTTGTTTGCATAAACTGTAATCTTTGAACCCCATGGATCAACAAGGTTTATTTGATTACCAAGCTTTGTTTGCAAAACTGTTTCAATTTGACCGGTAGAAGGGAATGGACGGCCAAGATAGTACAAATTAACCTTTTCCTGAATATCTTCAATCTGGCTATCTGCCTGAATATTTCGTGTTTTTTCAACGGATTCAGAATACATGCTTATTGTTGATGTTGTAATAACAACGATTAAACCAAGGTAAAGGACCATTTCAAACATTGAACGTCCCAAGTCATTTTTAAATTTCATAATTTTCTCCTTTTATATTAAAAATACATAAGATATGATAACATAAATAAGAAAATAATACAAAATAAATTTACAACTATGACCGAAAAATATTATGACAACCTTCCTTCCGTTTCCGATTTCATAAACAAATATGAATTAAGGGCGCTAAAATCATTGGGTCAAAACTTCATCCTTGACCTAAATTTGACTGACCGTATCGCAAAATCCGTTCCCAATATTCAAAATTCCGTTGTGGTAGAGGTTGGTTCCGGACCGGCCGGACTTACACGCGCCCTATTAAAAAACAATGCCAAAAAGGTTATTGCCATTGAACTTGATACACGTGCAATTGGTATTTTGAATGAATTAAAGGAAACCTATGGCGACAGGCTTGAAATAATTGAAGGCGACGCCCTTAAAATTAATTTTCGGGAATTAAAGGAAACCTATGCCCCAAATTGCGACTTCCGTATTTGTGCAAATCTTCCATACAATGTTTCAATTCCACTCACCATACAATGGTTTTATAATGCCGACATTATAAACTCAATGACACTTATGTACCAACTTGAAGTTGGCGAACGAATAACCGCACATCCACATACAAAGGATTACGGAAGAATATCCATAATGGCCGGATTAACAAATAAAACACGAATTTTATTTAAGGTTCCACGGACTTGTTTCACTCCACCACCAAAAATAACATCATGCATTGTTGAATTTATATCCAACAGCAACCAACCAGAAAAAGAATTACTTTTAAAAACCGAAGAGGTCGTAAAACAGGTATTTTCCGAACGAAGGAAAATGATTCGGTCCACACTTAAACCTCTGTTTGCAACGCCAGAACAAATGGCAATGACATTTGAAAAACTTAAAATAAAGGAAACATCACGGGCGGAGGAGCTTTCACCGGAAGTCTTTTTATCCATCGCAACTGAAATACAAAAAAATCCCCAATGAAACACAAAGGGGATTTTATTTTATAATAATATTTTTATTAGTACATTGATGAAAGAATATTTCTGTAATGTTTAATATCCTTTATAACCTTACCTGTACCAAGTGCAACACAAAGCAATGGATTATCCGCAATTGAAACAGGAAGCCCCGTTGCACGTCTTATAACGAAATCAAGGTTTCTTAAAAATGCACCACCGCCGGTAAGAACGATACCTTTATCAACAATATCAGAAGCAAGTTCAGGAGCAGTATTTTCAAGAGCTGTCTTAATCGCCTCAATAATTTCGCGAACTGGTTCTTGTAATGCCTCTGCAATTTGTGCTTCGTTCAAAACAAGCTCCCTTGGAATACCATTCATCAAATCACGTCCCTTAATTTCAATACAACGACCTTCACCGTTGCTTGCATCTGGAACGGCACAACCAATTTCTTTTTTAATAATTTCGGCTGAACGTTCACCAATCAAAAGGTTATGATTACGACGAACATAATTTATAATTGCCTCATCCATCTTATCACCGGCAACACGAACAGATCTTGCATACACAACACCTCCAAGTGAAAGTACGGCAACCTCTGTTGTACCACCACCAATATCAACAACCATAGAACCAGTAGGTTCACCAATAGGAAGTCCCGCACCAATCGCCGCAGCCACAGGTTCCTCAATCAAATAAACCTTTCTTGCACCACTTACTTCTGCGGACTCCTGAATCGCACGTCTTTCCACCGCTGTTGAACCAGATGGAACACAAATCACAACTTGTGGGAATGTAAACGCCTTACGATTTAAAACCTTTTGAATAAAATACTTAATCATTGCTTCGGCAACTTCAAAATCGGCAATAACACCATCCTTCAAAGGACGAATAGCCTGAATATTTCCAGGTGTACGACCAAGCATTTTTTTTGCTTCCTCACCAACTGCCAAAATCTCCTTACGACCACGTTCTTCCTCGCAAATCGCAACAACCGAAGGCTCGTTAAGGACAATTCCTTTATCGTTCATATAAATAAGTGTATTTGCGGTACCAAGGTCAATTCCAAGGTCCGACGAAAAAAGTCCAGTAAGTGATGAAAACATAAATACTCTCCATAAATTTTAAAGATTTTTTACAATTACACATAAATATAAAATAGAACTTTAAAAACTACAAGAAAAAGTTATAAATTTTGAAAAAAAATTTACTTTTTTAGCAACTGACAAAATTTTTTCATATAACATTCATCGCATTTTGGATTTTTCGCCCGACAAACATACCGTCCAAACAAAACCAAATAATTTGAAATAAATGGTTTATATTTTTCCGGAATAATCCGGTCAAGTTCCGCTTCAACCTCCTCCGGTGTCTTAAATTCATCCCCCATAAGCCCAAGCCGTTTCACAAGACGAAGAACATGCGTATCCACACCAATGGTTGGTTCACCATAAAGTTCATTCAAAATAACATTCGCCGACTTTCTTCCAATCCCTGAAAGCTTCATCAAATCTTCACGCGTCCGTGGAAGTTCGCCATTAAAATCAGAAATAAGCATTTCCGACATTTCAATAATATGCTTTGCCTTTGCATTAAAAAGTCCTATTGTCCGGATGTACTTTTTAACTTCCAAAAGCCCAAGTTCAACCATCGCCCGTGGATTATCGGCAACTTCAAACAAATCCTTTGTCGCAATATTCACCGACTTATCGGTCGCCTGTGCTGAAAGCAACACCGCCACCGCAAAGGTATACGGATTTTTATAATTAAGTTCAGATTTTTTCGGACCAATCTTTTCATCAAAAAGACAAAGCATTTCAAGAAATTCTGACTTTTTCATCACCATCATAACCTAAACTTCCTCCAACTTATCCTTTATATTTTGCATTTCCGATTTCACAGCCTGAATTTTTTCACGAACCTTCTCAACTTCATCTCCTGAAACCGTCAAAAGTTGAACATTCAAATCCTTAAATTCCGTCTCCAATTTTTCCAAATCAAACCGCAAAACTTTTTCATCCAAAAGCTTTGATGCTTCCTCCGGATTTTTAACCAAAGATTCAATTTCAAATTTCAAAAGAACCTGTGGATTAAATCCCTTATCATTAAGGTACCGTAAAATTGTTTCTCTGGTATGCGGATTAACCGAAACCTCCCGTATAACTTCATCAAAAATCTTCTTATAAACCGGATGTGAAAGTTCTATTTTCTTACCACTTTCCAAAAACTTTGCAAACAAATTTGGATAGGCAATTGAAAAAGCCAAAATCATTTTTTCATTCAAATTTTCTGGATTTGCCTTTGGAATAACAGTTTTTTTCACACTGGCAAGTTTTGAATATTGTCTCCTCATCCGCTGATTAAATTCATCCAAATAAAATTTGCGAATACTTTCACTTTTCACCCGAGAAAGTTCCCGTTTTATATCTTCTTCCAATCCAGCCCGTTGTTCCGGAGTTTTTACATCTCTGTCAGAGGTAAAATACATCCACAAAATATCTGACAAAGAAATACATTTTGAATCAAGAACTTCCTGAAATTTTTCATGACCATAGGCATGTAAAAATTCATCCGGATCCTTTGCTCCTTCAAGCAAACAAAACCTTAACGAATACCCAGGTTTAAGTATAGGAAGAACCCTTAATGCAGCTCTTATCCCCGCCTTTCTTCCTGCACCATCGGAATCAAAACAAAGTGTTGGCTCCGGAGCTAATTTCCATAATAATTCTATTTGCATTTCGGTTATAGCCGTACCAAGAGGAGCCACCGCCATTTTAAAACCAAACTGGTGCAATGATATACAATCCATATATCCTTCTGTTGCAATAACTTGCTTGCTTTCTATGGCGGCAATTCGTGCTTGGGCAAGCCCATACAAGTTTCGTCCCTTTGAAAACACTAATGATTCTGGTGAATTTAGATACTTTGGAAGACTATCATCCTTTATCATAATACGTCCGCCAAAAGCAATAATTCGCCCCCGTGAATCCGTAATCGGGAACAAAACCCGTTCACGAAAATAATCATACGGTGTATGAGTTCTATCACTTACACGGGCAAGCCCAGCATCAAGGATAAGCTTTAACGGAACCCCCTTCCCCTTTAAATATTGAATAAGGTTATCACGTCCCGCCGGTGCATAACACAAATGAAAGTTTGCAATCATTTCATCGGATAATTGACGTTTTCGTAAATATTCAAGTCCAACCATTCCTTCATCCGAAAAAAGTTTTTCCTTATAATAATCCGCCGCCATTTGCAATACTTCATAAAGATCATGTGATTCCTTATCCCGACGTTTCTGTTCTTCCGTCGCCACAGGAATTGGAATCCCCGCATCATGACAAAGCTTTTCAATCGCTTCAATAAAAGAAAGATGTTGCGTTTGCATAATAAAAGTTATTACATCACCATGCGCACCACAACCAAAACAATGATAAAAATTTTTATCCTCACTTACCGAAAACGAAGCTGTTTTTTCCGTATGGAACGGACAACATCCCCAATTTTCCTTACCTTTTCTTGTGAGTGGAACATATCGTGAAATAACATCAACTATTGAAATTCTGTCCCTTATACTTTCTATAAACGCTTTATCAAATGCCATAACTAAAACCCTTTACTTTCACAAAAAGCTTATCTGATTCTTTATAAAAAAGCAAAAACAAAATAAAACAATACAACAAAAAACCTCCCAAACGGGAGGTTCCTTGTATCTAAGCTGAAAAACCAATGTTATTCAATAATCTTTGAAACAACACCAGCACCAACTGTTCTACCACCTTCACGGATAGCAAAACGAAGACCTTCACTCATAGCAACAGATGTTATAAGTTCAACTGTCATTCTTACGTTATCACCAGGCATAACCATCTTCACATCTTCTGGAAGAACTACGGCACCTGTAACATCAGTTGTTCTGAAATAGAATTGTGGACGATAGTTTGACAAGAATGCAGTATGTCTACCACCTTCTTCTTTTGTCAAAATATAGCATTCACATTCAAATTTCTTGTGTGGTGTAACTGTACCAGGTTTTGCAAGAACTTGTCCACGTTCAACTTCTTCTTTCTTTGTACCACGAAGAAGAACACCAATGTTATCACCAGCTTCACCTTCATCAAGAAGTTTACGGAACATTTCAACACCAGTAACAGTTGTTTTTGTTGTAGGTCTAATACCAACAATTTCAACTTCATCACCAACTCTAACAACACCAGTTTCAACACGACCTGTAACAACAGTACCACGTCCTGAAATTGAGAAAACGTCTTCAATTGGCATCAAGAATGGTTTATCAAGTGGACGATCTGGAGTTGGAATAAATTCATCAACAGCAGCCATCAACTTACGGATTGCATCTTCACCAAGTTCTTTGTTTGTATCTTCCAAAGCACAAAGAGCAGAACCACGAATGATTGGAGTTGTATCACCAGGGAAACCATATTTTGTCAATAGGTCACGAACTTCCATTTCAACAAGTTCAAGCATTTCTGGATCATCAACCATATCACATTTGTTCAAGAATACAACGATTGCTGGAACACCAACTTGACGTGCAAGAAGGATGTGTTCACGTGTTTGAGGCATAGGACCATCAGCAGCTGAAACAACCAAAATAGCACCATCCATTTGAGCAGCACCAGTGATCATGTTCTTAACATAATCGGCATGCCCTGGACAGTCAACGTGAGCATAGTGTCTCTTGTCTGTTTCATATTCAACATGAGATGTGTTAATAGTAATACCACGTGCTTTTTCTTCTGGTGCATTATCAATTTGATCATAAGCTCTGAATTCACCAAAGAACTTTGTAATAGCAGCAGTTGTTGTTGTCTTACCATGATCAACATGGCCAATAGTACCAATGTTTACATGGGGCTTTGTTCTTACATATGTTTCTTTTGCCATATTATAGCTCCTTTTAAGTTTATATTAACAGTTTTTGCCAAAGGATTGTCATCAGGAATCCCCTGATTTAAAATCACATGCGCCATATTGTATAGAAATTATTTAAAAAAAGCAAGTTATTTTTAAATATTTTACATTATTTTCGTCATAAGACTTTTAAATAATTTTTTGCGGGCCTTTTCACCCTTTTTAAGATTTTTCAATAATTCCATATAGCTTTTATTTTTATAAAGATATGGTTTCAAAGTTTCCAAATCGTCCGCACCTGTTTCAAAATGCACACCCGAAAGAATCACATTTCCATCACCATAAGGTAGCGACATAATCGCCGGATATTCATTTTTGCTATCACAGCAATAATTTGCCAAAACTTTGCAATCTTCACCAAATTCATCAAAAAATGGACCACCATGATATATGGCCGCATAATTTGACATTAACTTTTTACCTTTTAACTTAACAACGGCAACCGATTCTGGCCTTTTGGAAAAAGGTAATATATCAAATTCTTTATACATAGTACCCCTTGCAACACCATTCACCAAATCAAGTCCATAATTCATAGAAAGCCTAGATTCTGGAATTTCCGTTTCAAATTCAACATTTTTACACGCATAGTATGCACCGGCACAAATTCCAAAATATGTTCCACCCAAATTTACATAATCTTGAATAATTTTGTTTCCTTCACCAAACAATTTTTTGTAATACTCATTTGCAATTCCACCCGGCATAAAAAATGCAACAACTTCTTCATTATTAAGCTTTTGTTTTGCTAAAAGCTCCCTTGCATTGATTGTATCAACCGAAACATCGTGTTTAATAAAATGATTTTTCAACGAGTTTTTCAAATTACTAATATCAAAAACACCATTATCATTATAAATAAGTACTTTTTTCTTATATGTATTCATAATCTATTCCTTCAAAACAAAAAAAAAGATGATAACAAAAGCCATCATCTTCCCCCTAAAACTTGGAGCGGGTGAAGGGAATCGAACCCTCACGGCCAGCTTGGAAGGCTGGAACTCTACCATTGAGCTACACCCGCAAAACAGGAAATAATATACATAATTATTTTATGTTTTGCAAGAGAAAAAATTAAAATTTACACAAACAAAAAATTTTATAAACAAAATCAATTTGATAATTTACTTTTCTTTTTAATCAATACTTGACTAATAAAACTGAATAATGCTAATATTCAATGTATAAAAAAGAGGAATTGCTATGTACTTTACAAAAGAAAAAATCAAAAAAAATGCAAAACTTGTTCGTATAGGAATGCCTGATGAACTTGCCGAAAAGATGATACCTGAACTTGAAAACGTTATTGAATGGATTGAAGGACTTGACGATGTAAACGTTGACGGTGTTGAACCTTTGATTTCCGTAAACGAACATTCACTTCCAAAACGTGTTGATACCGTAAGAATGGAAAATACAAGGGAAGAAATCCTTAAAAATGCACCTGCTCCTGATGATGAAGGTGAATTTTTTACAGTTCCAAAAATTATTGAATAAGAGGTTTTTAAATAATGTTTAAGCTTATAAAACTTGTACCTATACAAACACATTTTTCCGTAATGAAGTATAATAAAATATTCACAACCATTGCTGGATTATTTGTTATTGCCTCACTTTACCTAATCGCAACAAAGCCATTTAATTATGGTATTGATTTTTCCGGCGGTATTTTGATGGAGGTAAAGACCCAAGGTGTTGCCAACATTGAACAAATCAGAAATGATTTGCACAAGTTTTCCCCTGAAATTCAATCCGAAGGAACCACCGGCGACCTTTTATCAATCCGTTTACCACGGGGAAATAAAAACGAAGCAGAAATTGCCATAATGTTGAACGAAGTAAAACAAACACTTGGCCCAACCATAGAATACAGAAACACACAAATTGTTGGCCCAAAGGTTGGTTCAGATTTGGTTAAAAACAGTGTATTTGCAGTTTTATTATCAGTGCTTGCAATCTCTCTATACATTTGGGCACGTTTTGAATTGCCATTCGCTGTTGGTGCGGGACTTTCTCTTGCTCACGATATTATTTTGGCATTGGGTATGATTATTATTTTAAGGATAGAATTTGATTTAACAACCCTTGCATCCCTATTAACACTTGCGGGTTATTCCATCAATGATACAGTTGTGATTTACGATTGTATCCGTGAAAATTTAAAAAGGTATAAGAACAAGTCATTGTCTGAAATAATTGACCTTTCAATAAACGAAACTTTTTCACGAACCATTTTGACCGGAATCACAACAATATTTGCTGTACTTTCAATCCTTGTTTTCGGTGGTGAAGTTCTTCGTGGATTTTCATCCGTTATGTTGTTTGGTATAATTATTGGAACTTATTCATCAACATTGCTTTCAACATCATCTCTTTTGATGTTTAAAAAGCAGATGAAATAGTCATTCAGTTTAAGGGGGAGGAAAAATGAAATATAACAAAATATTTTTGGGATTGTCATTACTTCTCCCTTCTTCTGTTTTTGCAAATACAAAACAAACCATTAAACCAATACAATATAAATTCGGTCCCGTTGATGTAATTCCTATATCAAAGGAAAATGCGGACAAATACACATACAACGAAAATGAATATTGGGTAAAGGGTACCGACATTGTTGATAATTTTTCAATTGAGGATGCAAAAAAATATTACAACACCCTTTATAAAACATTACACGAAAATTTTGTAAAACCTGTATCATATAAGGATATAACCAATAAAATCCTTGAAGGTCTTTCCGGATTCGTTGAACAATTAAAAATGAATACGACAGAAAACCGAATTTTAATATATGATAAAAATTACAAACTTATCGGTAATTTCAAAAAAACTGGGGATGAAGACGTAAATAATTGGGTAAACATCCTCCTTAATACAATATTAAGTTTGCGAAAAAATAATAAAAAAATGGCCGATGCCAACCAAGAACAAATTTATTATACAACGACATTGTATTTGTTAAAAAGTCTTGATGAAAACGCAAATTATACAGACCCAATAAATACACAAAAGAAAAAGGAAGCCCTTGCCTCTACCTCGCTTGGCTTTACATACCGAAAAACAACATTCGGACTTCAAGTATTAAGTATTTTAAACGATTCCCCAATATATTTTTCCGATGTTAAAACCGGCGATTTAATAACGCATATAAACAACATCCCTACACGAAGCCTTACCGATGAACAAATTGAATATTTGTTAACAAGTACCGATACGGACATTATGTACCTAACATATATCCCATATATTTCAAATATTCCGGCACGGGTATTTATACGAAAAAACAAAATATCAATCCCATCAACAAATGTTGAAATAGTTGATGATATTCCGGTTATAACAATAAACAATTTCAAAAAGGGTTCATCCCGCGAATTGAAAAAATCATTTGATACAATTAAAAATAAAAAGATGCCCGGACTTATCCTTGACCTTCGCGGAAACATAAACGGACTTGCGGATGAAGCAATTGAATCTGCAAACCTTTTCATCAATTCCCGTGAAATATTAAGGGCATCAAATTCAAAGGAAGATGAAACACAAACCTATACAACAAAATCTGGTGATATTTCAAACAACCTTCCTATTGTTATAATTATTGATAATACAACAAAGGGACCCGCCGAAATTTTCGCGTCTATATTTGAGGGGGTAAACCGTGCCGTTGTTATTGGAACACCATCATTCGGAATTGGAACAATTTCAAAAACATTTGACCTTCCAAACGGCGGTGAAATTGAATTTGCAACCTATGACACATTAAATGCAAAAAACATTTCAACAAATAAAACTGGTGTTGTTCCACTTATTTGCACCTCATCAATATTTTCGGAAAAGGATATTACAACATTAAAAACAAATATTATAAAGAACCGATTTGTTGACAATCGCCCAACAAACAATAACAATTCTGCGGAAACAATCAATAATATAAGGAACAGTTGCCGTGCGATTTATCCGAATAAGGATACCCAAAACCTAACATTAAAAATCGCAACAAATATTGTACGGGATAATGTGGTATACAACAAACTCCTAAATAAACAAAATCAATAAAAGTTATATGAAAAAGCCCTTTTAAAAAGGGCTTTATTTTTACACTAGTTAAGGAAATTGAAACTTGACTACTATTTAATGTACCACTTAAAGGCACCATCTTCTTTAAGGATTACCCGTGATCCGGTAATTCCCGCATTTGTTACAGCAGTCCTTGCCTTTTCGGCCTCTTCCTTTGTTCCAAATTCGCCAAGACGAACCTTATAAAGAGTATTTCCATTAACCACAGATTTAAATATTTTTACTGTACCAATATTTACAAGCTTGTCCTTCAATGCTTCGGCCTTTTCATAGGTTGAATATGCCGCAACCTGAACAAAATAATCACCACTAGCAGAAGCCTTAGTTGCATTTGAAGAAGTAGGTGCCACAGCAGGAGCAGGAGCTGGAACAGGAGCTGGTGCAACAACCGCTTGTTGTTGAGGTACAGGACCAGCGGAAACCGCATTATCCAAACCAGGTTCCTTTACCATCTTTGGTTCTTCAACCTTTGCCTGTGGTTGTACGGCAAATGATGAATATCCAATATTTGGTGGATAAATATCTGTATTTTGTGATGCAATTGCAAGATCCTTTAATTTACGACTTTCCTCTGGAAGTATTTCAACCTTCACACGTGCAGAACCCTTTTGTTTAATACCCAAAACATCTGCCGCTGCGGATGATAAATCAATAATTCTGTCTCTTGCATACGGACCACGATCATTAACCTTTACATTTACGGAAACACCATTTTCCAAATTTGTCACCCTTACAAGACAAGGCATTGGCAAAGTTCTGTGTGCCGCAGTAAATTTATTTTCATCAAAAACTTCTCCATTTGCGGTTTTTCCACCATGGAAATTTGGACCATACCATGATGCCATACCAATTTCACTGTATGCAAAATCTTCATGTGGGTAATATGAAACGCCATCAATTAAATATGGATTTCCAATTTTATAACTTCCCATTACACCAAAATTTGTCTTATTTACATCAACATTGTTTGTTGCATTAACGGAATTAACCTCGTCCATCATAGAAGTTTTATTTTCCGCAACTGGTTGTGGTTCGGCATCGGCAACATTTGGTTGTTCTACCACCGGTTGTTGATACATACCCGCATCAACCATATTATTATCATCATACGATGCATCATAAAAATTTGTTTCATTATACGGTGCAGGTCGTGTAGCCGAACGTATGGGAACATTGCTATCTGTTACACAAGAAGCAAGCAAAACGGACAATGCCAAAAAAGATATATTTTTTTTCATAGTATAATACTCCTTATTACCTTCTAATCATAACACACTTTACTTTTGGTCGCAAGTTTATTTTAAATAGAAATATAAAAATATTCCCAATGCCACCCGATAAAGTGCAAATATTTTAAACGAACATTTTTTCACAAAATACAAAACAAATTTTATAACAAAAAGGGAAAATATAAATGAAAAAAGTGCCATTAAAACAATTGGCAAAACATCAATACTTTCCGGACTTTTTATAAACTTATATGCTCCACCAAGACCAACCAAAATTATTGTTGGCACCGAAAGCAAAAATGAAAACTTTAATGCAACTTCTCTTTTCAATCCCAAATACATACCTTCGGTAAGTGTTATACCACTTCGGCTTACCCCTGGAATAATGGCAAGTATTTGTGCCATACCAATATAAAATGCCTCCTTTACGGTCAGCTTTTCCATACCATCCCTGTTTTTTCCGAACCTGTCAGCCAAATAAAAAAGTAAACCAAAAATAATACTTGTATAAATAACAACTTTTGGATTACGAAATTCAATATTAAACAAAACTAAAATCGCCCCAACAACCACAGTTGAAAAAGTTGCCAAAACAAGCTTTAAAAGGAATGAATTATCACCCCCCTTAAAAAAGTTTTTCAAAATCAAAGAAAAATCATGCCTGTAAAAGTACAACACGGCAAACAATGAACCAATATGTCCGGCAATATCAATAATAACTCCCTGGTCTTCAATATTAAATATCTGTGGAAAAATAAGAAGGTGCGCCGACGAACTTATCGGTAAAAATTCAGTAATCCCCTGAATAAACGCTAATAAAATAATATATAAAACTGTCATTTTCCCTCACATCCAAAAAAAACTTGTCTTATTTAAGGTTTTTTGATATAATCTGCATTATACAGTAATATTTTTTAAGATTCTATTACTATTTTTATTTTAATGTTTATGGAGTAATAAATGGCAAAAAACGAATGGGAAATTACAGTTGGCGATTATGTTGTGTATCCTACACATGGTGTTGGTCAGGTAAAGGAGATAACCGAAGAAAAAATCGCGGACCTTAAAATTGAATTTCTTGTAATCTTGTTTGCGAAAAACAGAATGACCCTTAAAATCCCAGTTGATAAAATTGAAGTTTCTGGATTACGTAAACTTTCATCCGAATACGAAATTAAAAAGGCCATTGATATAATGAAAACATCTCCACAACAAAAAAGAATTGTTTGGGCCAAAAGGGCACAGGAATACGAGGAAAAAATAAATTCCGGTGATCCAATGGTTGTTGCCGAAGTTGTTCGCGACCTATACAAACGTGCCGACCGAATTGAACAATCATTCAGCGAACGACAAATTTACGAACAAGCACTTGGTCGTCTTGCCGATGAATACGCCGCAATCTTTGGTCTTCCATCTGATGAAGCCATTGCAAAAATTGAAGGCATTATGGAAAAGGAAGATAAAAAACAGCAAAAGGAAAAAGAGAAAGAAGCTCCAAAGTTTGAGGAAGATGACGAGGAATAAAATTCACCTCCTTAAAAAAGATCTAAACATTCATTCCTACTAATCTCCTTATCGTCAAAGGGGATTTTATTTTTTAAGCTTTATTGTATCAACATATTCAAATGGTTCATCAACAACCAATTCTATATCTTTTACCGGTTTAAACTTAAACAACTTTAACTGTTCCCCATCAACAACAACCCGATATTTACCATAGGCAAGACGTGAAATAATAAAACTTCCATCGGACTCGGAAACTGCCTTTTTAACTTCAACCCCATCTTCATCTACAATCTTTATAACAATTCCCTTCATCGGCAAAAGCTTTTTCCGTTTTTCCTCTAACACAACACCTTCAACTTCTGACACCTGAATAATCGGAATATCAATATTTTGACAATAACCATTTCTTGGGATTATTGCAAATTCCTCCATCACCGGAACAAACGAAATATCATCCAATTTATCGGTGTTAACCTTAACCGTCGTCAAATCCACAGACGGCATTCCGGAAACAAGTAATTCTCCATTTGCATCCGTAAACTGTTTTCCACCATTACTTGATGAAACCTGTACTCGAACATTTTCCAACAACTCATCCCCATCATCAAAAAGATTATTTGCATTCCTATCCAAAAATGTACGAAGCTTCATTGCACCAGTACTTGTAATATTATTATACCCATCCGGATAATAACCAAACGATTTTTGATTTGCCAACAAACCAATATTATAGCTAAGAAGTATCGCCCTATCGGAGGAGGAAGCAAAGGAAACCCCCAAGCTGAAACTTCCAATGTCCGTTTTCTTACTTATACCAAACAAAAGGTTATCAACATCCGACAAATAGGAATGTTGCCATTCGGTATAATACGAAAGGTATTTATCCGCCTTAAAATCCGACCGCAAAGAAAACATTGATGAACTTTTATTCGGCTTTGTGTTATAAATATATTCGGTTTTAAGGTTCGCAATACCAACCTTATAAATACCCTTTAATGATACATCGGAAATTTCACTTCCATTAAACAAAGATGTTGAATTATATTCCAACCCAAGGTTTAATTTTTTAAGTGGGTATGAAAACCTTAATACCTTTTCATCGGCATACAAAGTTTCAAAAACTTCATCATCATAAAGGCTGTATTTTCTGTATCTTAAATATGTTGGAACACTTCCAATATACGGAATACCAAACCGTCCATTCAAACGAAATTCCATCATATCATCCGCATATTCACCGGAAAAATATGACGGTGCAGAATGTATTCCATTATATTCATCATATTTTGAAAATACGGTCCATCCCCAAATCTGATTAGTCATAGAAAAAGAATAGGCATTTTTTGCATTATCCATATTTTCCGCCCAATATGTGGAAACACTTCCAAACGGCAATCCAAAATGAAGTCCAGCGGAAATATAATTACCAATTACATCCTTATCAACAACCTCATTTTGCCGTGAAAAGCCAAGAGATAAAGCAACCGAAGAACTTATTCCATAAATTCCTTCTAAATTCAACTTTACATCATTATTTGATGCATCCTTATTTTCATCATCCAAATCAAACAAAACATTGCTGTCTTGTGTAAGGGAGCCCGTAAGCTCAAATTCACCACTTCCAACCAATGATGCCGAAACATAGATTCGCTTTTCTTCCTCCCGTTGCTCGCCATACGGACTGATAAACTTAATAGTAAAGACATTAAGCCCAACCACAACCGGCACATCACGAAATTCATACATTCCGTTTTGACTGCTGGTAATAAAGTCAATAATATGTCCGTCTTTATAAAGTTCAACTTCGTATCCATCCGCCAAAAATCCGGATATATTAACGGTACGACTTCCACTGACCCTGCTGTCGGTAAGGGATGAAAAATAAATACCCCTACCCATAGACGTATTTGAAATAAGTGGTATATACGAAGAATTTACATCACCAAATTCCACATCTTTTAAAAAGGCATCACTGTTAAATGGTTGATACTTTTGTGCCTTTACCCGCAACTTTGCATTATCGGAATCACTTCCATACAAATACCACGATGTGTCATAACCAAATATGATGTTTGATGCATTTAAATAATAATTTGTTGATGAAGTTGAATTTTCACCGGTTTTATTAAAGCTTTGTGAAAGGGATAAATCAAACGAAGGAACCGAAAATTCATCCTTTATTTCTATAACATCTCTATCTGTTTTTCGTACTTTTTTCTTATCAATATCAACAAATTTTCGGCGTTGTTCCCTGTCCTTTTGAATTTCTATTGGCATAAGTTCGGCCGATTCCACATCCAACATCAAATCATTAATCCTAAATTTAATATCCAGTGGGAACCATTTTGAAAGCTCGCTATGCCGAACATACAAAACACCATCAATATTTTTCACATCATTATCGGAAATGGTAAACCTTTTGTTATCCGACATTACATACTTTTTTGATAAATCCAGCTCAAACTTTCGCTCCTTTGAAAGGAAAAAGCCATTGGCCGTATTTTCATCATCATTCACATCTATTGGAAACAAAAGCGTTTGAAAAAATTCTCCCAACGGAACAAAAACATCCCGACCATCAAGGTAGGCAACCAAACTGTCCGTTAAAAAGTATTTCTTCAACTTCACCGACAAAATAACAACATCTTCATCGGAAAAGGTATCCTTTACCTTTTGCTGATGTTTTGATTTTTTCACCTCTCCTTTGACCGGCACCGGTTTTGAAATCATCACAACCGGACTGTCTTTTGACACGGATTTTGCATCATCCAAAACAATAATTTCTTGTTCACCGGCAACATCCGTATTTTTAAGAGCAATTTTCTTTTTATACTTATTTTTAAACCAATCAATATAAAGATAATCCTTTTCATCAATGACATTTATCTCACTTCCCCAAATATTATCATTTGAATACTTACTTTGGGAAAGATAGACATCTTCATCAATAACATCAACTTCACTACCCCAATCAGATGAGGAAATAATTGAATTTTCACGAAGGTATTTTGCCTCATCAATAACATTTATTTCAACATCCGAACCATCATCAATTTCATCACCAAAAGCCGAAGATTTGAAAATAAAATACCCATCATTTAATGGTGTTTTTGCATTTTTCCTGTGCAAAGCCATTCTATCCGAAGCACTTACTACCTTGGAAATACATAATAAAGATAAAATAAATACACTACTTTTAATCTTCATCAATAAACAAAATCAGAATGGGTAATCATCTTTTCATCCAATGAATACTCTATTCTCAAAGTTTTCCCCTTTAAACTTTCATTATTTATCTTTTCTAAATTAAGCGGAATTGAAACATTTCTTGAATCCACACTTAAAAAAACATTCACTCCCTTTAAAACACCAATTTCAACATCGCCATATTTTACCGATAAATCACCACGAAGGGATTTTGTTCCAACCCTGTTTATGGTTAGGTTCAAAATATCGCTATCCCCCTTTTTGATAAGCTTTATATTGGAAAGAGATGCAGTTGAAAACAAATCCCCAACACGAACAACAACTGGAATTGACACACCATAAAGCGCCGTAATTTTAAAACTTAACCCCTTTGATGCCGGATTATTTGATACAACGGCAACATCTTCCTTTTCTGCCTCCTGAAAAAGGATATGAGAGCGGTATTCACCCGCCTCTACATTTGCCTTTGGTTTTCTTTGAACCTTAATTGTTTGTGCTTCCCTTGCCCCCAATGTAAAACGCCTTGGTCCATAAAAAATAAGGTTATCAACAAACTTATTCTTATCATCTTCATTTTCAACCGCAGAATATGTCCCGTCCACATTTTGCCTATAATGAAGAAGTTTCACATTAAAGGTCTTTTCTTCATCCGAACTATTCACGACATTTATCATCTGTACCTTTGGTGAATTTTTATCAAACAAAACAAATTGCGGTGCAACAGACAACTTCGCCATCGCAATATTTGAATATAACAAAAATCCACCAACTAACACAGCCTTAAATTTTCCCAACATTTTATCTCCTTTAATAATTAACAATAATTTCATACGTTCCATTGTACGAACCTGTTTTTTGCTTATCATTTACAAACAAATCCGCACCAATTTTTATATTTGCCATACCGGACGCGGGAATATCAACCGATGTTCCCTTATCCGATACAAAATTATCCAAATGCATTGAACTTCCACTTCCATTCAATACCCCTGAATTAAAACTTAAATTCACAATGGTATATGGTGATGCCTTTACAGTAAACTCACCGGCCCAAACATCCGATGACAAAAGGTCAACATTACCACTTACAACCGTTGCACCACCGGAAGGTGAAACCCTAACCACACCACCGGTTGAAACATCCTTTGCAATCAAACCAAAATTCAATGGCCGGCTTTCAACAATTTCAATACTTTCGTTTTGTACGGTAATCACCACAGGACAGGTTTCAGCAATCCGTTTTCCCGAATTTTCAAAATCCACCATCACCGTATAATATCCAGAATACGTTCCGGCCTTTTGCGCCCTTCCATACGAAACAGTTGCAAAGGTTTTAATACTTTTTTCTGCACCAACAAACAAGGTTCCACTCATCTCCTCACCATCGTTTATGTTAAGGAGACTAATCATCTCGCCATCACCATACAAACCATCACCGGCAAAGGAAACCTTATAATTATCCACTCCATCGGAAAGCCCGCGAATAACAACTGAACCAACACTTCCCGACACCGCCACAACTGAATTCCCAGAAAGGTTATATGTCCGGCCAAGCGAGTTCAAACCAACCGAACCGCCACCCGCATCCGGAATAATTTTTCCAATATCAAGCACCGCTCCGCACTCCACAACCTGAGAAAACGAAGGCATACTCCAAAAGGAAAAAACAACTAAAAATAAACAAATCCCTCTCATACCTCCAATACTACCCATCACCTATAAAAAAAGCAAGAAAAAATCCCTATTTCAAAGGGACTTTTTAATTATTTTTTCATAAAATTTGATTACTAAAAATTAACAGTCACAGTATACGGAGTACCACCCGCATTTGATGTTGAATAAGTTCCAGAAGCCTGGGTGTTTCCATTACCATTTCCAACATCAAGTTCACCACCAACAAGCAATGACGCCTCACCATTGGCAAGGGTAATTGAACTTACACCTTCAACACGAAGGGACATTGTATTTCCCTTTCCATCGGAAAGAATACCATCCGCATACGAAACGGAATAGGTGCCATTTGAACCATATACCTTAAACTTTCCGGCAGATGGAGAACCGGTACAAACCCAACCACCGTTTGCATCACCACAAGTAATAAGTCCAGAAGTACTTACCTTCACCTTTGCTGCTTGACCCGAAGGTTTTACAATCACACCAAAGTCCATATCAACTTCGCTTTCAATACCCCCCTGTTCCACAATCACAGCGGAGGCATTTCCATCCGCACTTGCAGACAGTACAGTTTTGCTAAGCCCCATAGCTAAAAGGCTAAAAGCTCCCAAAAATATATAGTGTTTCATTAAAACTCTCTCTCCTCACAAGTAATTATAACATAGATTTTTTAAAATAAAAGAATTTTTTCCAAAAATTAAGGGAACCTTAATGGCTCCCCTAAAAAATTGACATCTAAGTCTGATATTAGTAAGAAACTGTTACCTTATATGGTGTACCAAATTCTGTTGTATAATCGGCATCTGCTTCTGTACCCTTGAATGACAATTCACCAGCTACTTTCAAAGAAACCGTACCAACATCACTTGTTGTAATGCTTGCATCCCCAGAAACAGTTACTGGAATTTCTGTTTTTCCATTCTTCTCACTCTTCAAAACACCATTTTCATAGGATACTGTCAATGCGAGGTTTGCAGGACCTGTAATATCAAACACACCCGCAGAACCAGTTCCAGCAATTGAATAATCTCCACTTGGTGTCAATGCCCCATCAGATGACACAGCCACAGTGCCAGCACCGGTACCCAAAGTCACAGTTGCAAAATCCATATTTTTTGTTTCTTCAACGGCAAGACCCTTTCTTACCTTTACAGTAGCCTTACCATCAGCTGAAACAGAAGTTTCCGCCTTTGCCCCATTTGCCATAACAGCCAAAATTGCAACCATTGACAACTTAACTAATTTATTCATTTTTTATAATCCTCCTTAAATTTATATAACAAAACATCAAAATGTCTCGCTTACTATTATAGCATAATTTTAGGGATAAAAAAAGGAAATTTTTCTGTAAAATTAAAACAAGAAATAAAATATAGAAAAATCAATACATTAGGAAAAATATTGGCGTCCCTAATGGGATTCGAACCCGTGTTCCAAGAATGAGAATCTTGTGTCCTAGGCCTCTAGACGATAGGGACAAACCTTCCATAAAAGCTAATAATATATGTTTTTTTGTAATTTGCAAGAACTTCTTTACTGATTCGGGCTTTTTATACCATAGGGATAATCTTCATTCCAATAATCAATTCCCATAATTTTCGTTAAATCATTTATATCATCCAAAAGGTCATATATTTGATGTGATAAAAGTTCAATAAGCTCCGTTGGAACCTTAAAATACAACAATAATTTTGATGTTTCATCATCAACAAAATTTCCACTGTCTATTCTGATTTTATCAAAATACAAAACATACATTGAATTATGTGGATTATCTTCCCTTTCAACATTCAATGATTCGTTTTTGCCAACCATTATAAAATCAACCGTTTCCCGAACAATAAGTGTTGAATTTCTGAAAATATCCATAAAATGAATCATTTCACTGTCATTTATGTACTCATTTATATTTTTATCCTTTAAAATATCCGATAAATTCGTAATAATACTTGCCATATCCTTATAAACAAAAAAGCCAAGCAATGCCTTTTCCGTCAACATTTTTTCAATATCTTGAACCTCTAAATCCAACAATCTTTGCACCTTTACTCTATCTAAAACAATGGAAGTTTTTTCCGTTGGATAAAACCAGGTATAAATATATTTCAAAAATGAAAAAAACATCTTTTCGGAATGAAATTTAACATAATCCCTAACCTTATTCCTTATCTTTCCTTTGGAAATATTCTTTATAAATTCATAACAAATAAACACAAATGGCACACTGATAAGACCGGCCGAAATATTCAAAACCAAATTTTGCCAATTCGCATCTTCAATATATTCAACAAAGGCAAAAATTATTGCACCTACAACCAAACTTATAACATAGGGCAAAACCCGTAAATAAAACTTTTGCATATTAAATCTCCTTGACCAAAATTATATGAATCAGGATAAATAAAATCTAGAAGTATAAAATCTTAACTTGAACTATCCCCCATTTTATGGTATCTTTTATCCTGCATTTTAATACAACAAAGGAAAAAAAAAGACATGAACCTAACAAATGAAAACTATCTTGATTATATAAATTCCGATGACAAAGTTTTGTTTAACTGTAATCAATCATCAAAATTTTCACCATTTTACATATTAAAAAACCTAATAATAAGTATACTTATTCTTGTTTATCCATCCGTTATTTTTATCTCAGAATTTAAGCATAGTTTCAATTTTTCATCGGCAGTTTCATTTTTAATTTTTTTATTTGTAATATTGGGATACCTTTTCTATCTTGAATATAAATCGGTACATTATGCAATTACAAATAAGGGGGTATACAAAATCTTTGGAATACTTAATAAAAAGATTAAGTTTGTTCCATTCAAAAAAATCACCGATACTGCATTAAATATAAATGTTTTAGAATCAATCCTTTCAATTGGAACAATAAATATTTCTACCGCCGGCGGAACAAAAACGTACAGTGGAACTTCTCAACCCTATGAAATAAGTATAAAACACATTGATGAATACAAAAGTGTAACTGAAATATTAAGTAAGAATATATAAAAAGTCCTCCCCAGCGGGAGGTTCTTTTTTTACCAATAATTTATCAAATTAAAAATCCAAATCCTTTGTAAACTTCGCACCTTCCTGAATAAATCGGAAACGGAAATCCGGATTTTTTCCCATAAGGTTTGCCACCAAATTCTTTGTATTTTGCAAATCTTCAATACCTTCCTCTGTCTTTGGTGGAATTTCAATTTGTAAAAGTTGCCTTGTCTTTGGATCCATTGTTGTTTCTTTAAGTTGTGCTGGCATCATTTCACCAAGACCTTTAAATCGGTTTATTTCAACCTTTTTACCCTTAAAATTCTTTGCAATAATTCTATCCTTTTCTTCATCATCCATCGCATAAAAAGATGTCTTTCCATCGGTCACCTTAAAAAGAGGAGGAAGAGCAATAAACAAATGACCATTTTGAATCAAATCCGGCATCTGTTCCAAGAAAAATGTCATAAGAAGGGACGCAATATGTGCACCATCAACATCGGCATCGGTCATAATAATGATTCGGTCATAACGAAGCTTGTCTTCATTATAATCACGACCAACACCACAACCAATAGCCTCAGTTATATCCTGAATTTCCTTATTGGCTTGAAGCTTTTCATTACTTGAACTCGCTACATTCAAAATTTTACCACGAAGTGGAAGTATCGCTTGGGTAAGCCTGTTTCTTGCCTGCTTTGCCGAACCACCCGCAGAATCTCCCTCAACAATAAATATTTCCGTATCACTTCTATCCTTGCTTGAACAATCGGCAAGCTTTCCCGGTAAACGAAGCTTTTTTGTTGGGGACTTTCTTATTGTCTCCTTTAATTTTTTAAGCTTTAATCTTGCCTCACTTTTTTCAACAAGATAGTCAAGAAGGACATTTGCTTCCTTTGGATTGGATGTAAGGTAATAATCAAAATAATCCTTCACCGCATTATCAACAAGCCTTGTTGCCTCTGCCGATGAAAACTTTTCCTTTGTTTGTCCCTGAAATTGTGGATTTTTGAAAAACAGCGAAAGTATAACAACCGCATCATCAAAAACATCATCTGTAATAACGGATGCAAACTTTTTATTCCCAACCATATCCGCAAATGATTTCAAGCTACGAAGTATCGCCGATTTCAAACCGGATTCGTGTGTTCCACCTTCTGGTGTCGGAATGGTATTACAGTACGAATTAAAAAATCCACTTTCATTTCCTTCCTCATGCGGAGTATCAATCCACGACATCGCAACTTCAACCTTGCCCATTTCATTTGCAAGGTTTGCCTCGGTATAGAAAATATTTGAAACAACCTGTGGACGATTTTTAATTGTTTCAGCTAAATAATCCTTTATTCCATTCGGAAAACAAAGAACCGATTCTGATGGAACATTTACATCTTGTGATATAAGGCTTTCATCACATTTCCAATTTATTTTTACCCCTTTAAACAAGAATGCCTTTGACCTTATCATCCTGTAAAGTCGTAAAGGTTTAAAAATATTATTTTCCCCAAAAATTGTTGCATCTGGTTTAAAGGTTATCTTTGTTCCCCTTGCCTTTATTTTTCCAACAACTTCCAACTTTGATGTTGGTATTCCACGGGCATAGGTTTGCTTATATATATTTCCATCACGGAAAACCTCCACCTCCATAAATTCGGAAAGTGCATTCACAACCGAAGAACCCACACCATGCAAACCACCGGAAGTTTGATAAACCTTATTTGAAAACTTTCCACCACTGTGAAGGGTTGTCAAAATAACTTCCAACGCGGATTTATCGGGATATTTCGGATGATTATCAACTGGAATACCACGTCCATTATCAGTGATAGTAATGGTATTATCGGGTTTAAGTTCCACCCAAATTTCATTTGCATATCCGGCACCAACTTCATCCATAGAGTTATCCACAATTTCAGAAACAAGATGATGAAGTGCCGTCGCATCAATACCGCCAATATACATACCTGGACGAAGACGAACAGGTTCCAATCCTTCCAAAATTTGAATATCCTTTGCTGAATATGAACTTTCTACCATAATAACCTTCCTCTTTAAACTCTTTGCCACTATACTTTTTTTATTTGAAAAAGGCAAGTTTTTTTAATACACTTAAAAGATAAGAAAAAGAAGCAAAGGAGATAAAAATGAATTTTGAAGAAACACAAAGCTTTAACCAATTAAAAAAACATTGTGTGTTTTTAAGTGATACAAAAATCGCCGATTTATTCGCACAGGACAAGGAAAGATTTTCAAAATTTTCCCGTTCATTTGGCGACATTATTTTTGATTTTTCAAAAAACCTTATTGATGAAAAGACTATTGAACTTTTAATAAAAACTGCCGAACAACTTAATTTAAGGGATAAAATAAGTGATATGTTTGACGGTGTAAAAATCAATATGACCGAAAACCGAAGTGTCCTTCACACTGCCCTTCGTTCGAATGAGGAATCAATAAAGGTTGATGGCAAAAATATAATGAATGATATACAGAATACAAACGAAGCTTTATTTAAATTTGCTGAATCTGTTCGTTCTGGCGAATTTAAGGGTGTAAATGGAGACCGTATTCTTGATGTCGTAAATATTGGTATTGGTGGTTCATACCTTGGTCCACTTATGGCGGTGGAGGCATTAAAACCATACAAAACACCACTTATAAACTTTCATTTCGTATCAAATGTTGATGGTACAGATATAACCGAAACAATAAAAAAGCTTTCCCCTGAAACAACATTATTTATTATTGCAAGTAAAACCTTTACAACCGACGAAACAATGACAAATGCCGAAACCGCAAAAAAATGGATTGTTGAAAAACTTGGCGAACGTGCAATCGGCAATCATTTCTGCGCCGTAAGCTCAAATATTGAACTTGCAAATAAATTCGGCATTAAAAAGGAAAACATTTTCGGATTCGGTGATTATGTTGGCGGACGTTATTCAATGTGGGGACCAATCGGACTTCCACTTCTTATATCCATTGGAACCGAAAGATTTAAGGAATTCCTTGACGGAGCAAGAAAAGCCGACGAACATTTCAAAAACACCCCATTTGAAAACAATATTCCTGTATTGATGGCATTGATTTCTATTTGGAACGTAAACTTCCTTAATACGACATCGTCGGCAATACTTCCATACGACAATTATTTAAGGTATGTTCCATTATACCTTCAACAACTTGTAATGGAAAGCAACGGAAAATCCGTTGACAGGTTGGGTAACCATACAAAATACAAAACTTGCCCTGTTGTTTTTGGTGAAGTTGGTACAAACGGTCAACATTCATTCTATCAACTTTTACACCAAGGAACCGAAAAAATCCTTTGCGATTTCATCCTTCCTGTGCTTTCCCATAACGAAACCGGCGAACATCAATTAAAACTTCTTGCAAATGGTATCGCCCAAACAGAGGCATTGATGAAGGGTAAATCAGACGAAGACGTTATAAGGGAATTAAAGGAAAAGGGTCTTTCCAATTCCGAAATAATAAAACTTTTACCATACAAAGTTTTTGATGGAAACCGCCCATCCAATACCTTCCTTATAAGGGAAATCACACCTGAAACATTCGGTATGTTAATTGCATTTTACGAACACAAGACATTTACCGAAGGTGTATTTTGGAACATAAATTCATTTGACCAATTCGGCGTTGAACTTGGCAAACAACTTGCGAAAAGGGTTTTAAAGGATTTAAAAAACACAGATGATACCCTTTTAAACAATTACGATTCGTCAACGGCAAGCCTAATTGAAATTGTGAAAAATATAAGGAAATAAAACTTGAAGATGGAAATTATTTCTTATAACATTGATAAGTAAGGAAATAATTATGAGTATACGAGTTTTATCACAAAATCTTATAAATCAAATTGCGGCCGGCGAAGTTATTGAACGTCCGGCCAGCGTTATAAAGGAGCTTGTGGAAAACGCCATTGATGCGGGAAGTACAAAAATTGAAATAACCGTCCGAAATTCCGGCAAAACATATATGTGTGTTTCCGACAACGGATGCGGTATGAATAAAACCGATTTGCAAAATTGCATCCTTCGTCATGCAACATCAAAACTTCCAACCGATGATTTAATGAATATAAACTTCCTTGGTTTCCGTGGTGAGGCTATACCTTCAATCGCCTCTGTTTCCAAAATGACAATCACAACGAATGATGGAAACGAATGTTGGTGTCTTGAACTTGAAAATGGCGAAGTTAAAAAACTTTCTCCGGCAAGCCATACAAAGGGAACAAAGATTGAAGTTTTTGACCTTTTTTATAATGTACCAGCACGACTTAATTTTTTAAAAACTGACCGTGGTGAAATGTCAACAATCATTGATACCGTTGAACGGATTGCACTTTGCCACCCGGAAAAAACATTCACCCTTAACGACACTTTGGTCCTACGCCCAACGGATAAGTTAAGCCGTGTTTGCTCTGTCCTTGGAAAGGATTTTAAACAAAATGCAATTGAGGTAAACGCCACCGCACATAATTTGAAAATAGAAGGTTTTATCTGTCGCCCAACATATACCCGTGGAACATCCGCAAACCAATACTTTTATGTTAATGGACGAAGCCTTAAAGACAAGCTTTTATTCGGTACATTAAAGGCAGCATATATGGATACAATGGAAAAGGGAAAATTTCCAACCGTTTGCCTTTGGCTATCCCTTCCAAATTCCGAAATTGATGTAAATGTTCACCCACAAAAGGCGGAAATCCGATTTAAGGAACAAGGGCTCATCCGTGGCACATTGATAAATGTGATTCGCAAATATATTGCATCGGCACCGGTAAATCCAAATGTTATTGATTTAAAGGGAATTGTAAGGAACAACCAACCGTTTTCAACGTCTCAAAACACAAATATTTTAAACCTTCAAACACAGGCTCCTATACCTCTTTCAACCGAAAATTCATTCAATGATTCGGAACAATCAAACAGCGTACAGGAAGTTATCCAAACCACATTTGACAATAAAATACTTCCTTTAAGTGTCAACAGTCGCACCATCGCAACAAACGAAATCACCAATGCCGATTTCATAACTTACCCACTTGGCACAGCCCGCGGACAATTGCATAATACCTATATTATTTCACAAACGACAGACGGTATTGTCATTGTTGACCAACACGCCTGCCACGAAAGGTTGGTTTATGAAAAAATAAAGGCACAACTTGCCACCGGTGGAATAAAACGACAAATTATGCTTATCCCCGAAATAATTGAACTTGGCGAAAAAAAGGCCGGTGCAATATTGGATGTAAAAAACGAACTTGAAAAATTCGGCTTGGTTATTGAAGAATTTGGTCCCGGAGCAATAGTGATTCGCGAAATGCCCGCCCTTCTTGGTAATGCTGATTTACAGGGGCTTATCAGACACATTTCCGAAGACATTGACGATTTTGAAAAGGCAAAAATCCTTGAAAATAAAATCGCAATGATTGCAAAAACTTATGCCTGCCATACATCAATCCGTGCGGGAAAAACACTTACCATTGATGAAATGAACGAACTTTTACGTCAGGTAGAAGCAAGCGAAAACGCCGGTGAATGCAATCACGGCCGTCGTGCATACGTAAAAATGAATTTAACCGATTTGGCAAAACTTTTTGACCGTTAAACTTTCAAAAAAAATATCTTGATTTCATAAAAACGAAATAATAATTTATTTATAGGTAAAAAGGCCTAATAAAGAAAGGATTAAAAATGAAAAAATTTTTATGTGGTTTAGTTGTAGTTTCATCACTTGCCGGATGTGTTCCATCACAAACAAATGAAACAACATCTGTATTAAAAAATACTGCAACTCAGGTTTCAAAAATCTATATCAATTCGGCAAAAACAACCGTGAAAAATGCTTGTATGGCAAAATTTAACAATTCTTCAAATTGTGAATGTATGACTTCAAGTGTTATGAACTCACTTGATGCCGATGATGTAAAATATCTTTATAAAAAGGCAACAAAGAAATTAACCGCCGACGAACTCGCTCGCGATAATACAATCGGTTCAAAAATTATGGCGGCACAGGTTCAATGTATGATTTCAAAACTTTATAATTAAAAAAATCAAACAAAAAAATTACCCCCTTATAAAAGGGGGCTTTTTTTAACACTTAAAAAGTTTTAGTGTTGGAAAATATCTTCATCACCAAAACCTTGCAAATCAAGAGCACACCTTGTTGGCAAAAACTTAAAACATTCCATTGCAAACCCAAGTCTTCCTTCACGTTCAAGCTTTTGAACCAAAATATCTTTGATTCGGTGAAGGTACATAACATCCCCACCGGCATATTGAATTTGTTTTTCCGATAAATGAGAAACCGCCCAATCACTGGTCTGTTCATTCTTATTAAGTTCAATATCAAAAAACTCACGAACCAAATCTTTTAACCCATGCTTTTCTGTTGATGTACGACAAAGCTTTGATGCAATCTTCGTACAAAATATTGGATACACATCCACATTCAAACACTTCTTTATCATTGCCACATCAAACCTTGCAAAATGAAATATTTTCAAAATATTCTGATTCGCAAGAACCGACTTTAAATTCGGACAATTATATGGAGATTCTACCTTCACAACATAAATATTTCCGTTTCCATCCGTAAGTTGCACAACACACAATCTGTCACGAAGCATTGAAAGTCCAGTTGCTTCTGTATCAACTGCTATTGTATCACCAAACTTAACATCATTAGGAAGATCTCCTTCTAAATATATGATTTTATTTTCCATTTTTTACCTCACTAAATTAAAAGTAAAAATATTATAAAATGATTCTCATATCAAAGCAAGAAGCATTTCGCCGATTCTTCCCCAATAATTAAGGATTCTTTTTATTTTCAAATCTTTAAAAAAATTTTGAATAAATTTATCCATTTGATTTTATGAAAAAAACTTCCACACAAAACAACTTTTATAAAAAAAATTTATGGGGTGTCAACATTGAATCTTGTCAAGGATAAAAAAATAATTTCCGACTAGATTTTTTATTTTTGATTTCCTAATATGACCCTGTATCAAAAATGATACACACATTGAGAAAAGGAAAAAAGAAGAGAGAAGGATTTCTAAAAATGGAGTGTTGGAAACAGATACAGGAGACTGTTCAAAAAAGCATTAAAACATCTGAATATCTCAGTTGGATTGCCCCGCTTAGTTTTGACAAGATTGATCTTGATACATTATATCTAAATGCACCAACCCGTTTTATCGCCGATTGGGCAAAAAGAAATTTCTTCTCTCACCTTATCTCTGCTGTTAATACATTTTGTCCTGATGTAAAGGATATTAAAATAAATGTAGGAACAAAAAAATTAACACCAAAGGTTATTGCCGAAGAAATTCAACAATCACAAAATGATTTATTAAGTTTTGAATCTCAAACACAATCACATCCAGTTGAAACAATTGCAAATATCGGAACAAAAACATTATCAAAATTTACATTTGATTCTTTTGTTAAAGATAACTCAAACGCCCTTGCATTTGAAAGTATAAAACGTGTTGCAATCCAAGAAACAACAACTTTCAATCCTATTGTTATTCATTCTCTTTCTGGATTCGGTAAAACACATTTATTAAACGCTCTTGCCAACGAATTGGAGGCAACCCATTCAAACAAGCGTGTTATTTACATTTCCGCAAACAAATTTATGTATTCATTTTTAAAGGCATTAAATGAAAAGGATACATATCGTTTCAAACAAAGCTTTAAGTCTGCGGATATTTTAATGATTGACGATATTCAATTCATCGCCGGTAAGGAATCCACCGCAAAGGAGTTATTCCACATAATTGATGATTACATTACAAATGGAAAGCAAGTTATCATCACCGCAAATGGTTCTCCGTTTTTGATTGACGGTCTAAACGATAACATAAAATCAAGAATTGCATCTGGACTTGTTGTTGATATACTTCCTGCAAACTATGATTTACGCCTTAAAATTTTACAATCAAAGTGTAAGGTTCTAAATCTTGAATTACAGGCTGGTGTTGGTGAATTTATTGCATCAAAAATCACAACATCCATTCGTGAACTTGAAGGCGCCCTAAACAGGATTTCTGCACACACAATTTTGATGAACGAAGCACCTACACTTTCCAATATCCGAAAGATTCTTTCTGATATTCTTGCTGTAAACACGAAACCATTAAATATCCAAGATATTAAACGGGTTGTTGCTGAAAAATGGAATGTAAGTGTTTCAGATATTGACAGCGAAAAGAAACAAAAAGACATTGTCATTCCACGTCAAATTGCAATGTATATTTCAAAAAATTTGACATCAAAATCACTTCCTGAAATTGGAAAAAGTTTTGGTGGTCGTGATCATGCAACTGTTATTTATGCAGTTAAAAAAGTTCGTGAATTAATGTTGACCAATCCACAAATTGAAACATTGATAAATGAAGCTGAACGTATATGTTCAAATTTATAAAAATCCTTATATAACAAAACGAAAGGAGAGTTTTTAAAGCTCTCCTTTTCTTTCACACTCACCTTTGTAGTTTTATATATGTATTTTAAAAAGCTAACAGATCTTAGAATTGAACTCCAAGTCTTGCTCCGTATGACCATCTGTTGTCATCACCATCGTCGCCAACAAGAGCAGCTGAGTTAGCATCTAATCTGTTTGACTTACCGGTTGCATCATAATTTACATACAATGAAATCAATGACATATCTGTTGCTTGCCAGTTTCCTGCAACTGTAATATTTGAGCTATCGGCTTTATTAAATCCATCTTTATCTATGAATTTTTTATACTTATAGCCAACATTCATTGACCAATCATCAGAAAATACAATTTGACCTTCTACACCTGCATTCCAATATGATGTATCACCAAGTTCTTTTTTCTCATAATCTTTATTGTCTGATGTATCATACATATAACCTGCATTAAATGCCAATATCATATCAGAAGATAGATTCAAACCAAGTTTTGTACCAATGAAGACACCTGTATCTTTCTTACCATAATCATCAATAGGCAAAGACAAAGATGTTTGGTTAACCATATCATCGGCAATATCAATACTTACACCAGCGGTGATATCCCAAATTAAATCTTGTGTTGCAACTGGTCTATACAAACCACCGATAGCAAGGTTTGATACCTGACTTTTCTTATCAAAAGCATTAGCTTCTCTTGACATCCAACCATAACCAACAGAAGCAGAGATAGCCCAATCTTGACTGATACCATAACCAAATTCTTCTGTTAAGGTATATGAATTATCATGATGATCAACAGGAGTATAGTTAAAGTTAGTTTTGGAATAGAAATTACCTTCTTCTGGTTTAAACATTGGGTTTTCCATATTATTCAAAGATGGAGTCACCATCATATTACTATTCATATTTCCAGAAGCCATCTGAGCTGATGCCATTGAGGAAATAAGAGTAGCAGTAGCTAGAGTCAACAAACTTACTTTTTTCATAGTAGATTTCCTTTCTTTATATTAAAATTCACAACTCTCACTTGTGGAATTGCTTGATTTCAACTATAAATAGAAAAGAGGATTAAATCAACAAGTAGATTTTCCTAAAATCCCCTGAAAATCTTGCAAAGAACAGGAAACACTAAATTTTTTTTCATCAACGGAATCACTACCTAAAATAAAATTTGCCAAACGGAATGCATCATCAATAATAAATTTATTTTGTGAAGTTCTATCAAACATAAAATCAACACCAACATCCGAACTTTTTGCTTCCTCTAAAATTGCATTAAGTTGGTTTATATCAGAATTAAGAGAATACAAACCGGATGCTGTTTTCAAATAATCAATTTTATACTCTGAAAACAAATACACCAATCCCTTTAATGCCGAAGAATGTTTAATGAATGAGGATTCAATAGAAAGTTTTACCTTTTTAACACCCTTTGCCTCACTTATCGCAAGCAAATATTCATCCAACTGTTGTGGAATATTTTCAATATCAACATCAAAAAACAATGGAGGCAAAATAACTTCAACCAAATCGGCACCTCTGTTAAACAAAGACTTTATACTTTTAAAAATGTCATCTATTGAAATCTTGCCATTAAAATTATTTATAACAGCATTAAGCAACACATCCGAAAGTTCCAACCACTTCCAAACATTTTCCACATATTTATCGGGAACGGAAATACTTCCCAATTGATTATCCACAGCGGTTTTACAAAGCTTTATCAATGCAAAATCATCAAAATCCCTAACCCCAGAAAAAAGGTTAATATATTTGAAATACTCAGGTTTAAGAAAAAAGTCTTGCATTATTTTCCTCTTGTAAAAAACACATATTACAATATAATAACACAAAATAATAAAATAAAAAAGATATTAAATAATGAAAAAGATATTTATCATATTTACGGTTATATTTTCCACATTGTCATATTCGGTAAATGCACAAACCATTTTGCATACAAACGATTCTGACAAGATTGACATTTCTGAAAACAGTGAAATTACACCGGACCTTTTCCCACAAACAAGCCGTTATATGCACGATCTTAATATGCGACTTATTTATGCACTTAAACCTGCACTTGATGAATATAAAGAACAAAAAATTTCACCGATACATAAGGGCTTCTCAAACTTCCTTAAAAATTTACAGGAACCATTGAATGCGGTAAACTCTTTGCTTCAACTTGATTTTTCAAGCACATTTAAAACCATTGGACGTTTTGCAATAAATTCCACCGCCGGAATGTTTGGTGTTATGGATGTTGCAGGAAGGATGGGTCTTAAACGTGATAATCGTGATTTCGGACAAACCCTTGGGGTATATGGTGTTCCTATGGGTGGATTCTTTGTTATGCCGGTATATGCCCAAACAACAACCCGCGATTTCGCCGGTACAATAGTTGATACCATATTCAACCCAATAAATTATTATACAACTTGGAGTGTTGGATTGTTTTTAAGTATTTCAACAAGCCTTATGGACCTATATGGAAATTACGATTTCATCATATCAACCAATGAAACATCCATTGATTCATATAACACATTCAAAACAATGTATTTACAACACCGAAAAAATATGATAGAACAACATCAACTCTTTTTTAAGGACTCTGCCCCACAAAAGGAGGAAACAAATAAACTTGGACAATCGTACGATTACGATTTTGATATGGAATACTAAAAATTATAAAAAGAACTATTACATCGGACAGAATAAAATTAAATGTATGGATGAAAAAAAATTATCCATCACTTACCCTTTCACACCTTCAAAAGCTATGCCGTAAAGGAGAGATTCGTATAAATGGAAAACGAACATCTGCAACCGCTCCATTGATTGAAAGTGATGAAATAAAACTTCCACCATACATTGTTGAATACGAAAAAACACCTGATGTAATTGTAAAAAAAGATTCCAGATATACAAAACAGGATATTGATGACATTTTAAAAACAATCATTTATGAAGATGATGAGATAATTGTGTTAAACAAGCCTGCTGGCCTCGCAACCCAAGGGGGAAATGGAATAACAAAACATATTGATTCGTTAATAAACATCGCCCTTCCTCAATATAACAACAATTTACGTTTAACACATCGAATTGATAAGGAAACCAGCGGGATACTTGTCATCGCAAAAAATTACGATTCCGCCCTTAAAATGACCACATTATTTAAGGAACGAAAGGTTCACAAAACATACCATGCAATCGTTTATGGTAATTTTGAGGACAAGAAAAAAGAAGGTATCATTGACGAACCAATAATTGAACAAAATGCAAAGGTTAATGATAAGGGTGAAAAGGAGGCAAAATACGCCTTTACAAGTTTTAAGGTTTTGGATGAAGCCTTTGGTTTATTAAGCCTTGTTGAATTAAAACCAAAAACTGGTCGTATGCATCAATTAAGGATTCATATGGCACACCGCAGACATCCAATAATTGGGGATTTCAAATATGGCAACAATAACGAATTCGCCGAATTGAAAAATGCCTTTGAAATTGAAATTCCACGAAAACTCTACCTTCATGCATACACTATTGAAATAGAGGGGAAACCACTTATTAAGGCGGAATACCCTGAACACTTTAAAAAGATTTGTAAGTATTTAAACTTTTAACAAAAGGTATAAATATGACCAAAAAACAAGAAAAAAAGCATTTAAAGTTTTTTCAAAAAATTCCATCCCTTATTGTTGGACTTTACAACAAGGGGAAATTTTTACTTCGTCTTTTTATAATAACCATCGTTGCCGGAATAATTGGACTTGCGATTATTCTTGCAAATACTAATCCTAATATGTTTAAGGAAGATATTTCCGCATCCATTGAACGGGCAATCGGAAAAACCGTTAAAATTGATGGAGATTTGGAATGGGAACTATTTTCATTTGAACCGGCAATAAAGATTGAAAAACTTGCCATTGAAAATGAAAAATGGGGAAAAAATAAAAACATAATAACCGCCGAAAACATAATTGCAACAATTTCCCTTCGCCATCTTTTATCCCGCAAAATTTCCATTAACACCTTAATTTTTGATACCCCAAAAATATTTTTGGAGGTTTCATCAACCGGCAAAAAAAATTGGCAACTTTCAACATCTTCAACAAAGCCACAAAAGAAAAAGAAGGATAAAAAGAATGCTGGCAAGAACACAATACCGGAAAACCTTAATCTAACCATAAAAAAGAAAAAAGAATTTGAAATTGATGTGAAAACCGTTGAAATTCATAATGCCGAAATACATTATGAAAACAGACGCACACACGAAAATAATACCTTTAATTTAAAGGAATTCTTTATCACATCCGAAAATCACGAATCCCCAATACTTTTCACGGTTGATACTTCATACAATGATATAACATTAAAGGGAAACTTTAAAACAACATCCCTACACAACCTTATTGAAAATATAAACAGCATCCCCCTAACCGGAATAATAAATATAAATGATATGGATATAAAATTTTCCGGAAAATTAAATGATATAAGGAAAAAAACACCATCAATATCCGCAACCATATTCATCACCGCAAATGATATCCAATCATCATTAAAAGGTATAACTGAGCTTCCAAAACTCGCACCAATCAATGCCGATTTTGAAGTCATTGCAACCGATTCCTTTATATCACTTAAAAAAATAAATATTGATTACCTAACCGCAAATATTTCCGGTACATCCGAAATATCCCTAACCAAAAATAAAAAACCAAATATAAAGGCCAACCTACACATTCCATTTTTTGATATACCAAATATCTTTTATCCAAATTGGGAAAAGGCATACTTTAACCGCCTTGCAACTGGTGCTCCTCGTCCTCGTTCAAATGCACCGAAAATCAAAAATCCAAAGGCTTTCCGAAATATTCCTCTTCCAATAACCGAACTTAATTTGGCAAACCTTAATATAAACCTAAGCATTGCAAAATTAAAGGCTATGCCGGAAATGGACGTAAACGACATAAAGATAAAGGCTATACTTAATAACGGAAACGGCATAATTGCCCCTATATCATTTGACTATATGGGCGGAAAAGTAAAAATTGAAGGTCTTGCAAACAACCAAAACAACACCTTCAACGGTCAATTATCAATAAAGGCAAACAATGTAAACCTTGGTAAAATCATTGACAGTACAGGTTATAAAAAGGTATTTGAAGGTGGAAATACGGATGTTGATATAATCCTAAGTGGTTATGGTCCAAACCTTGCCGTATTTATGACACATCTTAATGGTTATATAAAGGCATACACAACCACAAACATTATTGGATACAAGATTGAAAATACCCTTATGGCAACGGATTTGGTTACATCTATTTTCAAATTTATCGGCAATGATATAATCGGAGCCATCGCCCTTCAAGACAAAAAATTGGAAAAAAGTAATATCCAGTGTATGGTTGTAAACCTTAATGTAAAGAACGGTAAAACTATAAGCAATCGTGGAATTGCAATGCAAACAAAAACCGCAAATATAATTATTGACGGTTCCGCCAACCTTGGAAAGGAATATGTTGATGTATCCATTGTAACCGTTGTAAAGGAAGGTTTCAAACTTTCGGGAAACTTTGCGGAAATGATTAAAATAGAAGGTCCAATGGCTGAACCAAGCATTATTATAAGCAAGGACGGTGTGATAAGCACCGTTGCAAAAACTGCATTCACAACCGCCATTGCAAGCGCCCTAACCGGTGGTATATCGCTTATTACAACTGGAATTGGATTCCTTACAAAATCATGGTTGGATAACATTCAATCGGACACCAATCCATGCCTTACTGCATTTGAAGGAAAGGCTGACGGACAACCAACCGATGAATTTTCAAAACAATATCAAATAAAAAATGATATGAACAGGGAAATAGAAAGTCAAAAACAAAACCTTAATTCAATAACGACAAAGGCAATTGAGTCCGAAAAGAAAAAAGTTAAATCATCAAATTAAAGAATTTGAATAAAAAAGTCTTTCTCCTGTATTTTGGAGCAAAGACTATATAATATTTACAACACCAAGTTGTATGCGATAAACTATATTTATCCATAATAAAATTACTTTCATTTATACAGTTTTTGCTGACCGTATAAATAATTATAGAAAGGAATTTTATGGATGTATAGCTATAACCCCCAGACTATCTGGGGGTTTTCTTTTACAAAAAGAGGAGTGGCACCAACCACCCCTTTTTTCACCTAACAACGATATATTTTTTAATAATTTGCAAGTGCAGATTCGCACCGTTCTGCCTTCTCAAAATCCTTCTTAACCTTACTCATTGAAATACCACCAAGCACGGCCGAAGAAGCACTTGTACCAGTTGTAACACCCGCCAAAATATTGGATGCCATATTCAAATTTTTCTCCTTCTTTGTACCCTTTTCACTATTATCACCACGAACCTTATTTGAATTTGCCATCGCCGATGTAATTGTACCTGCCAAACCGGTTGCTGTACCAATACCGGATGTCACACTTGACGCTGTCATTATATTCTTTATTGCCTTCATATTTTCCTTATCATAATCGGAACATGCCAAAAGGATTCCGTTTGCACGGATAAGCGAAGCATCACTTTCCCCATCAAGTTCCACTTCAAATGCACTTTTTGCACTTCTTAATGCACTAAGTGCTGAATTACACTTTGACATATTATCGGCAAGACTTCCCGCACTGTTAACACTTCCAACCGAAGTTCCAAGGGATACCGCACTTGTAACCGTTGCACCAGCCATTAAACCTGTCCGAACATGTCCCATAGTTTTTGACACCTTGTCCGCCTTACCTTTCATTTCCGGATTCTTATTCAAAACATCCGCCACATTAATATCGCTAAGGTTTGCATCTCCGCCCAACATTTCACTTATATTCGCACTATTTGCGACATTACTACTTGCTGAGTTCTGGTTTGACGCATCCGACGAAGAACTGCTTGAAGTTTTCTTTTTACGTGTTGTAGTTTTTTTATATATCATAAGACCACCTCTATATTGTTCAGTATTATCGCTATCCATATATAATTTTCTAAAAGCTTCTTTTTCCTCCTCCGACATTTCGGTTCCATCGCTATTACTTCCAAAATATTCTTCAACTACTTCTTCATACTCTTCATTATTATACGAAGATGAAGAATTTGTATTGGAATTTGCCCCGGATTCTGATGTTTCCGATACACTTTCTGAACTATTGCCACCCTCACCATTCGTACCAAGTTTGCCCTTTCCCTCACCGGAAATTATTTTGTCTGTCTTATTTTTTATAAGACCCGCTGCCAACGCACCACCAGCCATAACAGTACCAACACCACTTACAATTGTGGTTGCCTTTGAAAGTCCGAAAAGAGAATCAAGGTCATTTTTAATTCCGGAACATTGTGTCTTTACATCATCAATTCTGGCGTTAAGATTCCTTCTTGCATTGTCAATTTGTTGCTTTCTGTACTCATCCTCTTCTTTTTCCTTTTGACGTTGCAATTCCAACATCTGAACATTAACCGACGATACCTCCTCTGTCTTCACATCCGAAGAAGTAGCAAGAGCAGGAGCCGAAACCGCCTCCACCGTCGCTTCATTTGACACAGTATTTTCAGTCTCATCAACAACAACTGTTTTTGCCTTCACACTTGACGCACGCGAAGAAACACTTGCAGATCTCTTTCTTCTTATGGCACTTCTCACTGCCTTCTTTGCAAAAACTACATTTGATAAATCACAAAATATAAACGAAAATAAAACAAGAAAACTTAACGATTGTTTAAAAATTTGCCTCATAACTCTTTCCTTTTCATTGATTAATGAACTTCTCTATCATATCACTTTTTTGGATATAAGTAAACGATTTTATTCCTGTTTGGTAAAAATTTTGTGTGATGCAACCATCCACCCAGACCCGTCATCCATCCCTCCGGTTATCCGCCATCCCCCAAACCGTCATACTGAATTTATTTCAGGATTTTTGGGAAGGACACGAGGAACAAAAGAAAGATTCTGAAACAAGTTCGGAATGACACAAAGCTCATTCACTCAAATCAAATAAAATCACACCATTACATAATAAAAAAACCTCCCAAATGGGAGGCATCTTTAACTTCTACAAAAAAACTTATGCAGGAATAACAGAAATATATGTTCTTCCCTTTGCATCACCTTTTTTGAAAGAAACAGCACCATCAACAGTTGCAAAAATTGTATAGTCTGTACCCATACCAACATTTGTACCAGGATGATACTTTGTACCACGTTGACGAACGATTATAGTTCCACTTGTAACTTTTTCACCACCAAAGTGTTTAATACCAAGTCTTTTTCCTTCGGAATCACGACCGTTCTTGGAACTACCACCAGCTTTTTTATGTGCCATTTTCTACCTCTTTTTATTAAATATTAAGCGATTATATCAGTTATTTTGATAACTGTTAAATATTGTCTATGACCTTGTTTTCTTCTGTAATTTTGTCTTCTTTTCTTTTTGAAAACAATAACCTTATCATCACGAATTTGGTCAAGGATTTCAGCCTTTACCTTCGCACCAGCAACAACAGGAGAACCAACCTTATCACCAGCCATAAGAACATCTTCAAAAACTACTTCCTTATCAGCATCAAGTTTTTCCACTGTAAGAACTTCATTTTTTTGAACTTTATACTGTTTTCCACCAGTCTTAAATATAGCAAACATTTTATATACTCCGATTCTTTTAAATGTTTCAAAAATATAAGCCAAATACGGCAAATAGTCAAGTAAAATTTCCAAATTTGCCTATTTTTGACGATTTACCTTTCCATATCATCCCATTTAAAATCAATAATGTATGGATTTTTTAAAGGTTTTGGTGATTGTGAATCTCCCTTTTGATTAAGATTCTTTTTATCACCATCATTTTTTTCAGATGTCTTACCATTATCAAAACTTCCACCAATACTTCCAATAACAGGAGAAGTGGATTTATCTGATTTTTTTACATCCTTTTCTTTTCCATTTGAATATTCAATATCACCATCATATTTCATAAATATCAAAGGAATAGCCTTAAAAATTTTGAAATATTGTTTCACAGAATATGGGTCCATATCAAAAAGTTCCCTTTTTGACAACGAAGTTTTATGACTCATAATCAATGCCTTTTTAAAATCTTCCTGTTTTACACCAAGTGTTGATACATATCTTTTCCAAACTTCGTGCAAATAATCGCATGGAAATTCGGTAATCAAACAAGATTCAAACATATCAACAATACCTGATAAATTTTTCACATCGGACAAATCAATACTTTTATATTTTTCCTTTATGAAATTAAGACAATCTATTTCCGTTAAAAAGCATGATGTAACTTCATCATACAAATGTTCCTCAATAATTGCCGCCGAAAATTCACTTCCTTCATCAAACATACGGTTCATTGAAATCGCCATACTCAAAAGCTTATCAAACCGTTCTAAATTTATCTTTCTTGCCTTTTTTATCGTACTAATACTTATGGAATTACCTGACTTTTTAACAAGTTCCGGAACTTCTCGTTCCACATATTTTGTAAACAAAAGATCGTTTATATCTTTTGAAAGCTCTGAAACTGTTTCCATATCATCCAAAGACCTAAGAAAATCATCAAACATTTTATTCCTCTTTCATTTTCTTTAAAAATTCATATACACGACAACCACCAGCCAAAAGCGAAATCACACTGGCTGTTTTAAGCAAAGAAAGAAAAGGAATCATAAACAATCCCGCACAAAATTTCATCTCTTGCTCCTCACTAATAAAAACACTAATCCAATTAAAAATTGTAAATAAATACATCAGAGAAATACTTATAACCGAAATCACATTTACAACCTTCTGGTTAAGGTTCAATTTCTTTATAAAATACCTTAACAAATATGTTGGTGTCATAAAACAAATAAAATAGTGAATACTTAAAAGAGTAAGCAAAGTAATTTTTGTAATGGAAGGGTTAAAAACAAAAATTGGCAAAAATAACAACGCCGGTAAAAAAACAGCCTGCTTTTTCAAAAATAAAAACTTGTCCTTTATCTTTACTTTTTCTGCCATACTTTTTCTTTATTATTTGACAAGAATCAATATATAGACAAAAACATTTATTGTCAACATAAATTATTCTTTAAAACTTTATGAAAACACAATAAAATAAAAAAGATTAACAAAAATGAATGTTCCATTTGCTGAGCAAGCAGGAATGACAGAGGAGGAAATGAGGAAACATTGCGAAACGGTGTTCCCTACACTTAAACGTTGGAAAAAATAATATAACCAACAACAAAAAAGGAAGGCATTAAAACCTTCCTTTTTTTAACCTCTTTTTCAAGATATTAAGCAATACCAGGAAGAGTTAGGTCCGCAGAATCCTTTTTGTTAAGTTCTTCAACTTGTTCTGCCTCTAATTCTTGGTCCTGTGCCTTTGCAATAGCTTTAAGTCTATTGATATAAGCACCAGTTCCAGCAGGAATAAGTCGTCCAACGATAACATTTTCCTTCAAACCTTCCAACATATCTTCCTTTCCGGCAATCGCTGATTCAATAAGAACCTTTGTTGTTTCCTGGAAAGATGCAGCAGAAATAAATGATCTTGTCTGCAAACTTGCCTTTGTAATACCAAGAAGATAAGGACGAGCCGAAGCAGGTTTTCCACCGGCTTCCAACGCCTTCTTATTTTCGGTCAAAAGTTCTTCTTCATCAACACATTCACCAACAACAAATGTTGTAGCACCAGCATCAACAATTTCTTGTTTTCTTAACATCTGACGAACAATAACTTCAATATGTTTATCATTGATTTCAACACCTTGAAGTCTGTAAACGCCTTGAATTTCACCAACAAGATACTTAGAAAGTTCTTCAACACCAAATATTCTTAAAATATCGTGTGGAGCAATCTTACCTTCTGTAAGTTTATCACCACGTTTAACAATATCACCATCTTGAACATTAAGCGCGGTTGTCTTTGAAATTAAGTATTCAACTGGATCGCCTTCTTTTGGAACAATCGCAACCTTATACTTTGATTTATAATCTTCTTCAAAGTGGATTGTACCATCAATATCAGCGATAAGAGCAGCATCCTTTGGTCTTCTTGCTTCAAAAAGTTCTGCAACACGTGGAAGACCACCGGTAATATCTTTTGTCTTGCTATCTTCACGTGGAATATAGGCAATAATATCACCTGCTTGTACTTCATCACCATTATTTGATGAAAGGATTGTACCTGTTGAAATAATGTATCTTGCAACAGAACCAGTAGCCAAAGTCTTTGTATTTCCCTTTTCATCTGTTATGAAAATAGAAGGATTCAAATCTTTCTTTTTAAGACCTGTCTTCCAATCCACAACGATTCTAGAAGAAACACCAGTTGCTTCATCTTTTACTTCATTAACGGATACACCATCAATCAAATCAACGAAATTCAACTTACCTGAAATTTCGGTAAGAATAGGTCTGATGTATGGGTTCCATTCTGCAACCTTTTGACCTTGTGAAACCTTATCGCCTTCTTTTGCATAAAGTTTTGTTCCATAAGGCATCTTTTGTCTGTTAATTTCCTTACCTGTACTATCAACAAAGATAAGTTCAGCATTACGGGTCATAACAACCATATCCCCAGCGGAATTCTTAACAACAGAAGTATTTTCAAACTTTACTGATGCATCGTATGGAGATTCAATAGATGACTTTGTTGCAGATTTAGAAGCAGTACCACCAACGTGGAAAGTTCTCATGGTAAGCTGAGTACCAGGTTCACCAATTGATTGTGCAGCAATAATACCAACTGCTTCACCAACATTAACCATTGTTCCACGTGCCAAATCACGACCATAACATTTTGCACAAATTCCATGATGTGCATCACATGTCAATACAGAACGGATTTTCACAGCTTCAATACCTGCGGCTTCAATAGCCTTAATATCTTTTTCTGTAATTTGTTCTCCCTTTTTAACAATAACATCACCATTGTGTGTTACAACATCTTCCGCTACTACACGACCAAAGATTCTGTCTCCAAGAGATTCAACAACATTACCACCATCAACAACTGCGGACACTTCAATACTACGTTCTGTACCACAATCTTCCATTGTAATAATCGCATCTTGTGATACATCAACAAGTCTTCTTGTCAAATATCCAGCATTTGCAGTCTTCAAAGCAGTATCGGACAAACCTTTACGAGCACCGTGGGTTGAATTAAAGTATTCAGCCACAGTCAAACCTTCCTTAAAGTTTGAAAGAATAGGTGTTTCAATAATTTCACCATTAGGTTTAGCCATCAAACCTCTCATACCGGCCAACTGTTTAACCTGTGCTTTTGATCCACGGGCACCAGAATTTGCCATCATATAAATAGGGTTTTCAGGTTTACCTTCTTCTTGCTTTGAAAATTCATCCATCATCTCATTTGCAACGGATTCTGAACAATTTGACCAAGCATCAATAACCTTGTTGTACTTTTCTTTTGAAGTGATAAGACCTTCTTGATATTGTTTTTCATATTCAACAACTTTCTTTGAAGTTTCTTCAATAAGAGCAGTCTTTGCTTCTGGCACAACAATACTATCCTTACCAAATGAAATACCAGAATACATCGCATTCTTGTATCCAAGGTTCATAACCCTGTCGGCAAACATAACTGTTTCTTTTTGACCACAGTTTTTATAAACAGCCGCAAAAAGTTCTCCAATCTTTTTCTTTGTCATTTGTTGATTTACCAAAGAGAATGGAACACCTTCATGTTTTGGAACAATTTCGTATATCAAAATTCTTCCAGCTGTTGTGTCAATAAGTTGTGTTTTCAAAGTACCATCTTCACCAACAGCTTCTATTCTTGCCTTTATCTTTGCATGCATATCAAGTTCCTTTGAAGCCAAAGCAAGTTTGATTTCATCAATGGAACTGAATACCATACCTTCACCTTTTGCTTTTTCTATAATGATACTCATATAGTAAATACCAAGCACAATATCCTGGTTAGGTGTAATAATAGGCTTACCATTAGCTGGATGCAAAATATTGTTTGAAGACATCATCAAAACACGTGCTTCAAGTTGTGCTTCCAAAGACAATGGAACATGAACCGCCATCTGGTCACCATCAAAGTCGGCATTAAATGCAGTACATACAAGTGGGTGAAGTCTAATTGCTTTACCTTCAATAAGTACTGGTTCAAACGCCTGTATAGAAAGTCTGTGAAGAGAAGGAGCACGGTTCAAAAGAACTGGATGTTCCTTAATAACTTCACCCAAAATATCCCATACAATAGGAAGTTCTTTATCAACCATCTTCTTTGCAGATTTAATTGTGTTTGCATGTCCGTATGCTTCCAACTTTGAATAAATAAATGGTTTGAATAATTCCAATGCCATACGTTTTGGAAGACCACATTGATGTAATTTCAAAAATGGACCTGACACAATAACGGAACGACCAGAATAATCAACACGTTTACCAAGCAAGTTTTGACGGAAACGACCTGACTTTCCTTTAAGCATATCTGCCAAAGATTTCAATGGTCTTCTGTTATTTGCAACAACCGGACGTGGACGACGAGAGTTATCAAACAAGCTATCAACTGCTTCTTGCAACATTCTCTTTTCGTTTCTTATAATGATTTCTGGTGCTTTAAGTTCCATCAATCTTTTTAAACGATTGTTTCTGTTAATAACACGACGATACAAATCATTCAAATCTGCGGTTGCAAATCTTCCACCATCAAGTGGAACCAATGGACGAAGTTCAGGTGGAATAACCGGAATAACATCCATAATCATCCATTCTGGTTTTGAACCGGATTCAAGGAATGCTTCAACAATCTTTAATCTTTGAATAACCTTTTTACGGGTCATTTCAAATTTCATTTCTTTAAGTTCATCACGAAGCTTTATTGACTCTGCCTTCAAATCAACAGAAGCCAACATTTCCTTCAATGCTTCGGCACCAATACCGGCACGGAAAGCATCCTGACCGTATTCTTCCAACGCCATTTGATATTCATCTTCTGTCAAAAGTTGATGAAGTTTCAATGATGTCAAACCTGGTTCAATAACGATATAGTTATCAAAGTAAAGAACCTTTTCAAGTTTCTTTAATGGCATATCCAAAAGAGTACCAATCTTTGATGGCAAAGATTTCAAGAACCAAATATGAGCCACAGGAGAAGCAAGTTCAATGTGTCCCATTCTTTCACGACGTACCTTTGAAAGTGTAACTTCAACACCACACTTTTCACAGATAACACCACGATATTTTATTCTTTTATACTTACCGCAAAGACATTCGTAATCCTTCACTGGTCCAAATATTTTGGCACAGAAAAGACCATCTTTTTCAGGTTTAAAAGTTCTGTAATTGATAGTTTCTGTTTTCTTAACTTCACCATAAGACCAAGATCTGATTTGTTCAGGAGAAGCAACAGATATCTTCAACTTACTAAAACTTTCTTCTGGAAGACCAATTGCAGTATTAAACGCTTTTTGAATTTCATTCATTTTCTATATTCCCCTTTTTATTTCTTAGTTTCTAGGTTAAGTCCAAGAGATTTAATTTCTTTTACAAGAACATTAAAGCTTTCTGGTGTACCATATTCAAAGTCATAGTTTCCACGAACGATGGATTCATAAACTTTTGTTCTTCCGGTCACGTCATCAGACTTAATTGTCAACATTTCTTGTAATGTGTATGCAGCACCGAATGCTTCCAATGCCCAAACTTCCATTTCACCAAATCTCTGACCACCGAACTGTGCCTTACCACCAAGAGGTTGTTGTGTAACCAAAGAGTAAGGTCCAACAGAACGAGCGTGGATTTTTTCATCAACAAGGTGATGAAGCTTTAACATATACATATAACCAACAGTCACAGGCAAATCAAACTTTTCACCGTTTTCACCATTGTAAAGTTCAACCTGACCTGATGAATCAAGACCTGCTTCTTCAAGTAATTTTGAAATATCAGCTTCCTTTGCACCATCAAATACTGGGGTTGCCATTGGAACACCATTTGAAAGTGATTGTGCAAATTCTTTGATTTCATCATCTGAGAAATCCTTGATTTCATTATCGTAAATTTCTTTACCATAAATCTTTTCAATTTCCTTTCTGATATCTGCAACTTGAAGATTCTTTTTGTAAAGTTCTTCCATCATATGTCCAATCTTTACACCAAGACCCTTTGCAGCCCAACCCAAATGAGTTTCCAAAATCTGACCGATGTTCATACGTGAAGGAACACCCAATGGATTAAGAACTATATCCACAGGAGTACCATCAGCTTGGTATGGCATATCTTCTACTGGAACAACACGGCAAACGATACCCTTGTTTCCATGACGACCAGACATCTTATCACCAACTTGAAGTTTTCTCTTAATCGCAATAAATACCTTTACAACCTTCAATACACCAGGAAGTAAATCATTTCCTTGCTTTATCTTTTCAACTTTATCATCAAACTTTGCATCATGAGCTTTAATAACTTCTGCAAATTCTTCAATCATAGAAGTCAAAGCTTCCTGTGCCTTTTCGTTTTCAAGTTTTATCTTTCCAAGTTTAGCAGATGAAATTCCAGCCAACTCACTTGCACTCAAAGTTGCACCTTTTACAGCAACATCCTTTGGAGCATCAAGAACAACCTTTCCATCAAGGAATGATTTTAATTTCTCATTGAAACCATTTTCCAAAATCTGTCTTTCATCAGCTCTATCTTTATTAAGCTTTTCAATTTCCATATATTCAATAGACAAAGCTCTTTCATCCTTTTGAATACCACGTCTGAAAAACATACGTACATCAAGAACTGTACCTTCTGTTCCAGGTGGAACTCTCAAAGATGTATCCCTTACTTCGGTTGCCTTTTCACCAAAGATTGCACGAAGCAACTTTTCTTCTGGTGTTACAGGAGTTTCACCCTTTGGTGTAACCTTTCCAACCAAAATATCGCCGGCTTTAACATGGGCACCAATATGAATAACACCTGTTTCATCCAAATTCTTTAATGCTTCGGCACCAACATTTGGAATATCACGTGTAATTTCTTCTGGACCCAACTTTGTATCACGAGCCATAATTTCAAATTCGGAAATATGAACGGATGTAAACACATCATCCTTTACAATACGTTCACTTATAACAATAGCATCTTCGTAGTTATAACCTTGCCATGGCAAGAATGCAACACGAACATTTCTTCCTAATGCCAATTCTCCAAGATCTGTACATGGTCCATCGGCCAAAATATCACCAGCCTTAACCTTATCACCAACATTTACAATTGGCTTTTGGTTTATACACGTATCCTGATTTGAACGAACATACTTTTGAAGTCTGTAAATATCAACACCAGTTGCTGATTTAGCCTTCTTACCTGTTGTTTGAACAACGATTCTTGTTGAATCAACTTGTGTAACAACACCATCATTAACGGCTTGTATAGTAGCCTTTGAATCGGTTGCAACACGATATTCAATACCTGTACCAACAAAAGGAGCCTCTGACTTAACCAAAGGAACTGCCTGACGTTGCTGGTTAGAACCCATCAAAGCACGGTTAGCGTCGTCGTTTTCAAGGAACGGAATCAAAGCAGCAGTCACAGAAACAAGCTGTTTTGGAGAAACGTCCATCAAAGTAATTTCACTTGCTGGAAGCAATATGAATTCACCATCCTTTCGGCAACTTACCAATTCTTCGGCAAATGTACCATCTTTGTTAAGAACTGAGTTTGCCTGTGCGATAATATATTTATTTTCTTCCATTGCGGAAACATAAATAACTTCATCTGTTACCTTGCCATCAACAACCTTTCTGTATGGTGTTTCAATAAATCCATACTTATCAATAACGGCATAGGTTGCAAGCGAGTTAATAAGACCAATGTTTTGACCTTCCGGTGTTTCAATAGGACAAATACGTCCGTAATGAGTTGGATGAACGTCTCGCACTTCAAATCCTGCACGTTCACGTGTCAATCCACCAGGACCCAAAGCGGAAAGTCTTCTCTTATGTGTAACTTCTGACAATGGGTTGTTTTGATCCATAAACTGTGAAAGCTGTGATGAACCAAGGAATTCCTTAATTGCAGAAAGAACTGGTCTAGCATTAACCAAATCTTGTGGCATAATAGAATCTATTTGAGCAGAAGACATCTTCTCTCTTATTGCTCTTTCCATTCTTACAATACCAATTCTGTATTGGTTTTCAAGAAGTTCACCAACCGAACGAATACGACGATTTGAAAGGTTATCAATATCATCAATTTCGCCCTTGCCATCTTTTAAATCAACCAAGGCTTTAATTGTTTTGATAACATCATCACGACGAAGTATTGTCAAATTTTCTGGTGCTTCATCAAAACTAATATCAAGTCTTGTATTCATCTTAAATCTTCCAACGGAAGACAAATCATAAAAGTCCTTATCAAAGAACATTCTGAAAAACATACTTTCAGCTGAACTTACTGTTGGTGGTTCACCTGGACGCATAACCTGGTAAATATCAAACAAAGCTTCTTCACGAGTTTTGTTTCTATCAACAACCAAAGTATTTCTGATATGTGGACCTACTGTCACATTATCAATATAAAGAACACCAAATTCTTTAATCTTTGCATCATTTATTTTTTGTAAAACTTCCGCTGTAATTTCTTGACCTGCTTCTGCAATAACTTCAAAAGTAGACTCATCAATTATATCATCGGAAAGGAATAAACCTGCTTCACAAAGATTTTCATCGGAAACATAAACTTCTGACAAACCACCTTCAACAAGCTTTTTTGCAGCACGTGGAGAAACTTTATTTCCCTTTGCAACAACAACTTCACCTGTCTTTGCATCAACCAAATCATAGCTGAATTTAACACCCTTTGTGATAAGAGATGCATTAAAAGGTTTCTTCCAACCATTTTTAAATCTTGTAAATACTTCCTCTGTATAGAAAAGTTTCAAAATTTCATTGGATGACATTCCAACCTTTTCTATTGATTCTGGATTTTTGCCTTCCTTAATCGCAGTTTCAACAGCAGCTTCTGTTTCATCATTATAGAAAGAAGCAAGCAAAGTTGTAATAGGAAGCTTACGTTTTTTATCAATTCTTACATACAAAATATCTTTTGCATCAAATTCAAAATCCATCCAAAAACCACGGGATGGTATAATTTTACCACTGAAAAGCAACTTTCCGCTTGCATGTGTTTTTCCACCATCATGAGTAAAGAACACACCAGGAGAACGTTGCATCTGTGAAACGAATACACGTTCGGTACCATTGAAAATCAATGTACCCTTTTCTGTCATAAGGGGTATTTCACCCATAAATATTTCTTGTTCTTTTACATCCTTAATGGATTTATTTCCATTTTCATCAATATCCCAAAGAACAAGTCTTAATGTAACTCTTAAAGGAGCAGCAAAAGTAAGACCACGACGAAGACACTCTTCCGCATCATATTTTGGAGCATCAAACTCATACTTCACAAAATCAAGATCTGCGAGTCCGGAAAAATCATGTATCGGAAATACAGATTTAAAAACAGCCTGAATACCAACATCCTTACGATTTTCAGGTTTTTCCTCTAATTGAAGGAAACTTTTATAAGACTCTTCTTGAATTTTTATAAGATTTGGAAGTTCAATCGGAGATTTAATCCTACCAAAATCTTTTCTGATTCTTTTATAAGCATTAAACATATTTTCACCCTTTTTTGTTTTGCTAACCTTAAAAGTTTATCATCTTTTTAAAGTTAATTTTAACTTTATTTTGCTTTTTTAAACGTACATCCGACAAAGAGTCGAAAGGGAGGAAGGAGAAAAAGCTCTCCGACCTCCACCAATAATGTAATAAATAGAATTATTTCAATTCTACTGTTGCACCAGCAGCTTCTAACTTTGCTTTCATTTCTTCAGCAGCTGCCTTTGCAACGTTTTCTTTAACAGTCTTTGGAGCACCATCAACTAAGTCTTTTGCGTCTTTAAGACCAAGACCTGTGATTTCACGAACTTCTTTAATAACTGCAATCTTGTTTGCACCAGCAGAAGCCAAAACAACGTTAAATTCTGACTTTTCTTCTGCTGCACCAGCTGCTGCGCCTGCCATTACAACAGGAGCTGCTGCTGAAACGCCCCAAGTTTCTTCTAATTTCTTTGAAAGCTCTGCTGCTTCCATAACTGTAAGTGTTGAAAGTTCATCAACTAATTTTTGTAAATCTGCCATTTTTATTTTCCTTTTTTATAATTATTTTATTAAATGGTTAATATTAAATTTTATAAAACTTATGCTGCTTGCTTTTCGGAATAAGCTTTGAAAACGCGAGCAAGATTTCCAGCAGGAGTTGTAAGTACTGCACAAATCTTTGCACGTGCTTCATCAAGAGAAGGAAGAAGAGCAACAGATTTAACTCCGTCAACATCCAAAATTTCCTTACCCATAGCACCACCAAGAATTTCAACTTTATCATTAGTTTTTGCAAAATTAAAAACAACTTTCGCTGCTGATACTGGATCATTTGCCCATGCAACTAATGTAACACCCTTAAACAAAGGTGCAAGTTCTTCATAGTTAGTACCTTTCAAAGCAAGTTTAGTAAGTCTGTTCTGAGTAACTTTGATTGAAGCACCAAGTTCTCTTGCCTTTGCTCTTAATTCTGAAAGTTCAGCAACAGTCAAAGCTTTAAACTTTGCAACAACAGCTGATTCAGAAGAAGAAAGCGCACTATTCAAACTTGAAATCCAATCTTGTTTGTCATTACGATTCATTTACAAACCTTTCTTTTTCTTGGTTAATATTAGGTTTCAAAAAAATATTTTCTTTAAAACCACCTCTTGCCCAAGATAAAAACTTTTTAAATTTTTGTCTTGTCTTGGTAGGGTGAAAAAATCTTTCGTTTAAACCAATGGTCCCTACTGTCTTGGACAAGTATTTCTTAAATCCGACTTATTTTTTCAAATCGGACAAATCTATTCTTAAACCAACACCTTGTGTTGATGAAAGAGTTACAGCCTTAATGTAAGTACCCTTTGATGATGCAGGCTTTGCCTTTTGAATAACATCAATAAATGCACGAACATTTTCTTCCAACTTTTCTGTACCGAAAGAAAGCTTTCCAAGGCCAGCATGAACAACACCGCTCTTTTCTGCACGGTATTCAACTTGTCCTGCCTTTGCCTTTTCAATGGCACCTTTAACATCCATTGTCACAGTACCAAGCTTTGGATTTGGCATTAAACCCTTTGGTCCCAATATTTTAGCAACTTTTCCAAGTACCGCCATCATATCAGGAGTTGCAATACATCTGTCAAAATTGATTTGACCCTTCAAAATATTTGCAACTAAATCATCATCACCAACAATATCAGCACCAGCTTCTTTTGCTTCTGTTGCCTTTGCAGCCTTTGCAAAAACAGCAACAACACATTTCTTACCAGTACCATTTGGAAGAGAAACCATACCACGAATATTTTGGTCTGATTGTTTTGTATCAATACCAAGGTTCATCGCAATATCAATTGTTTCATCAAACTTAGCTGTTGATTTTTCCTTTAACATATTAAGAGCTTCTGGAATTGTATAAAGTTTTGCTTTATCAAGACCTTCTGTCATCTTTTTCATTCTTTTAGAAATAAATGTCATAATCTTAGCCCTCCACTACATCAACGCTCATTGTTTTACATTGACCTTCAACCATAGACATAGCAGCCTCGATTGTATGGCAGTTCATATCTTTCATCTTGCCTTCTGCAATTTCACGAATTTGTGATTTTTTAAGTTTTCCAACAGAAGGACCCTTTCCAGGTGTATGACTTCCAGATTTAATTCCAGCAGCTTTCTTAATCAAGAAACTTACTGGTGGTAATTTTACAACAAAATCAAATGATTTATCTTTGTAAACTGTAATAATAACTGGGCATGGAATACCTTTTTCCATATCCGCTGTTTTTGCATTAAATGCCTTACAAAATTCCATAATATTCACACCAGCTTGTCCCAAAGCAGGACCAACAGGAGGAGAAGGATTTGCTGAACCAGCATTGATTTGCAACTTTACATATTTTGCAATTTCTTTTTTGCTTGCCATTTTAAACTCCTTTAAAGTTTTTTTTGTTATTAGGAATGGTAGTACGATTATGGCAAAATCCACTACCGGTTTAAATTAACGACAATTAACCTTTTGCACGAAAAAGTTAACATCATTAAAATTCTTTAAACATTGAGACCTTGCCTTTTCATTATCCAAAGACATAGGAACACGTTTTACCTGAGTCAAAGGATTTCCATAAGTAACCTTAGGAAACAAAGGTTTCAAAGCATCAACAATATAATATTTTATAAAAATCAAACTATTCATAAAATTGAGTCCTTATAATTTTTCAACTTGTGTAAATTCCAAATCAACCTGTGTTGGACGACCAAAGATTGAAACCGAAACCTTAACTCTTTGTTTTTCGTCATCAACCTTTTCAACAACACCATTGAATGAAGCAAATGGACCTTCGCAAACCTTAACTTGCTCACCAACTTCAAATGAAAGACCTGAAACCAAAGTTTCATCCTTACTTTCAAGTCTGTGAAGAAGCATATCTGCATCCTTTTCACTCACTGGTGATGGTTTTGTTCTTGAACCAAGGAAACCTGAAACCAACGGAATATCACGAACCAAATGCCATGTATCATCATTCATAACCATACGGATAAGCACATATCCGGGGAAAAACTTCTTTTCCGATACAACTTTCTTACCCTGTTTAACTTCTGTTACTTCCTGTGTAGGAATAAGGATTTCTTCAAAAGAATCCTCAACATGGAATTTTTTAATTTTTTCTTCCAAACGTGTCACAACAGCCTTTTCACAACCAGAATGTACGTAAACAACATACCATCTAGCACTACTTACTTTTGCTTTTGTATCAACCATTTTTTGTTCATTGTTTTCCATAATAATTCCTTTTATTAAAAGTTAAAAACAAAACTCATAACCCACATAAAAAATCTATCTACAAGAAAGAAGAATATTGCGGATAAAACAGAAAAAACTACAATCATAATAGCAGAAGACACAGTTTCACGTTTGGTTGGCCAAACAACCTTACCCATCTCTTGCTTTACTTGTTCAAAAAAAGTAACAATCTTTCCAAACATAAAAACCTCACAGTTCTTTCTTTTCTTTCAAATCTTGTGGCAAAAACCACGATTCTTTCACACAAAAGCAAATCTTCACGATTCGCTATAATTCCATAAAATCCAACAAAACCTAAGGGAAACCTTGGTTTGTATGGCAGGGGCAGAAGGATTCGAACCCTCGACACCTGGTTTTGGAGACCAGTACTCTACCAGCTGAGCTATACCCCTATCTATCTGATTTTACAGGATAAGTTCATTTTTCATTCAAATTTCTATCCAAATATTGGAAAGAGTCTATTAAATTTTGACTGTAAAATCAAGCAATTTTTTAATCCTTGGTAATATACACAAACTTTTACCTAAAATCAACCGAAAACATAAGGCAAAGACTCTATTTTACTCAATTTTTTATAAAAGACTATGGACTTTTTGAATTTTTTTCTCTAATATTCAAACTAATAAGTTAAAAAATAGCAAAAAAGGATTTGAAAAATGAAAAAAATATCTGATAAAAACTACGGATTATTGGAAGATGTAAATGATGGATGGTATAAGGAAAAAGTTAATCAAGTATTAGAAAAATTAGAAAGCCATTATACGATTGATTCAATCATAAGCGATATCCAATACTTAAATAAGGACTATAAAAAAGATGGCACTTATGCCCTTGAAAAAGTTACTGAAAAGGTAAAAGCAAGAAAATACCCAAAAGATGTTGAAAATCAAATAATCGAAGAATTCAAACACGCTTTTCTTACTGAATTTTATAAAAAAGAAGAGGAAGGGAAAGAAAAGGAAGAAGATAAACAAAGAAATAAACGCTTAGAACAAAAACAACAAATAATTCAATATGTGGACGAACACATATTTGAATGGGCTTACAGTGATTTTGAAAATAAAGACTTAGAGGCTATAGGAAACCAAATTGCCTCTGCACCAATCGAAATTCAAAAACTTATCGTTGATTTTGGTGAATTCAGATATTTTACAAAAACATCCGATGAAATAGTTGAATATGCACTTAAAACAAAAAAAACTTCTCTTGATTGGCTTAAACCCGAACAAAGAAACAAAAATATTGATTTAATTGCTGCAAAACTTGGTCTTATCTATAATATAAAAGAAATTAAAGATTTATCAAAAGAAGCAAAATTGGCTTTTATTGAAAATAATCCTGAAAGAATTATTACAAAAATTACTGCCGAAAACTTTAATACAAAAAAATTAACTATCTATGACTTAAACAAAGAAGAGTTAAACGCATATAATAAAGGAATGGAAGTTCGTAGTAAAAAAGAAGAAGAAAAACAAATCGAGCTTGTCAAAAAGGACCCAAGGGAAATTTATAAAATCGAAAATCCATCTACACTTGTTAAAAACTATGCAATTAGCGCTTTTCGTAGAAAGTGGGAAAGATAGTTTTTTCCAATAAAAACTCTTTGACTTATTATTCAAAAGATATATTATATTACAAAAACTTATAATATAAAGGATTGGAAAAATGCATAAATACAGAACAAATACTTGCGGTGAAATTAACGAAAGTTTTATCGGTAAAAAGGTTAAATTATCCGGTTGGATAAATTCAAAACGCGACCATGGTGGTCTTGTTTTTATTGATTTACGCGATCATTACGGACTTACACAATGTGTAATTGACACAACACACCCTGATTTTCCAAAACTTGAACATCTTCGTATTGAAAGTGTTATAACTGTTTTCGGGGAAATCATCGCCCGTGATGCCGAAACAATAAATGAAAACCTTCCATCTGGAAAGGTTGAATTAAAGGTAGAAGAATTAAATGTTATTTCGTCCGCTGATGTTCTTCCTATTTTGGTTGCAAGTGATGAACAATTCCCAGAAGATTTACGCCTTAAATACAGATATATTGATTTAAGACGTCAAAAACTTCAACGCACTATATCACTTCGTTCAAAAATTATAAAGGCTATGCGTGATTATATGTGGGATAATGGTTTTAATGAACTTCAAACACCTATCCTTACTGCCTCCTCCCCAGAAGGCGCACGTGATTTCTTAGTTCCATCAAGACTTCACCCTGGAAAATTCTATGCTTTACCACAGGCTCCACAACAATTTAAACAACTTGCTATGGTTGCTGGCTTTGATAAATACTTTCAGGTTGCTCCATGTTTCCGTGATGAAGATTTAAGGGCTGACCGAGTATTGGAATTTTACCAACTTGATATGGAAATGTCTTTTGCAACCCAAGAAGATGTCCTTGCTGTTGCAAAGGGCTTGGTTGAAGCAACATTTTCAAAATTCGCATTCGGAAGAAAGATTTACGATTGGGCAACAATCCCATATAAGGAAGCAATGGAAAAATATGGTTCCGATAAACCAGATTTAAGAAATCCTTTGGTAATTGAAGATGTAACCGAAGCGTTCCGTGGTTCAAGCTTTACAATATTCGCATCCAATATTGAAAAGGGTGCTGTTGTAAAGGCTATTCGCGCACCAAAAACATCTGATAAACCACGTTCATGGTTTGATGGACTAAATAACTGGGCCCGCGATAACAAGGCAAAGGGTTTAGGTTATATTGTTTTTGATGAAAACGGCGAAGAAAAAGGTCCTATTGCAAAAAATCTTTCAAAAGATAGAATAGAAATGATTAAACAGATTTGCAAAATTGAAAATGGGGACAGTGTTTTCTTTGTATGTGAAAAACTTGCTCCTGCACAAAAATTTGCTGGTCTTACAAGAACAAAGTTGGGTACAGATTTGAATCTTATTGAACAAGGTGTATTCAAGTTTGCATTTATCGTAGATTTCCCATTCTATGAACTTGATGATGCAACTGGTAAAATAGATTTCGGTCATAACCCATTCTCTATGCCACAAGGTGGATTAGAGGCTCTTGAAACCAAAGATTTACTTTCAATAAATGCAAATCAGTATGATATTGTTTGCAACGGCTATGAAATGGCAAGTGGTGCCGTAAGAAACTATGACATTGAAACAATGGTAAAGGCATTTGAAAATGTTGGATATACAAGACAAACCGTAGAAGAAAGATTCAGTGGTCTTATGACTGCATTCAAATACGGTGTTCCTCCACATGCTGGTATTGCCCTTGGTATTGATAGAATAGTTATGCTCCTTGCCGACGAACCAAATTTACGTGAAGTAATTTTGTTCCCAATTAACGGCCGTGGCGAAGACTTAATGATGGGGGCACCATCCACAATTGATGATAAACAACTTCGTGAATTACATATAAAGGTGGATATGCCAAATAAAAAATAAAAAATAAAAAAAACGAAAAGGGGAAATAATGAAAATAAGAAAATGGCAAAGTTTTTTAACAGATACAGACGTCATTCCAACAAACAAACCATTATTTTCCCTTAGGTTTTTATTCATCCTTGCCGTATGTGCAAGTGTTATATTTTATCGCTTTGTTTATATATATCTTTACAACGTTCCAATATCAAAATATCTTTACGATTACAAAATATCCTATACTTCAAAAACATATATTGAGGGATTCTTTTTAACCTCATGGGTAATTTTTGTTGTCGTTTTACTTTTCAGGATAAGTGATTTTATTTTAAACAGTATTTTAATTCCAATATTTCAAATTATCTTTCTTGGCATTGGAAATATATTATATACATTGGATTTCATAACCGAAAAAACATTCAATATAATTAAACGAAAATCCAAAATAAAAAGTTCTTCTGAAAACAAAGACTTTACAAACAATGCAAAAAATACTAAAATCTTGTGTGAACGATATATAAGGCAAAAGAAAAAAATAAATGGAAGAACAAAAACAACATTATCTCGGTCACAGAGAAAGGCTTAAAAAAAAGCTTCTTGAAAATGGAAGTGAATCTTTTGCTGATTATGAATTGCTTGAACTTCTTTTAACCATTGCAATCCCACGACGTGATGTAAAACCATTATCAAAGGAATTGATTACAAAATTTAAAACATTTGGTGGTGTTATAAATGCTTCTCCATCACAACTTATGGAAATAAAAGGTGTTGGTGAAACGGTTGTTGCAACATTTAAAATTATACAATCTGCAATAACCAAAACATTAAAGGATAAGGTTATGGAAGATTCGGTTATTTCCAACTGGCCCGAACTTATCAATTATTGTCAGGCAAATATTGGAAACAAAACAACCGAAGAATTTCATGTACTTTACCTAAATTCCAAATGTCATTTAATAAAGGACGAAGTTCATTCTACTGGTACGATAAATACTTCATCTGTTTACCCAAGGGAAATTTTGAAAAACGTCCTTGAAATAGGTGCCGCAAGTATCATAATTGTACATAATCACCCAACCGGTGATACCGCACCATCAAATGCGGATATAAATATAACTAAGAAAATACGTGATATTCTTAAAACTATTGACGTTCCACTTCACGATCACCTTATTGTCGGAAAGGGTAATTGTTTCAGTTTTAAATCATTCGGACTTTTATAAATTTATAAACAATAAAAAAGGAAAAACAAAAATGCTTTTCAAAAAGGATAAAAAAACAAAAAAAACAACCTCCACTAAAAAGGCTACTAAACCATCAAAGGCAGTTAAAAAGGCAAAAAAGATAGTTGATGCCCCAAAGGTTGAAAAAAAGAAAAATATAAAAACTCAAATGAATACATCGTCCAGTGATTCAAAGGTATACTTTGGTGCATTGGGTGGTATGGGCGACAAAATAGGTTGCAACCTTTATCTTTACGGAACCCGTGGCGAATGGATAATCGTTGATATGGGAATTGGATTCCCAACCGAACGTATGGCCGGTGCGGAATATGTTATCCCAGACAGCTCATTCCTTCGTGTTATAAAGGACCGTGTAAAGGCTATTCTTTTAACCCATTCACACGAAGACCACTACGGTGCAATCCCTTATTTATGGCAGGAAGTTCGTTGTCCAATTTACGGAACTGCATTCGCACTTAAAATGCTTGAAAATAAGCTTGCTGAAAACGATTTATTGGGAAAGGTTCCAATGAAAAAAGTATCAAAGGACGGCGCACATTTCAAACTTGGTGCCTTTGATATTGAATACTTCCACTTTACCCACTCTATTCCACAATCAAACGGAATAATAATCCGTACGGAACAAGGAAACATCCTTCACACCGGCGATTGGAAATTTGACCCTGAACCTCTTATGGATAAAACATCGGATATGGGTACACTTAAAAAGCTTGCAAAGGAAGGTGTTTTGGCGGTTATGTGTGATTCAACAAACTCCCTTGTAAACGAACACAGCCGAAGTGAAGCCGAAGTCGTAAGTGAACTTGAAAAGGTTGTAAAGGGCATTAAAGAAGGTAAGGTTGTAATTACCTGCTTTGCCACAAATGCCGTACGTATTGAAACCGTAAGCAAGATTGCAACCGCAACCGGAAGAAAGCTTGTTATCCTTGGTCGTTCAATGGAAACAATTATTGACATTGCAAAATCCGAAGGTTATTTAAAGGATTTGGAATACATTTCTGCCGAAGATGCCTATAAATTGGATGACAAAAAGGCATTATACTTATGTACCGGAACCCAAGGTGAACCACGAAGTGTTCTTACACGTGTTTCCGCAAACGAATATGCCGACCTAAAACTTCATCATGGGGATACCGTAATCTTTTCATCAAAAATTATCCCTGGAAATGAGGAATCTATTTTGGCGGTACAAAACAACCTTTCAAAAATGGGTGTAAATGTTATAACCACACTTGATAATCCAAAAATCCATGCATCCGGACACGGAAGCAAACCTGAACTTGAAGAACTTTATAATTTGTTAAAACCACAAATTCTTATTCCTGTTCATGGTGAGGCAATACACCTTTTCCGTAATGCCAAAATAGGTCAAGAATGCAAAATTAAAAACGTACAAATCATTGGAAACGGTGATTTTATTGAAATAGAGGACGGCAAAGCACCAAAGGTTGTTGAGGTTATCCCAACCGGTGAAATCATTATTGATGGAACTCGCCATATCTCCGCAACAAATGATGTTTTCTCGGCAAGACGTAAGATAAATTATAACGGTGCCGTATTTGCCAGCCTTACCCTAAACAAATCTGGACTTGTTGGAAAGCCCGAAGTTTCATCATTCGGAGTATTTGAAACAGACTCCACCGGAATGATAAAATCGGCAATTGTAAACGAAATAAAGGCAACAATAAAAAATCTTTCAAAGAAGGAATTACAAAATGACGAAAGAATCCGTGAAATCACGGTTGCAAGTATTCGCCGTGTAATACGTGATTTGATGGATAAAAAGCCACCTATTTCGGTACACATAGTTCATATTTAAAAAAAATTGAAAAAAGTGCTTGATTTTATATAAAAGATGATGTATAAATTTAAACACTATTCCGGTGTAGCGCAGTGGTAGCGCAGTTGACTGTTAATCAATTGGTCGTTGGTTCGAATCCATCCACCGGAGCCATAAATCAAAAACCGTCCTTTGGGGCGGTTTTATTTATTGCAAGCACCCCCTTTTTATGATATAATAGCATTGTGCAATTCAATAAAAAGGATTAAAGCTATGATAAATTCAAAAAAACAATTTCAGAACACAAATATTCTTGAAGATTTAAAACATGATAATTTTCTTGAAGATGATAATGTATATGCAGATGCATATCTTAGCATAAGAAGGAAAAATATACAGGCATTAAATGAACATATTACAGAACTTGATAAAGTATTATCCCCTAAACAATTAGATTTTGCTATTGAAAAATATGGTGAAGATATTGCTACAAATGAAAAATGTTCTGAAAAAATAAGAAAACTTATATTGGAAAAAAATCCTCAAAATCTTAGTCTTATGAAAAATCCATCAGTTTCACTACAAGAATTTGCATTTAAGAAAGACTATACTGTTTTACCATATTTGACAATAGATATAACAGAAGATATGGCAATAAAAGCTCTATCTATAAAACCAACACTTCTTAAATATATAAAAAATCCTACTCTTAATATGAAAAATGTTGCTGTTTCAATAGATCCATATTGCATAGAGTATATAGAAAAACCATCAAAAGACTTACAAATATTGGCAATACAAAAAAATCCTAGAGTAATAAATTATATTAAAAATCCAACTTATGAAATTCAGGAATATGCTTTAGAAGTTTACAAAAGAGAAAAAGACGTTAAAGAATTTTATAACCTTAAAAGGGGAAGCCATTCTAAAGGAGTTCCAGGAATGAGTTATGAGGCTGATGTATATTCTTCTGTATCTCCATTTTATAAAACAACAAAAGGAATTTCTCCAAAATTAAAAATAGAAGCGAAAACATTTAATATGTTTACAAATGCAAAATTTGCACTTGAAGACAAAATGATTAAAATGAAAGAAGAAGCTGAAATAAAAAAACGTTTAAAAAATTTAAAACAGGAAGATAATTTAGAAAGATAATTGTTTTTTTAGTTCGGACATCAGTACCGGAGCCAGAACAGGAAAACCGTCCTTTGGGCGGTTTTATTTTTTTTCCACAAATTTTTCATAAAATAACAAAACTACCCTCTGTATAAAATAAATTCCAAAAACTCATTTTCCCTTGCTACCACAATAAATCAGTATTATAATAAAAACCACTATGATGAAAAAGATTTTTGTTTCATTGCTTCTCCTCATTTCTCTTCCCATAAAGGCAAGTATTACCCAAACAAAAACCTCAACTTCCACAAAATCAGAAAATAAATTATCCATCAAAAAGGATTTACTGGGTAAAGAGTTTATTGGCTATATGGGTGAATATTTTCTCAATAATACAAAACAATATTACCACATATCTGTAAATGAAAGCGACCATGGTAATTTCTATATTATGGAAGGCAACCTAAAAACTCAAAAAAACTTTATGTATATCTGCGATAAAATCATTTCGCAAAATGAAGATACTGTTATCGCCGAATGTGATACATATATGAGGTTAAATCCTGTTGGCATTTTATACATAAAAATAATAAAAGATAAATTACAAATTGACGATAAAGAAGAAGATATTTTTTATGTATCAATAGGAAACAATAAGGAATGTATAGAAAAATACAACTCTCCTATAAGTTTTGAAAAACACTGCAATCCAAAAACAAATAAAAACATCTCTTTTTTAAGACTGTATAACCTTCACCCATATAATCCGAACAAAGATTAGTATCTGTTCAACCTATTATCCCAACCGTCCTTATGAAATATTTGTTTAGGGTCTTTTTTAATAATATTATCATATCTCCCCTTTATTTTATCTTTTAATAAAATTTTCAACTCTTCAAAAGAAGTGTTTTTAACAGCATTTAATGTTTCTGGACCAATTGCTCCGTCAACTTTTACGCCTAATGCACTTTGTAAATTTCTAATTGCTGCTGGTTGTCCTTGATTTGCAGCATTATCAAAAACTATCTCTCTTAATTTTAATGGAAGTTTATAAATTTTTGGTTTTATATAATAGTCCTTATAATAAAGATAAGAAGCCCTAAGCCTATTTATATTTTTTATATCTTCATTTGGATACCAAAGTTCCGAAATACCAAAATTTGTTTCTCCTCCTCTATCTATTCCATCCGCAGGTTTATACCCTCCCTCATTTTTCAATAAATACTTTACAAGTTTTTGAAATTCTTCATTTTTTTTCATTTCAAAAACCAAATCAACATCATAAGTATTAAAAATTGCATCAATAGCATCAACATTCATATCATTTGGTTGAATAGTTTTAGTTATTGGTAAATTCAAATCTTTTTGAAAATCAGCAATTGCATCAAATAATTTTGTATTTGGATATGGAGATAAAGTATCCTTCTCAAAATTCTCTGGATTATAAAACCCCAAATCATAGAGTCTTTTCTTTATTTTAATAACATCTTCAACATTAGAATTACTTTCACTAACACCTGAATCTAATTGAAGTTTGTTTATTTCCTCCGTCTCAATCATTTCACATCTACAATTTGGATGAAACGGTGGAATATGTTTTGGTTTTTCCGAAAATATACCTCCATATTTTTTGCATTCTGAACACGCATTATCTTCACAAATTATTTCATAAACTTTATTTCCCATTTTCCTTTTCCCTTCATTTTTATGGTTAATAAAAAGCCCCCTTAAATAAAAGGAGGCATAAAAAAAGGACAGGTATTTTTTTATACACCTGTCCCATTAGAACAAAATCATTATATCACAAAATAAAGAACAAGTCAAGAACATTTTAGTCTACACACAAAAAAATTCCCCAACCATCACGACTGGGGAAATAAAAATTCAATCAAAAAAGACTACCAAAACTTCAACTTTGAAATAATTCCAAACTTCGCTTTCTTTGATAAAAATACCTTTCCACAATATGGACATTTTGTAAAGTTATCGGTAAACAATTTTGCAATCTTCAATGCAATAACTACTGGCAAAAGTCCAACTACCAATACCAAAACAAGCAAAGTCCAATAAATATATGTATAATATGAATTTATTGCATTCATCACACTTTTAACAACAGAATGCGAATTTTTTGAAAGTTCCGAATAAATTGACGCCGAAACCTTTCTGGATGCTGGGCTTGAAATTCCATAATTGTCATTTACAAGGTTTTTATAATTCGCATCCGAAAGTTGAAGTTGCTTTTGCATTTGATTGCGACCAAACGAAGCAAGTTCATCTTTTAATGCCTTATTCAAATCGGCATCCAAAGTTTTGGTTAACTCTGTTGTTTTCTGTCTGATTTCTGTATTGATTTTATCAACTTGCTTTTGAAGGACATCTGTCTTATCCGCAACTTTACCGGCACCCTTTACACCAAATGCAGAAAGAGCCGTTGCCGTCTTTGAAATCTTTTCTGTTTTTGCCACAACACTATCAAGTTTTATTTCCGGCACCTTTATTTTTGATGTATATTTTGAAATATTTATATTTTTAACAAGGTTCGCTGACAAATCATTATATTGGGACATAAGGGTTTTATTCATTTCATAAACACCCTTTACCACAACATAGTTTTTAAGTGCATTTGAATTCTTATAGCAAAAGTTCAATACGGGAACAAGGATAAGCACTATCCATAACAAAGAAAACGCCCATGCAATCTTTTTTGCCCGTGAAGTTTGCTTTAATACTTTATATTCATCACCCGATTTTATATTTTTAACCATTAAAACCTCCTGTTATATTTTTTGTTTCATTGCATATTCAAAAATTTTTGTATACCGCGCCCTGGCATAGGAATTTTTCATTTCTGAAATTTCTTGTCTTACCTCTTCTATTTCATACCCCAATTCTTCCCGCCTGCAAATAAGTATCATTTCAAAAAATTTAAGGGACTTTTTACCCTGCAAAAACCACGGCGTCAAATCAGATGTTGAAACATCCTTTTTCTTTTGTTTTGCCACACTTTTTTTGGTTAGCGAGCACTTGTATTTGGAAATAATTTCAAAACATTTGTCAATGGAATCAATCACCACTTCATCCTCAATATCGTCAAGTGAAGGATATTGTTGTCTATATTGATTAAGCGCATAAACCGCAATAAGATATTGTTCTTTTAAAGATGTATTTTGAACCATTTTAATGTCCTTTCATCTTAAACACACATACATTTTATAAAAATAATTACAAATAAGCAATAAAAAAACCTCCTTTTTTAAGGGGAGGTTTTTTAAGGAAAAAAAGAAACAAATTAAGGGAATTTTTTAAAAATAATATTGAACGGCAAAACTCAACATATTTATATGAAGGTCATATTCCGCATCAAATCCACTTGGATATTTTGCATTTCCACCATCAAGGAATATGTGGGCATACGCCATATCAAACTTTCCACCATTGAATTTATAACTTGCACCAAGTGAAGTAATAATTCTGTCGTCATCTGGAATACGGGCCGTTCTGTTTGCATCACCCGGAATTGGTGTTTCATCATATTCAATACCGGCACGCAAAACCCAATCTTTGTTTAGGTCATAATCCGCCCCAATGGCATAGGTCCATGTATCCTGCCAATTTTCATAAGTTGAACTTACAAGGGCGTCCGAACCTTTTACATTTGAATAAATGTTAAGGTATTCAAACCGGCTCCATCTTGTCCATTTAACACTTGCCGACAATCCCAAATCATCAATTTTTTGATATGCGGATAAAATCACATTTTCCGGCAATGTAACCGAAGCCCATGCATCACCCTTTAATTTTGTCCCAGCGGGAACATAAGGAATAGATGGCATTCCCAAATTAGAACCAGGGATATTTGTATTCATCTTTAATGTATGTGTTCCCTCTAAATCATAGGTTGATTTTGACCGGTACGACAAACCAAACCTTGTATTATCCGTTGGACGATACATTAAACCAAGTGTATATGCCAATGTTGGGTCGGAATGACCTTCTATTTCTGAATAAATAGCACCAGAAGCAACATCATTTGTAAGGTCAGCCGTTGCATATTGTGTTGACAACGACGCACCAATACTGAACTTATCTGTTAAATCGTATGATGAAGAAACGGTAAAATCATACACAACAATTTCGGAAAGCAAAGCCTCATCACGACCAAACCATCCATCCTTATAATCGGTACCAAGACCATAAGGAGTATACAATGCCATACCAAGCTTCATTTTATCACTTACCGTTGTTTGCATAAAAAACGATGGTACCGGTGAAAATATATTAAGGCTTATTTCATCATCCTTACCTGGTCTGTTATCGGAAATTTTTGCATATATGTCAATAAGGCTCATCCCCAATTGTACACCATCATCCTTTACCAAACTCATACCGGCAGGGTTGGAAATAATTGCGGAATAATCATCCCCCACAATGCCAAGTCCGGCAAATGCACGACCAAAACTTGTTGTTGAATACTCGGTTAATGAAAATCCACCTGCCATAACTGCCTTTGATGCAATTACAAACGCCATGGATAACAAAGAAACTTTTTTAAACATAATAAACCTTTATTTTTCGTTAAAAGAATAATAGGACTATACACCTAAAAAAAAATAAATCAAGCGTTTGTTTGAATTTTTACATAAAAAAAGAGAAAAAGCCTATATAATCAAGCCGTTATCAACAACCTTGCAAAGTGTTTCAATTTCACCTTTTGAATAATTTTTCCAATTCATAATCTTTAAAATGCCATCTTTTCGCACTGCCAAATTGAAAATCTGTGAAAAAAGAATAAAGGCATAAAGGTTCGCCTCCGCCTCGGCAACCCTACCCTCATTCGCATCAACAAGAAGTTCTCTTACAATCGGCATATATACTTTATTAAGCCCATCTTCAAAAATATGGAATGAATCGGATGGTCGTACATACTCCAACAAATAGATAGTCGTAATATCGTGTGGAAGTTCAGGTATACAAATTCCCTCAATAAACTTATGGAAAATACGCTTTAACATTTCATAGCTTTCCTTTGGAGCCGGAAATTTTTGTTTAAGCACAGCAAACTCACTTACAATATCACCCAAATAGGCATTAAGTTTTTCCACCACGATTTTAAGGACTTCCTCATAAAGTCCGCGTTTACTTTTGAAATAATAGGCAATAGAAGAAATATTCACACCGGCATTTGCACAAATATCACGTGTAGAAGCAGAATTATACCCCTTATTTGCAAATTCCTTTATCGCAACCTTTAAAATTTTATTTTTTGAATCTTTTGCCATAATAAAAACACCCTATAACTAAACAGTATAAGGTGCTTTATTTTTTAATGCAAGAAATTAAAGAATTAAATCTTACAAATTTATTCCGGCATATCGCCATACTTGTTTTTAAACTTCTCTCCTTTTATAAAGAATGAATCAAGGAAAAGTATGAAAAGCGAAAGCTTTAACAAAGGATACAAATTAACATAAAACATCCAACCAAACATAGTAATTACTAACAATAACAACCACCATCCGGAAAGACCAATATCATGCCACCGTCTTACACAAACCGATGCAAAAGGTATTAACACAACCAATGCCAACAATGACGAACACACAACCGACACACGTGCAAACAAAGGCAAAATAAAAGATTTGAGATCTAAACTTAAAATTATAATTGAGGGAAGCAAACCACCCAAAATAGCAGTTAAAAAAGGAAATACCAACCAATAAAAAGAAAACCATTCCAAATCCGAAGCGCGACCTGAAAATTGAAAATATTTTTTTGTCATACACTCCACAACATATTTTTTCTTCTTTTCCCTCATTAAACTTTTTTCTTCAACGGTCAACCGCTTTCTTTTAAACAATCCGATTTTCAATTACCCCTCCTGTTAAATATTTTCAAAGGCAACCACCTTTAACACGACAATAATATCATATTTCGGATAAAAGGCAAATAAAAAAACACATCCAAAGATGTGCCAACCAACAATTAAGAAAGAAAGAATGGTGGGAATAGATGGACTCGAACCAACGACCGACCCGTTATGAGCGGGTAGCTCTAACCAACTGAGCTATATTCCCACAAAATATATTTCGCAATTATATATTATTTAGTTTTTAAAATCAATTGAAAAATGCAAATAACGGAAAAAATCCCCTCCACACAAAAATATCGCAAATTAAAAAAGCTTGTATTTCCAAACCAAAACTGCTAACCTTTACCCATCCCCGAAAAAGGGATAAGACATAGTTAGTAAAGATGGGCTTAATCACCCGATATTACTAATGCTTTGGCATTACTTTTTAACAATGTCCCGATATTGCACATATCGGGAAGTCGCTATTATACAACAGGATAGTTCTATCTAAAAGTAGCGAGGTCATTGTAATATCTGACTGATTAACTTCCCGACTTCTATTAACTAGAAGTCTTTTTTTTAACAAAAAAAGGAGGTTAGCAATGTCTAAAACAACAAACATAAAGGCAACTTTAATGTTGCTTACTTTATCAACTTTCACAACCGAGGCAACCGCCCGCGGACTTCGGGAAATAGGCGACAATCTGACAGTTATGATTCCCGCCTATGCCCTTGGATTGGCGGTAAAAGAAGATACGGATGAAGGAGTTTCCGAATTTTGGCAATCCGTACTTACGACACAATTTGCCTCTGAAGTATTAAAAAAGGCAACAAAACAAAAGCGTCCGGATTACGAAGAAGGGGATAAAAAAGACTCATTCCCAAGTGGACATTCCGCCGGTGCATTCAGTGGAGCCACATTCATACACAAAAGATATGGATTAAAACAGGCAGTAATCCCATACACTTTGGCAACCGTTGTTGCATATTCACGGGTTGATGCAAAAAGACATCATCCACGGGATGTAATCGCCGGTGCCGGACTTGCCGGATTATCAACCTGGATTTTTGTGGACAGTGAAAACAAACTTTCACTTACATCAACCGGTGATGAAACAATACTTCAATATAAAACAAAATTTTAAAAATTTCCCCCAGACTACACTTAGAAACTGGGGGATAATATTTTGGGAAGGGCAATCCATCCCCAATTACAAACAACATTTTTTATTTTACATCAAATGGAACCGTTTCAAATTCGGTATCACCATTTTCCATTGGTTTAAGTTGGATTTTTTCAATTTTCAACTTTGCCGACTTCAAAACTTCCTCACAATGATTTTTAAGGGCAATTCCACGTTCATAAAGGGAAACGGAATCCGAAAGCTTCACCTCCCCATTTTCCATCTTCTTTATTATGGTTTCAAGCTCCTGTAAGGCTTCCTCAAATGATAAATTTTTTATATCTTCAAACATTTAAACGTTCTCACTTCCAAACCACAATGAAATTTCATAGTTTGCTTCATCCACTTCACCACTTGCATGTATAAGGTTGCTAACCGGTCTGTGTTCGGCATTTGCAACATCGGATGAATCAATTGAAAATCTTCCGCGAATTGTTGATGGATCTGCATTTGAAGGAATAGTATTTCCGCACATTTTTCGTACATTTTTAACGGCATTGTTTCCTTCCAAAACCATTGCCATCACTGGACCAGAAGTCATATATTCAACCAACCATTTTTTTATTGTCTTTCCAATTTCAAGGGGATCTTCACTACCCATTACTTCTTTTATATCAAGCCCTTGTTCCTTAAAATTTGAAATAGATTTATTTCCGGCACCAATAAACCAGTTGTTATTATTTGGATAATGACGTTCAACAAGGTCCTTTGATGGAGTAAGCAACTTTGCCTTAACAATATTAAAGCCGGCATCTTCAAAAATAGAAATAATCTTTCCACAAAGTTTTCTTTGCACTGCATCTGGTTTTAAAATAACAAGAGTTCTTTCTAACATAACAATCTCCTTTCTGTGATTAAAATATATATAAATTATACGATAAGGGGTAAAAATTCGCAACAAATTAAAGTAAAAAAGTTCCTTGCAAAACATTCATATTCTTTGTATCATACAAGATTATGACAGAAAATTTACGTGAAATAGTTTTTGATACCGAAACAACCGGACTTCAATACAATGGGGACGACCGCATTGTTGAAATCGGATGCGTGGAAATGATAAATCACACACCAACCGGAAAAACATATCACGTTTACATAAACCCAGAACGTGAAGTTCCAGAAGAAGTTGTCCGCGTTCACGGTTTAACAACTCAATTTCTTTCTGATAAGCCAAAGTTTGCCGAAATTGTTGATGACTTCCTTAAATTCATCGGCAATGCAAATATGGTTGCACACAATGCAACATTTGATATTAACTTTGTAAATGCCGAACTTCGCCGACTTAATCGTCCTGAAATTTCATGGGACAGGATGGTTGATACCCTTGCAATTTCACGAAAAAAGAATCCCCATCTTTCAAAGCATAATCTTGATGCCCTATGTGCAAAATATGGTGTTGATAATTCCCATCGTGATTTGCACGGCGCCCTTTTGGATGCCCGTCTTCTTGCCGAAGTTTATATTGAACTTCTTGGGGGAAAGGAAATTGATTTCTTTAAAAAATCGGACGACGAAGTTGAAATTGCAAATGCACAAACTCCTATACATTTACAAAAGCGTGAATTTCATGAACCTCGTTTCTTTCCGGCAAGCGAAGCCGAGGTAAAAATTCATTCCGAATTTGTTGCAAAGTTAAAGGGGAACATCATCTGGAATATGGATGAACCAAAAATCGATGCAACACCACAACAATCATAAACCTACAAATCAAAATCCCCTTCTTAAAAATAAAAAGGGGATATTTTTTTTATAAAAGTTGGATAAACTATTTAATCCACTTCTTTGCTTCTTCATACTCTTCTGGTGTATTCACATCAGCCGGAGCCTCTTCAACAAGCTTTATATTATCAACCACCTGCGCACGGATAGTCATTCCGGCTTCCAATGCACGAAGTTGTTCAAGGGCTTCTCTATCTTCAAGAACGCCTACTGGAAGTGATACCATTTTATGAAGAGCAGATGCCTTAAACACATAAATACCAATATGGTGATAAAAATTATGTGTTTTTGACTTTTCCGGATTTCTTATAAACGGAGCTGGGGCGCGGGTAAAGTAAAGACAACGACCTTCTTTTTCTCCATCCTTTATACCCATAACAATTTTAACCATATTTGGATTGTTAATATCCGCTTCATCAGTCATCACACGACCACATGTTGCAATATCACAACCTGTTCTTTCCACCATTTCAATAAGTGGAAGGTTCACCCTTGGGTCAACATTGATATTATCGCCTTGAAAATTAACAACAATATCATACTTTGTCCCATCCGGATCAATTTCCTTTAATGCAACGGCAATTCTGTCTGTACCACTTGGAAGACTTGGATCCGTAAGCACAGACAAAGCCCCAAATTTCTTACATTCATCAACAATTGCTTGGTCCCCAGCGGCAATAACAACATCACCCGGAATAACCTTTCGTACATTTTCATAAACACGTTGTATAACTGATTTTCCGTTAATATCCAACAATGGTTTGTTTGGAAGACGGCTTGCCGCCATCCTTACTGGAATCATAGTGATAACTTTACTCATTTTCCTATCTTTCGTTTTGTTTATTTAACTCATCGGCATTCAAAAAAGCAGTATTATTCAAAAGCCAATCTTTAAATTCGGAAACACTTTTTACTTCGGCATCAAGCTTTGCTTTTATTTCTGCCGGTGTATCCGTTGTAAACCCTGGACGACAACGAACTGCATGCATACCAACTTTAAGTGCGGTTTCACAGTTAAATATTCTGTCATCAACCAAAACAGTTTCTTCCGGTTTAAGGTTATATTTTTTCAAACATTCAATAATACGTTGTTCTTTTTCACCAACCATAGCCTTTCCATGACCGGCATCCTTTGTTGATTTTTGATGTTCCACAACTTCAATATTAACGAATGAAAGTTCCTCACCCAATGTATCGGCAATCATTTTTCTTTTCACTTCGGCATTAAAACCAGAAGACATAGTAAGTTGCAAATACCCCTTTTGATGAAGTTTCTTTAATGTATCAACAACATCTGGGTAAAGAGGTCTGTCAAAATAAATTTCGCCGGAATTATGGCAAAAATCCTCATTAAAAGCCTTTCCCATAGTTGGATGAGATGTAAGTTCCAATGAACCAAACTTTGGATCAATAGGAAGAGCCTTTGGTAAATCCTCCCACTTTAAATCTTTGTATGTATCCTTATAATTTGGATGTTCCTTTAAAAATCTGAAATATGCATGATCAAGACTCGCAAGAACACCATCAACATCCCACATAATATTTTTTATAACTGGCTTTTCCATTTTATTCTCCTTTTATACCCAATTAACAAACACATTATCTTATATTTTTAATTTTTTGTAAAGATAATATACTCACAAATTTCCATAAATTTTATTCACAAAATATGGAAATTTATATCTTCAATATACTATATTAAGATAATTTTGTCAACGATAATTATACAAACTCAACTCCGCAGAAATGCTAGGCAGTATGTATGTATGTATGTATGTATGTATGTATCTTTTTTAGACAAAAATTTTGCTTGACTCTATGAAAATATGTTATATGATTGATGAAAAATTCCAAAACCTTTTCAATGGTTGGAAAAAAGAATTTGATGCTGAACTTAAATCAAAAAACAATATTGCAATTGATTTAATAACAAACTCAAAACAAAAATAACCGCCTCATTCCCCGACCATCAAAAAGTCGGAGATTAAACTTTTTTCCTTTTCTTTTTTGGGTATAGGATTATAATACCATCCAACAAAGGAGATATTATGAGAGAAAAAGTTTTTTTATCTGATAATGACGGAACACTTACCGTTGCACGAAAAAAAATTGTTGGCGAAATGGCGGAAACTCTTGTTAAATTTGCCGACAATTTCAAATTATGTATAACAACCGGCTCACCATATTCTGATATGATGGAACAAATGCCAGAGGAGTTATTAAACCACAAAAACGCCGAATTTTGGTGTTGTATGGGAAATGCCCTTTATAAACAGGGACGTGAAGTTTACAACTCACATAATGTGATTGATTTCAAAATGTTTGAACCAGTATTGGAAGACATTATGCAAAATTGCCCTATGAAGTTTCACAAATCATTCCCTCGCCATCACGAAATTCACAACAACTGCGCGATAAACTTCACTATGCTTGGTCGTCCAGAAATTGGCGAACCATCTATGGAAGACCGCGCCGAATATGTTGAATGGGATAAACGAAACGGTCAACGTCAATGGATTATAAAGTACTTACAGGAAAAATACCCTGAATACAATATGACCCTCGGCGGACAAATTTCCGTTGATATAGTGAAAAAGGGATGTGATAAGGCACAGGTTGCAACGTATTATAAGGATTATGATATTTCATACTTTGGCGACCGCATATACACAACCGGAAACGACAATGCCATTGCACACGAAGTTGTAAACCTTGGCGGAACAATCTATTCGGTAAAGGGTCCAGAAGATACTATGCGAATTATGCAAAACCTTATCCAAAACAAATTGGACGGTAAAATATAAAAACAAAAAACTTCCCTAAGACAACTTAGGGATTTTTTATCTTTAACAAAACGGGGACACGGTGCAAACCATATCCCCATTTTTTAAACGATCAGTTCTTGGATTTTAATCTTCCAACTTAAATTTGCTCATATAATCATAAAACTTTGCTTTATAATTATTTTCAAATTCACGTTCGCGAACCATTTGTTCAAAACGTTCTGGGTCATTCGCCTTAATCACTTTATAACGAGTTTCCCTTAACATATAGTCGCGAATATCTTTTGTTGGCAACTTACTATCCATTTGAAGAGGAGCCTTTCCTTCAACAATCAACCTTGGGTCAAAACGGTAAAGTGGCCAATGTCCGGACTCAACCGCTGCCTTTTGTTGTTCAGGTCCAATTATCAAATCAATACCATGTGCGATACAAGGAGCATACGCAATAATAAGTGATGGACCATCAAAGCTTTCCGCCTCTCTTATTGCCTTAATTGCCTGTACTTCATTCGCACCCATTGCAATCCTTGCAACATAGGCATTTGCATTTGCCATTGCAATAAGTCCCAAATCTTTTTTACCAAAAGTTTTACCCTTTGTCGCGAACTTTGCACTTGCACCTCTTGGTGTAGCTTTTGATGCCTGACCACCGGTATTTGAATAAACTTCGGTATCAATAACCAAAATGTTAACATTTTTTTGCATATTCAAAACATGGTCCAAACCACCATAACCAATATCGTATGCCCAACCATCACCACCAATAATCCAAAGTGATTTCTTTACAAGGTATTCTGATATAGAAGCAAGCATTTTTGCCTTTACATCGTTAATACCAGAAAGTTTCTTGTTAAGTTCGGCAACTCTTTGCTTTTGTGCATTTATACCAACTTCGTTTGATTGGTCTGCATTCACAATGGCCGAAACAAAATCATCACCCAAAGAAGAAGCAAGTTCTTTAAGTAAAATTTTTGCACTGTCTTCAAGCTTTGCTACTGCCACTGCCTGACCATAACCATATTCGGCATTATCTTCAAAAAGTGAATTTGACCATGCTGGACCTTCACCACATGAATTTACGGCATAAGGTGTTGTTGGTAAATTACCACCGTAAATAGATGAACATCCTGTTGCATTGGCAATCATCATTCTGTCGCCAAAAAGTTGTGTAATAAGCCTTATATAACCTGCCTCACCACAACCGGCACATGCACCACTGTATTCAAACAAAGGTTGCATAAGTTGTGTATGCTTTGGAAGTTGTGGATTAAGTTTTGACCTGTCAATATATGGAATTGTTTCAAAAAATTCAAAGTTCTTTTCTTCCACATCACCAACTTCTTGAATTGATGTCATAACAAGGGCCTTTTGAACTTCACCTTCGGCAACCGGAGTTTTAACCGGACATCCCGCAACACAAAGTCCACAACCTGTACAATCCTTTGGTGAAACCTGAACACAATAATAAAGGTTTTCACCAAGTTCTTTTGTTTTGTACTTTGCAACTTTAAATGTATTTGGTGCATCTTTTAATTGTTCTTCGGTCAATACCTTTGTTCTTATTGCTCCATGAGGACAAATAAAGGCACACTTACCACATTGCAAACATGTATCCTTATTCCAAACAGGAACCATTTCGGCAATACCACGTTTTTCAAACTTTGATGTTGCTGTTGGGAAAGTACCATCTGCTTCAAATGCGGAAACTGGTAAATCATTACCTTCTCCTGCAATAATTTTTGAATGAAGTCTTTTTACAACTTCTGTTGCATCACTTGAAACAACTGATGGACGAGGACGTGCTGATACAGAAACAACGGCTGGAACTTCAACTTCATATAAATTAGAAATTGCACTATCCACTGCCTTATAGTTCTTTTCAACAACTTCAATACCCTTTTTCATATAGGTCTTTTCAATCGCCTTTTTAATAGCCTTAATTGCCTGTTCCCCATCAATCACACCTGCAAGATGGAAAAATGCGGTTTGCATAATAGTATTGATTCGTCTTCCCATACCACTATCCCTTGCAACAACAGAAGCATTTATCGCATAAACTTTAAGGTGTTTATCAATAATTTGTTGTTGTACTTCAAGTGGAAGGTTATCCCACAATGCTTCTTTCTTAAATGGCGAATTGATAAGCAATATTGCACCATCTTTTGCATTTTTCAACAAATCCATTGTGTAAAATAATGGGAAATGATGTACCGCCAAAAAGTCCGCTTGGGATATAAGGTAAGGAGCCTTAATTGGGTTATCACTAAATCTTAAATGAGAAATAGTTGTACCACCGGATTTTTTACTATCATATTCAAAATATGCCTGACCATACTTTGATGTTTCACCGGTAATAATTTTAATTGAGTTTTTATTTGCACCAACTGTTCCATCACTTCCAAGACCATAGAACAATGCAGAATAAACACCCTTATCATCAAGTTTAAATCCATTGTTGTAATCAAGTGATAAATGGGTCAAATCATCATTTATACCAACGGTAAATTCTTGCATTGGTGTATCTTTTAAAAGTTCATCATAAACAGCCTTTACCATACATGGGGTAAATTCTTTTGATGAAATTCCATATCTTCCACCATTTACAAAAATATCACATCTATCTGATTCTTTAAGTGCGGCAATTACATCCAAATACAATGGTTCACCAATGGAACCTGGTTCCTTTGTTCTGTCAAGAACAGAAATCTTTTTAACTGTTTTTGGAAGGGCCGAAACAAATGCCTTTGAAGGGAAAGGACGATAAAGTCTTACCTTCAAAAGACCAAGTTTTTCACCTTTTTTATTTAATTCTTTAATTGTTTCTTCAATGGTTTCACAACCGGAACCCATTGCAACAATTACACGTTCTGCATTTTCATCACCAACATATTCAACAACATCGTAATGACGACCGGTAAGCTTTTCAAACTGTCTCATTTTTTCCAAAACAATACCTTCTACCTTATTATAATAAGGGTTTGAAGCTTCCCTTGCCTGGAAAAATACATCTGGGTTTTGTGCTGTTCCACGAATATTTGGATTTGATGGAACTAAGGCTCTTGCCCTAAATTCATCAACTGCATCAATATCCACCATTTGAAGAATTACATCATCTGAAATCTTGTTAATAAGGTTTATTTCATGCGATGTTCTGAATCCATCAAAGAAATGAATAAATGGAACTCTTGCCTTTAATGCCGATGTATGGGCAATAAGGGACATATCATGTGCTTCCTGTACACTGTTTGCACAAAGCATTGCGAAACCAGTTTGACGACAAGCCATAACATCACTGTGATCACCAAAAATTGAAAGAGCATGTGAAGCCACAGTTCTTGCACTTACATGCATAACAAAAGGGAACAACTCTCCGGCAATTTTATACATATTTGGAATCATCAAAAGAAGACCTTGCGATGCGGTAAATGTTGTTGCCAAGCTTCCTGCCTGTAATGCACCATGAACTGCACCAATTGCACCGGCTTCTGATTGCATTTCGGAAACTTCCGGAATCATACCAAAAACATTTTGACGACCTTTTCCACTCCAAACTTCGTAATTTTCAGCCATAGGAGAAGAAGGTGTAATAGGATAAATGATTGCTAAATCAGTAAGTCTATAAGCCACATCAGAAGCAGCTTCATTTCCATCACACATCAATTTATTATTATCAAGCATTATTTTGTCCTTTCTTATTAAAGTTTGAAAATAATATAACAATTATATAAAATTTTCAAGCACTTGATTGAATTTAATTATTCATATTTGCGAAAAAGTCCGCATTGTCCTTTGTATACTTAATTTTATCAAGCAAGAAATCCATCGCATCAACTGAACCCATGGATATAAGGATTCGGCGAAGAACCCACATTTTTTGAAGTACATCCATAGATACAAGCAATTCTTCCTTTCTTGTACCGGACTTTGTAACATCAATTGCAGGGAAAGTTCTTTTATCGGAAAGCTTTCTATCAAGAACTATTTCGGAATTACCTGTTCCCTTAAATTCTTCAAAAATAACTTCATCCATTCTTGAACCTGTATCAACAAGGGCAGTTGCAATGATGGTAAGACTTCCACCACCTTCTATATTTCTTGCGGCACCAAGAACTCTTTTTGGTCTTTGAAGGGCACTTGCATCAACACCACCGGTTAAAACCTTACCACTACTTGGAACAACGGCATTATATGCACGACCAAGACGTGTAATAGAATCAAGAAGAATAACAACATCGTGCTTGTATTCAACAAGTCGTTTTGCCTTTTCCATAACCATTTCACAAACTTGAACATGGCGAGTTGCTGGTTCATCAAATGTGGAACTTATAACTTCACCCTTAATTGAACGTTTCATATCGGTCACTTCTTCTGGACGTTCATCAATCAACAACACAATCAAATAAACATCCGGATGATTTTTGGCAATTGCATGTGCAATATTTTGAAGCATCACTGTTTTACCAGTTTTTGGTGGCGCAACAATCAAACTTCTTTGACCCTTACCTTGTGGAGCAATCAAATCAATAATTCTTGTTGTAAAATCTGGATGTTTTGGATCCAATTGTTCCTTTTCCAAATTAAATTTTTCCTGTGGATATAATGGTGTCAAATCATCAAAATGAATACGATGTTTTGATTTTGCAGGATCGGTAAAATTCACTGTTTTTATTTCATCTAAGGCAAAATACTTTTCATTACTTTTTGGCGCTCTTAAAACTCCTTCTATTGTATCACCAACTTTAAGACTGTTCTTCTTAATCAAAGCCGGAGCCACATAAATATCATCTGGACCGGAAACATAATTTGAATCCTTTGAACGAAGGAAACCATAACCATCTGGCATAATTTCCAAAACACCTTCACCAATCAAAGTATCCCTTTGGGAAATTTTTTTCAAAATATTAAATCGCAAAGTTTGAATATCAAAACTTGCTGGATTTTCAACGCCTTCCTTATCTGCTAATTCCAAAAGATAAGCAGGAGTTTTTTCTCTTAATTCTCTTATATGCATCAAAGTACCTTCCTCGGATTATTTTTTTTAAGATTTCAGAATTTATTTTTTTAAATTAAAATAGAAATAGACACCTTTTGGTATCTATGTCCGGAATTATAAAACAAAAACTTATAACTGTCAAATACATTTTTTTAAACTCATTTTTGATAAAAGAAGTTAAACCTAGCTGGCGGTAAAAAGTATCATTGACTTTATTAAAAAAAATATTATTATTCGTAAAAGGTTTTAACTAAAAAAAAGGATTGATTATGACTCCAGAAAATTTAGAATTTGTTGTACTTGCTGCTGGAAAATCTACACGAAACTATCCACATTCAAAGGGTATTCCCCATAAATCATTGGTTCCATTTGGTTCAAGAAAGGTTATTGATTTTATAATGAAGCAAATAATTCTTGCCGGTGGAAAACATATAACAATTGTTGTTGCCGATAATTCCGCGGTTGATGCCTTTAAACAATGCTTTTCTCGTGAACCAGAAATAGAAGAAAAATTTGAAAGTAAGGGTAAATACAAAAGTCTTGAACTTCTTCAAAGCCTTTATATTCCCGAAGATGTTGAAATAAGGTACCAAATTCAGGAAAAACCTCGTGGCACCGGTCATGCCGTTGGTCGTGTTTATAACGAAATCCGCAATACCGGACGAAATATTGTTATGATTTGGCCTGATGATATTGTTTTGTGTGATAAAAAGTCATCCGATGAATACAAACGTACCCCAATTTATAAACGTGCCGTTGATGAATACATAAAAATGGGCGGAAAGGGAAACCTTGGTATAACTCGTCCTGTTGATGATCCATCACGTTGGGGAATCATTGATGAAGGTTATTTTAAGGAAAAACCAAAAGATTCAAAATCAAATCAGGCAGCCTTTGGACTTTTCATTTTTGATAAGGCCGTATGTGAAAAACTTTATCAATCATCAAAGGCAATGGATGAAGGCAAAGCAGTTGAAGGTATCGTTGGTGGTGAACTTGCCTTTGCCGATGCCCTAAACAAAACTGTTGATGAAGACCCATCCACACAAAAAATACATACTATCCCAATGCAAGATACCGACACATACCTTGATTGCGGAAGTATAGAAGGATATGAAAAGGCTCTTTTATATACATTATTAACTGAATCTGAATTTGAAGATGAAAATCTTGAATTCATAAAACCAATAATTGATAAACTATGGGAACAAAAGAAAAATAAATAATAAAAAGGGAGAGAGAAATGTTAACAACTAATGATTTGGAATTTGTAATACTTGCTGCTGGAAAATCTACACGAAACTATCCACACTCAAAGGGTATTCCCCACAAATCGTTAATACCTCTTGGCTCTCGTAAAGTCATTGATCATATAATAAGTGAAATTATATCCGCCGGCGCAAAGCACATCACCATTGTTTGCAGTGATGAAAAGGCAAAGGAAGCCTTTGAACTATGCTTTACAAAGGAAAAAAAGATTGAGGATAAATTTAAAAAGAATGGAAACATCATTGGTCTTGAACTTTTACAAAGTGTTTATGTTCCGGATGATGTTGAAATAAAATATGTGATACAAAAGGAACCAAAAGGTTTGGGACATGCAATTGGACTTGCAAACAAAGTTGCGGGTAATCGCCATCTTGTTGTTCGTATTCCAGACGATATCGTTATCCCAAATCATTATGCTCCATCAACCGAGTTAAGGAAACCAGTTGTTCGCCGTTGTATTGAAAAATACATTGCTGATGGCATCGGTGGAAATATGTTTATAACTCGCCATGTTGATAATCCATCACGTTGGGGAATTATTGACGATGGTATATTTAAGGAAAAACCTGAAACTTCTAAATCAAACGAAGCATTTCATACCCTTGCAATTTTTGATACAAAGGTTGCAAAAAGACTTGAAGAAGTTGCCACCGCCATTGATACTGAGGGTACAAAAGAATATGACCTTTGGACTAATGAGGGAAAAGAAATCCACTTTGATAAATATTTAAACGAAGAAGTTCAAAAGGATCCCACAAAAATGGCGATTCGCACATTTCCTATTGCAAATACCGACACATACCTTGATTGCGGTACATTACAGGGATACGAAACCGCCCTACTTTATACTCTTTTAAAGGAATCAGTGTTTAAGGAGCAAAATAAGGAAACCGCACAAAAACTTCTTATTGATTGTATAATAGAAGACGAAGAACAAAAAGAATTGAAAAAATAGTTTACTATGCATAAATCCGAAGAAATTTCAAATTTGATAAAGGCACTTTCTAAAATCCAAGGATTCGGAAACCGTTCTGCCGTACGCGCAACAATCAACCTTATATCAAACAAGGCGGAAAAACTCACCCCACTTATAAAGGCACTAAGCGATGTTGAAAAAAATATCACCACCTGCCCCATATGTGGGAATTTTGATACACAATCACCATGTTCCATTTGCACCAATCCTAAAAGGGATAGCAAGGTCCTTTGCGTTGTACCGGACATTTCATCACTTTGGGCAATGGAACGTGGGGATATTTTCAACGGAAAGTATCATATAACCGGTGGCATCCTTTCCGCCATAAACGGAATTGAACCAACGGATTTAAACCTTGCACCATTACCACACAGGATAAAAAGCGAAGGTATAGAGGAAATAATCCTTGCCCTTCCTGCAACTATTGATGCAAAAATCACCTCCCATTACATTATCAATATGTTAAAGGATACTGGGGTAAAAATCACTGAACTTGCCCACGGTGTTCCTATTGGTGGTGAACTTGACTACCTTGATGAAGGCACAATATCTGAGGCTTTAAAACAAAGAAAGCTAATCTAAAAAAATTTTATTGCTTAAAAAGAAAATATGGGGGGGTTGTGTGGTAACTTCTCCCCCACTCCATAGGTGATGGAGTGTTTGTTGTATGCGGAAGACATCCGTCCATAAAATCGGACCGAATGTCCACCAGCCCACGGTACACCCGTCATCTTGAACTTGTTTCAGGATCTATTGGAAGGGCGAGAGTAAAGAAAAAAAGATTCCGAACTAAATTCGGAATGACACGAACTGAAAAGGTCTAAAAAAACGGGACCATCAAATCGTTGGTCCCAAATACAAAAATTATCACAAATAAAACTTAATTTTTCTTTTTTGGTGTCATCTTTGTCATTGAATAAATAACACACAATGCGGATATACCAACAAGTGTATAAATAATCCGTGAAATCAAACCAAAACCGAAAATTGCACTTACCAAATTGAAATTAAATACACCAACCAATCCCCAATTAAGGGCACCAATTATTATAAGTGGTAAACAAACATAATTCATAAATTTTTCCATTTTTTTATCCTTTCATTTTTTGTATGCGACCCATTCGCACAAATAAAACCATATTACAAAAATTCATCTTCGTCATTAGGTATATCTTCAACAAGACAAAAACAAATTAAAATCCTATATTCATAATAAAGGAGGTTTTAAAATGAAAAATGAATTTATTCCACCCAAAAAAGCATCATCCAATGCCCGACTTGGGATTGCCCTTCACCAAAAATACGGCCGTGGAGGACTTTCCATTGACGAAGCCGAAAAAAAGGGCATAGACAGTGGAATAATCCGTGCCTATCAACTTATTTCCGAACAACCCCTTACCATTGAAATAATAAAAAAGATAGCTCGGTTCAACCGTCACCGCAAAAATTACCGTCCGGAAATAAAGTTAAGGGATGGCGGACCAACCGCCGGCACCATCGCATGGCTTTTGTGGGGTGGAAACGAAGGTATAAATTGGGCGTTAAGTTTCAAAGATAGGCATTAAAACCTTGGAATATAGACTTATAGAGAAATGCAAATTTTTATGTTAATTTAACCCTGTGTTACAAAGCACTGATAAGGAGGTAAATATGGACATAAAAGAAATACAAAAGTTTATAGAAACTGATTATCTTGCATGGAACAAACACTTCGTTCATCAAGATAAAAAGACTGAGGCTTTTGTAATTATGCTTAAAATTGCGGAAGAAACAGGAAAACTTGCCCGTGAAGTAACCCGTTCATTTGGCTTTGCAAATCAACGACATCTTGATATGCCAAGCAAACTTGACGACAAACTTGCAAGTGTTCTTATAAATACGGTTCTTATTGCACGATGTCTTGACATTGATGTCCCAGCGGCATTAAACAGAAAGATGGAGATGATAAGAGAACGCCTTAAAAACGGTGGCAAAGACGAATGCAAGGACACCCTTTGCCATGATATGGGTTGTGGTTGTAAAAAAAACAAATAACCCAAACCGCATAAACAAAGACTTTCGACAGGATAAAAGAAGCCCTTTGAATAAAATCTTGGGGCTTCTTTCCTTTTTATTTCTTTGCCATTCCAACGATACGGAATACCGCCGAAAGACCAATAACAGCCCAAACCACCTTTTCCATAGTAGAGCTTGTACAAATACGTGCGATTAAATCGTAATCAAAAACCTTTAATCCATAATTTATTCCACCAAACAAAACTATTGGTTCACAAAATCTTAAAAACATTTTCATTTTTAACCTTCCTTTCTATGACCTAAAAATTGATGGTATACAAAATATCATTCTACCAAAGCCATATAAATATTGTATAAAAATGAGGAATTAAGTCAATCAATAAAAACAAACGGATTATTTATAAAAACCTTTGAATAAATCTTTTTCATTTTTGCCTCTTTCCCATCCCGCAATTTTTCATAATTCTTATTTGTATATGAAGACGTCGTCGCACACGATGAAAGAAAAATAAAAAACAAAAAAACGTAATGCATAGCTTTTTTCCTTTATTAAATTAAAAAGCGGGGAGTTAGAAAATCATGTGATATGATGACTTCTTTGGTCTTTAAAGGAATAACCTTCTGAACATACACCAAAGACTCCCCTTAAAAAAAATAAAGAGATTTTTCAAACGAAGCATAACAACAAATTATGCTCCGTATATCACAAAGACTTTCTACAGTCCCGTATCATTTCTGATACACCTTCATATTATCAAACTTTGCCCCCTTAATCAATAAAAAACAAAAAACTTCCCAAAAAGTTTTTCTTGGGAAGTTTCGGTATGTAAACAAAATAAACGAATTAAATATCCAAATTTACAACGTTAAGGGCGTTTGCCTGAATGAAATCACGACGTGGTTCAACAATATCACCCATCAATGTTGAAAATACTTCATCCGCTTCGGCCGAATTATCTGCCTTCACTTGAAGAAGAGTTCTTATATTTGGATCCATAGTTGTTTCAAACAACTGTTCAGCATTCATTTCACCAAGACCTTTGTATCGTGAAACGGTAAGACCAACTTTTCCAATTTCATAAATCTTATGTAAAAGCTCAACAGGCAAAGACACATCATAGTTTTTATCTTTAACAGAAAGAATAACGTGTCCCGCAAAAACATCCTTTACATTGTTAATCATTTCATCAATACGACGAGCTTCTGGGCTTTGGATTTCGTTATTACGCAATAGGTATTCTTCACTTACACCACGAAGTGTCCTTGTAAACCTAACTCCATCATCAACGATTTGGAATTTCCAACCCTTGAAATGTTCGCGTTCAAATTCATCCATTCTTTGAACTGTCTTTTGTGCGGCAGAAGAAAGAAGTTCTTTGTTATTTGAAACTTTTTCACTAAACATTCCACAAATTGCGGCATTTTCCACAATTTTAAGTGGTGTATATTTAGTAATTGGTTCAACAAGCTTTGCCATCTTTCTTGACCTGTCAATCAAATCACGAAGTTGTATTCCGGCAATTGTTTGACCATCGGCAACCTTTAACACACCATCATTTACAATTATATCAATAAGGTAATTTTCAAGTGCGGCATCATCCTTCATATATGTTTCACTGTTTCCACGTTTAACTTTATACAAAGGTGGTTGTGCAATATACAAATAACCCTTTTCAATAATTTCTGGCATTTCACGATAAAAGAATGTAAGAAGCAAAGTTCTTATGTGCGCACCATCAACATCGGCATCGGTCATAATAATAATTTTATGATAACGAAGTTTTTCAATGTTAAATTCATCCTTACCAATACCACAACCAAGTGCCATAATAAGTGTTCCAATAATTTCGGATGAAAGCACCCTGTCAAATCTTGCACGTTCAACATTCAAAATCTTACCACGAAGTGGAAGTATCGCCTGATTTGCACGGTTTCTACCTTGCTTTGCGGAACCACCAGCGGAATCTCCCTCAACAAGGAAAAGTTCGGATCTTGATGGATCCCTTTCCTGACAATCGGCAAGCTTTCCTGGAAGTGTTGCAATATCCAATGCACTTTTACGACGTGTAAGCTCTCTTGCTCTTCTTGCTGCTTCACGTGCTGTGGCTGCTTCAACAACTTTTTCAATAACTTGTTTTGCCTCTGCTGGATGTTCTTCAAACCAAACGGAAAGTTTTTCATTTATAACACTTTCAACAACTGGTCTTACTTCACTTGAAACCAATTTATCCTTTGTCTGTGAAGAAAACTTTGGATCTGGAACCTTAACCGAAAGAACACAGGTCAAACCTTCACGCATATCTTCTGATGCAATTTCAATATCTTTTTTCTTAATAAGTCCATTTTGGTTAACATAGGAATTAACACATCTTGTAAGTGCCGCCCTAAACCCAGCCAAATGGGTACCACCATCACGTTGTGGAATATTATTTGTAAAACAAAGCATATTTTCATGATATGAATCATTCCATTCAATGGAAGCTTCAACCATAATATTATCCTTTTCACCACGAACAGTCACTGGTGATTGGATAAGCGAGTTTTTACTTCTGTCAAGGTATTTAACAAATTCTTCAATACCTCCCTCATAGAAAAACTCTGATGTTCTTTCTTCATCACCACGTTTGTCGGTCAAAATAATTTTCACACCACTGTTAAGGAAGGCAAGTTCCCTAAGTCTTGTTTCAATGGTTGTAAAATCAAATTCAATTGATGGGAAAATCTCTGTTGATGGATAAAAGGTTACTTCTGTACCCTTTACATCTTCTGGACAATCCTTTACAACACGAATTGGTTCAACAACAGCACCATTTTCAAATTTCATAAAGTGCTCTTTACCTTCACGCCAAATTCTAAGCTCTAACCATGATGAAAGGGCATTAACAACGGAAACACCAACACCGTGCAAACCACCGGAAACCTTATATGAATTTTGGTCAAATTTACCACCGGCATGAAGTTCTGTCATAATAAGTTCTGCGGCGGAACGTCCTGTTTCCTTATTTATACCAACTGGGATACCACGACCATTATCACGAACGGAAACTGAACCATCGGTATTTATTGTAATATTAACACAATCACACCATCCAGCTAAAGCCTCATCAATAGAGTTATCAACAACTTCATATACCATATGGTGAAGTCCGGTTCCATCATCTGTATCACCAATATACATACCTGGACGTTTACGTACAGCATCAAGTCCCTTTAAATACTTAATACTATCGGCGGAATAGTCGGCCTCTGCCTTTTTAATTGCATCCTTATCATGTGCCATCTTTTCACGATGTTCACGAAGGGATTCATCACTTTCCTGTGTATGTGTTTCGTGAAGCTCTATTGCTTCTTCCTTAATTTCTTCGGCAACAACTTGGTTTTCCAAATCTTGTTTATTTTTATCTTCTGCCATTTTCTCTACCTTTTGTTAAAGTTATTAAAAATAATACCTAAATTTTATTGGAATTTTTCTTCAAAAGCAAGGAAAATCCTATATTTTTTAACCATTCCAAATCTCCAACTTTCCAAAAAAACACTTTAAAAATTCCACTTATTTTCAAAAACCATCTTAAAATCAATTTTAATGAGTTTTAAGGGGGTATTTTAATAAAAACAGTTGACAAAATTTAAAAATACAAAAAGAAAAAAGCCATAATTAAGGATTGTTTATCGCCCTTGCAACACAATTTGCCGTGGCAAATGCAATATGCAAATTAAAACCACCAACTTCACCTGTAATATCCAAAACCTCACCAATAAAATAAAGTCCCGAAACTTTTTTTGCCTCCAAGTTTTGATTAAGGTTCAAAAGACTTACACCACCCCGCATAACTTCTGCCTTTTCATAACCAAAACTTGTAATATACTTATACGAAAAGTTTTTTAATTTATCAAAAACCCGGTCCTTTTGTGATATTTCATAATAATCCATAAAGGTTTTAAGGGCGCGTGCTGGTACCGTTTTTAATGTCTTATACGGAACAAAGTTTATATTTAAAACATCACCAACATCCACATATAAACTTGAATTTAAAACTGCGGGTCCGGTAATTCCATAATGTGCAAATAATAAATTACCTTCAACAACTTTATTTTTAACACCTATTTTTACCGGCAAACTTACACCCGAAAGGTTTGATAAAAATCTTAATTCCATTGGATATTTTAAACCAACTAAGGCCGGCTGATTTTGTACCAACTTTAACTTAAATTGTTTTGCAAGCCTAAGCCCAAAATCACTTGCTCCAAGTCGCGAATATGATTTTCCACCCGTCGCAATGACAAGCTTTTTTGAAAGCACCTTCTTACCAATATCAATACAAAAAAGTTCGTCCTTTTTCTCCACTGATTGAATATTAACACCAAACAAAAATTCAACATTATTTTTCCGACATTCGGATAAAAGGGCATCCAAAACTTTCCTTGCATCTTCGGCAAAAAGTTTTCCACCATCCCTTTCTTCATATTTTATTTTGTATTTAGAAATAAGGTTTATACTATCCCTGCAACTCCAAAATTGTAACAATTCATCAATCCGTTCTGGTGTTGTTGAAACATAATTTTTTGCACTAATTTTCAAATTTGAAAAATTACATTTACCACCACCGGAAACCAAAATTTTTGCACCTGCGGACTTATTACTATCAACAACCAAAATCCGCCCACAAAGTTTTGATGCACACATAAGCCCACTTGCACCAGCACCAATTATTACAACATCATAAATCATATATGAATTATATCCTACTGCTTTTTAATATTTTATATGTAATCTTAAACAGGTTATACCAAAACCTTTAAAAAGGAAACAAAAAATGCAAAAAATAAACTATAAACGGGCAACAATAATAACTCTTTCCATCCTTACAATTATTCGCCTTATCCTATCGTACTTTCTTGGTCTGGATGGTGGACCGGCATATTATGCAATGTGGAGCCGCCATCTTGAACTTTCATATTTTGACCATCCCGCAATGACAGCAGTCCTTGTAAAAATATCCACCCTTATTTTCGGTTGGAATTCATTCGCCATAAAATTCCCCGGCATTATATTATTCCTTGGAATTTCAATAATAATGTATAAGTCAATTAAGCTATTTTCTGACGACGAAAGAAAAGCCTTTTATGCAACAATCCTTTTTAATTTCACCCCATGGATAGCATCAAGCTTTGGAATAAAGGCGGTAAATCCAGACATCCCATTCCTTTTCTTTTTCATATTGGCATTTTATTACTTCCTTAAACTATACAAAACCGGCAATTCAAATTATTGGTACATTATCGGTATAGCCACCGCCCTTGGCTTCACATCCAAATACAAAATGATATTCATCTACCCTGCACTGTTTTTATGTATAACCTTCATCAAAAGTTTAAGGGTACAGTGGAAATCACCAGCGCTTTACATTTCCGCCATAATCGGACTTTGTGGAACAATACCAACAATAATATGGAACATAAACAACGACTTCGCCTCATTTGAATATCATTTAATACAAAGACAAAACGAATTTGCATTCCGCCCATTACAATACATAAGGTTCCTTTTAAACCAAATCCTTATTATGGGAATATTTATTCCAATAATCCTTTTTAAAAATGTATATAAACAAAGACTAAACACCATCGGAAAAATTTGCATATTTTTCACATTACCCGCACTACTCACATTCTCATTCGTATCACTTTTTTACGGCCAGCCAATGCAAAATTGGTGGGCTTCGGTCTATATGATACTTTTTGTTTTATACGGAATAAAAAAGGACATAAACAAATATGATTCGGCAATTCTTTACTTCACATCAACCATATCAATAATTGGCACAATATTTTACACATACCCATTTGGGGTAAGGTTAAAAGAAACCACAAACTTTCTTGACCATCACCTATTTGATATGGCATCAAACCACCTGAAAACAATAATAAATCAAAAACAAAAAGAAAATAAACAAATCTTTATTGGAACACCACGATACCGAACAACAGCAATGCTTAACGTTAATATGCCCAACCAAATAATTTATTCTATGGATTACCGAAAGGGGGATCAGTTCCAAATGTGGCATAATCCACAGGAGCTTCTTGGCAAAGATATTATTTATATCGCCGGTGGATCTCAGGCAAAACAAACACCCGAAAAGCTTTTCAATGCAAAAAGTATTACTTTGATTGACAAGCAAACGTACGAATACAACCCATGGTTCAAACGAACATTTTACTTTTACGAAATAAAAAATTATGGTGGATTAAAATGATAAAAAGATTTTGTAAATTCTGTATCGTTGGTGGTATCGGCACAATAATAAATCTTATCATCTTTGCAATTCTTACAACAAAAGGTATAAACTACCTTACCTCGGCAATAATCTCCTTTATTGTCGCCGTCACATCAAATTACACATTAAACCAGTTGTGGGTATTTTCCGACCGTCACAAAACCCATTCAAAAAAACTTTGGCTTAAATTTATGTTCGTATCCATTTTTTCACTTGGCATAAACATCCTAACCTTATTTATTATGGAAAGGTTCATAATGCCATCACTAACAAAATACGATTTGATAAAATGGATAATAAACACAACATCCACAATTATAAAAACAAAGCCAACAAACACCACAGCAATATATTCACAATGCTTTGGCATTGCCACATCTATGATATTTAACTTTGTGGGAAACAATTGCTTTACATTCAAAAATTCAAATATTCAAAAGTGATTTAATTGACCGACGCCTAAATGCCATTTTAAGGACGTTTAACATCGCTTCAACAAAAATCTTTTTACTCATCTTTGACTTGCCAACCCGCCTGTCTTCAAAAATGATTGGCATTTCATAAATTTTAAGGTTCCCAAGCACATTTCTAAACTTCATTTCAATTTGAAAACAGTACCCATTTGAAATAATGGTATCAAGGTTTATAATTTCCAACGACTTCCTTGTATAACAATTATATCCACCGGTCAAATCATGAATTTTTGTTAAAAGTAAAATTCTTGCATAAAGCGAACCTCCAAAGGAAATAATCTTTCTTATAATGCCCCAGTTAATAACACCACCACCATCAACATATCTACTTCCAATGACAAGATCGTACCCAACATCCACCAAACGAAGCATTTCCTTTATATAAATTGGATTATGGGAAAAATCGGCATCTTGGGAAATGAAAACATCAAATCCATTTTGCATTGCCCACTTAAAACCATCAATATATGCGGTCCCAAGCCCAAGTTTTCCCGAACGGTGAATGATATGAAGCTTTTCACCAAACACCCGCTGTGAAATAAGCCCGTCAACAATATCACCTGTCCCATCCGGAGAATTATCATCAACAACAAGTATATGAATATCGGGATTAAGTTCAAAATCCGCCCGCAAAATATCTTCTATATTTCCCGCTTCGTTATAACATGGAACAACGACACAAACTTTTTTCACCAAACATCTCCATAAAAATTTATTTTATAAAAAAAGTTTAATGAAAAAATCCCATAATAACAATAAGCACAAATTCCTACTATAAAAAAGCTTAAAAAATAAAGAACAAACTGGCGGAAAGAGGGGGATTCGAACCCCCGATACCTTGCGGTATGCACGCTTTCCAAGCGTGTGCATTCGACCACTCTGCCATCTTTCCTTTGGTCTTAAAAAAATATACTTTAAAAAAATTATATGTCAAGCAATGAATAATTAAAAATTGAAAAAGGAGGTTTTTACACCTCCCTTTTCCACATAAACCTTACTTACACGAAGAATACCTTTTTGCAAAAATAGTCTTAATAAAAAGCGACTTCGGACAAGTTTTGGTACAACTTGACGCACCTATTTCATCGGAATAGGTCCCCTTTGGACAAGTCGTACATGAGCTAGCCCCAGATGAAGAGTAAGTATTCACCGGACATGGTGTACAATTTGTTGCCCCAGCAGGTGAATAATACCCTGCGGAACATTTCTTACAATATGCTTCACTCACAATAGTTGCATTATGTCTAAATAAAGCTTTTAATGATTTATACTCCTTTGTACCCTTTGCAACATACTTTGTACCTGCCGGACATGCTTCACACTTATTTGTCTTAAATAAATACCCAACGGAACAAGTCGTTGATACACAACTATTTGACGATGGATTAAACACCATACCATCAGAACAAGAACAGGCTGTATGTGCATCATTTGCATTAAGTTCTGTTGGACAGGTTGTACATTCCTCTGCACCCTCAGATGCGGAATAGGTGTTTCCTTGACAAGCCAAAGGCTCCTCCGAACCCTGCGGACAATAACTACCTTCCGGACAAATCTTACAACCATCCGTACCAATACCATCTCCATAATAGCCGGCCTTACATACATACTTGTCACCAACTTTCACCGTCGCACCATTGTATGTAGTACAGGTTCCCTTTTTATCACGAACAAGCCCATTTTCACATGGTTTCAAACATGCACTTTCCTCCAACGACCCAGCCGGAGCCTCCGTTCCACTCGGACATGCCTTACATACAACATGGACATCATCACTTCCACTTGCCGAGGCGGAATAATAATTCTTTTTACATTGAGTATAGTAAAGATTTTTTGCACTTTCTTCATCGGCACCGGCTTCTTCAATTTCATCCGATGTAGCCTTTGATAAAATAGTATTTGATGAAAGATTACAGGTTTCCTCCGTTTCCAAACTTATATATGTTGTTCCCTGTTTTTTAACAACTGTATTCAAAGGACACGATTTATCAACATCAACACAAACTGCCTTTGCCCCCTTTCCCTGTTGAATATAGCCATCATCACAAACGAAATATACCGCCTCCGTTTCATCAATCCACGATGGTTTTGCATACGAAGATTTTACACTTTCTTCCCAATTCATTGAAACGGTATTTTCCGGTTCGGAACATGTTTTTGTTTTTGTGGAATAATAAAGTTCATCTTCGGAATTCAAACGAACAACCTTTCCAATCGGACATGCCGGACCTGATTTTGCCGATGATGAAACACCCCTTGCCGATGAAGTCATTGCCGAACGTGTAGAAACTGAACTTCGTCTTGTACTTGATGCGGACCTACGAGTACTTGTCGCCGAACGACGATTACTTACTGCCGCCCTACGATTACTTGTTGCAGCACGCTTTTTGGCACCACTTTTTCGTGTACTTGTCGCTGCCCTCTTTGAACTTTTTGATGATTTTTTCCTTGTTGCCGCAAAAATATCAACACTAAATGAAGCAACAACCAAACATAAAATGGATAGGTAAGTAAAAAATTTTTTAAGCATTTCCAAGCATCCTCTCTACTTTACATCCAAGGATACTTTACATCCAAGGATACTTTACATCCAAACTATACCACAACCTAAAAAGAAAGAAGAATGTTCATTATTTTGGCACTTTTTTAAACGGATTTTTTGGATGAAAAAGCCAGTTGATAACCACCATACATTTCCCAACCAAAAAGAAAATAAACCACATACACAAAAGCAAAACTGGGATTGAAGTATGTACCTTGTACCCAAGCCAAAAAATATCAACCGTACCATAGTTATTGGAAATCCACACACCAACAACAGAAAAAAGAAAGAAAATAAAGAAATATTTTAATGCAGTTTTCAACATTTATTTTTCCCCTTCTTGTTTCTGGTTTAATGCTTCCGGACGTTTAAGCTCTATTTTTTGTACTCCTGCTGGTACTGGCTCCTTTATAACAAAGGTTCTTTTCTTTTGTGAAACCTTTTTTACATCAACATCATGCAATGCCTTTTCAAGGGAAAGTTTCAATATTGGCGACATAACACTTTCTACATAAAGCTTCAACTTCGCATCGTCATACCAAGTCTTTGCCCGTTCAAAACCGGCATTTGATACATTCTTTAACTTTTCAAACTCGCTAACCGCACCAACCAAATCTCCATTTTTCAAAAGGTTTTGAACTTTCGCAACAATAAAATCTGGACTTTCTTGTGTATCACCAACATTTTCATCAAAATCAATCTTCCTTATTTGTAAAAGGCTTTTTACACGGAAAACGAACCTGCTTCTTATACTGTCCCCTTCACCTTCTGGATTATCGGAAATGAACACAATATCATCGGCAATTTTATCAAAATCGTTTCGTAATTGATTAAATGTTTTTATACCAGTTTTTGCGTATGGTTGTAAAAGAGCAATTGCCTCCACCACATCTTTATTATTTCCTGCAATCTCACCAAGTGTTTCAAGCTCCACCTCAAAATTTTCACCTCTGTTTATTGCATCACGAAGAAGTGTTGATGATGTAAGCATCAAAAGATTCGTTCCACGATATGTATTATTGTAATCCTCCAATGCACCAATACGACCTTCAACCCGTGCCAAATCATTTTTATCAAACATAAGTTCGCGAACACGTTGAATATTATCCTTTATATCCAAACCAAATTGTTGAACCTGATCCTTTATATCAATTTTTTGTAAATCCCTTATTTTATCAATATACGATTCCAAAAGTTCGGCACCACCCTTTTCCATCTGGTCAACCTTATTATTTAAAACACGAATTTGTTGTTTTTGACCATCCAATTCCAAACTTAAAAACCCAATAATCCAAATCATCAAAATAAAAAGGAATGAAAAAATCACAATCTGGAAAACAGAAAATGAAGTTTCCTTTTTTGGAGTTTTTACAATTTCAACCACTGTATTATCTTTTACTTCTTTATTTTTTTTAAACATAAAAATACCCTCTATCTATTAAAATCTATCACTGAATCATTATCAACATTTGAAAGTGAAACCGACAAACTTTTCACCTTTCTTGTTAATTGAGAAATCAAATCGGAAAGTGCATCTTCGTCCACCATTTCGGATCTTAACTTATTAACCTCCGCCTCTAAACCAGCAACCTTTGCCTTCGCCTTTGATACATCACCAAAGGTCAAAATACATACCATCAAAAGCAATGTTTCACTGTCAACATCACCAAACATAGACGAAAGCTGTTTTGCCTTTGCATCAATTTGCGATGCAATGGAAAGAATTTGTTCTTCCTGACCGGCACCACAATCAACGGAATAATTTTTTGAATTTATTTTAAAATTAACTGTTGGCATAATATCCCTCTAAAACTGATTCATTTTGTTTTTAAGAGAAATTGACAAATCCTTCACCTCACCTAAGGCACGAACAACTTTATTATGTTCTGATTCGTATGCCCCTCTTAATCTTGCAATTTCATCCAACGATTTTTTTTGTTCCGCACGGTAAAGTTCAACTTCGGCATTATGCCTTTGCGCCCTTACTGCCTGATATGATGAAATACTGCCTGACAAATCATCAATCGCATCGGATAATAATTGCAAAGAATTTTTAAGTTTCTCTTTCATACTTGCCTTTTTAAAAAAAGTTATATATAACTATAAAATAAAATATACTAAAAAACCAAACAAAATTCAAGGATAAAAAATGCGTGCGCTTGAAAGAAAAAATGAAGAATTAAGAAAAATAGAAATAATCCCTAATGTAAACAAATATGCGGATGGTTCTTGTCTTATATCCTATGGCGATACAAAGGTTCTTTGTACAGCAACTGTTGAAAACAAGGTTCCAATGTTTTTAAAACACACCGGCACCGGTTGGGTAACCGCCGAATACGGAATGCTTCCTGCTTCTTGTATTACACGTATTGATCGTGAAGCTTGCCGTGGAAAACAGGGTGGACGAACAATGGAAATACAACGATTAATCGGCCGTTCACTTCGTTCTGTTGTTGAACTTGATAAAATTGGGGAAAGACAAATTGTTATTGATTGCGACGTATTACAAGCCGACGGTGGAACAAGAACCGCATCAATCACCGGTGGATATGTTGCCCTTTATTTGGCAATGAAAAAATTACAACGCAAATTAAAATGGGAAATATTCCCAATAAATGATGCTGTGGCTGCTGTATCATGTGGTATAGTAAACGGCGAACTTCTTCTTGACCTTGATTACGAAGAAGACAGCAATGCCGAAACCGACAGCAATTTTGTTATGACAGAGTCCGGTGGTATCGTTGAAATCCAAGGTACCGCAGAAAAGGTCCCATTCACCGAACACGAATTTACAAAATTACTTAACCTTGCTCGTGGTGGCTTGATTGAATTATTTAAAAAACAAAAAGAAGCTTTGGAGAACTAAAAAAATGACTGAAAAAAAAGAAGTTAAATCTTTAAAGGAACAATATATGGAAAGCCAAAAAAACGCTTTCTTTCGTGAGGTGGCTGAGGAAGTAAAGGCCGAAAAAATTTCAATCATTTGGAATACATATAAAAATTATATCATCGGTGCAATTATTGTAATCCTTGGCATAACAATATGTAATAACTGGTATGAAAATTATAAAAAAGAAACCAGCTTAAAGGAGGCCAAAAAGTTTGAACGCATCCTTTCCGCAAAAAACACATCTGTGGATGGAAAAATCCTTGAATTAAAGGAATTTGCAAATACCGCAAAATTCGGGTACAGGGATGTTGCATACTTCAATATCTATTCTATGCAAATTGAAAATCAAAAAATTGAAGATGCAATTCAAACCCTACAAACAATTATTGATAATTCAACGGACAACACATTCAAAAATCTTGCCATTGTAAAACTTGGTAACCTTATTTCCTTCATTCCGGAAAATAAAATTGAAAATGTAAAAACAATGTTGTCTGGTATTGGTAAAAAACAACCATTTTATGCAACCGCACAATTTGTTTTGGGAACAATTTACATTCGTGAAAACAACCTTGCATCCGCACAAAAAATATTTGAAGAAATCACCGACAATGAATCTCTTCCAATAAGCTTTAAATCAGAAAGTTTAAATATATTAAATTTTGTAAAGGCAAGCGAGGCAAAGGCAAAATAAAGTCTTTAAAAAATAAAAGAGGGGGGGAACATTATGAATAAAAAAACAAAATCTGGTAAAATTTTAACATTTTTACTTCTTCCTCTTTTATTTGCATGTGAAAATGCACCGTCCCCACTTTCCGGTGAAAAGATTTCAATATTTAATTCTGAAATAACCGATGAAAATATTGAAAAAAGAATTGTCCTTGAAAAACCATATATAAACAAACAATGGTCATCAACCGGTGGCAATAATGAAAATAATGTTGGCCACCTTGCCGGAAAAAAGCAATTCAAAAAACTTTTTTCAAAAAGCATTGGTACTGTTGATGATACAAATCAAATTTTATACAGACCTGTTGCAAACAAAACAACCATTTTTACAATTGACGGCAAATTAAAAATCACCGCAACAAATATAAATACGGGCAAAACCATTTGGGAAATGGAACGAATAAAAAATAACGACCTTATAAAATTCGGCGCACTTGCCCTTGATGATAATTATTTATATGCGATAACAAATTCGGCACAGCTTTTAAAACTTAATGCAAAAACTGGGGAAATTGCATACAGTAAGTATTTTAACACTCCCCTAAAATCCGGACTTCAAATTTGTGGAAACAAGTTATTTTTCATAAATGACAGCAACGAACTTTATATAATTGATAAACAAACCGGAAATAAACTTTATACCCATAAATCAATGGAAGAAGCATCTTCTTTCATAAAGGGATCAACACCACTATGTATGGATGACAAGCTTGTTGCAACATTTTCAAACGGTGAAATTCATATGCTTATGTCCGACACAACAACACCTATATGGCTTGATTCCGTATACAAAATATCAACATCCAACCTTAACAACATCTCCGATATTGTTGCAAACCCAATCGCCACAAAGGGTTTGGTTATTGTAAAGGGATATAATGATATAACAAAGGCATTAACCCTTCGCGATGGAAAACAAATTTGGGAAAACTCCAACGGTGGAATAACCACACCTGTAATATCAAATGAAACTATGTTTGATATAAACAACAACAGGGTTGTTTCCGCCACCGATACGAAAACCGGAAAACAAATTTGGGAAACACGCCTAAACACATACGATATGATATTTGATCCACTTTTAATCAATAACCAGCTTCTAATCCCTGTTGCAAATGGAGATATCATAAAAATAAATCCATATACCGGAAGAATAATTGAAACAATAAACCTTACATCAAAAATTGATGTATCGCCAATCGCAGTTGAAGATAAGTTAATAATCCTTTCAAATGCAACACTTCGTGTTTTCAATTAAAAGATTTTATTTTTCAATCTTTCAAAAAAACTTCCCTTCGCCTCTACTTGAAGTTTTTTAAACAACGGATCTGAAATCCAACACCTAGATTGATAATCATTTTTAATGCCATACTTACACTTTAATTTGTAAAGAACTTTTATAAATTTCTTATAATCTTTATGATCTTTTTCCCAACAAGTATATTTATCATATTCCTTACACATTTGAGAACAATCCCAATTTCTAAACCTCCAAAACAAAGCATTGGCACCATATTTTTCCGCCATTTTTACAAACTTTGGCATTTCTTTGTAATTAAGGGACGATACAACAAACAAAATATCAAATCTTTCAATTTTTCCTGCTTTTTTTAATTTGGAAATATAAGATAAATTTCTTTGAAGGATTTTCCAATTTCCACCACGAACTATCTTATTATACGTTTTTTCCGTTGCCGCATGTATTGAAACCCAAACATTATAAATATTATCTAAAAATCCAAACTTTTCACACATTTGCTTATTAAAAAAAAGACCATTAGTATTTATAAAAAACTTAACTTTTGGATTAACTTCAATAATTCTTTTACATATTTCACACAAATGGTGAGAAACAAATAACTCTCCACTTCCATTTAAATAAACGGTCTCTGCCTCTTTACAAAAAGGAAGTATTTTATCAATATAGGAATTAAAATATTCTGTATTTTCTTTTGATTCATAAATAATACAATCACGACACGTTACACACCTTAAATTACATGCAGATACATAACTTAAATGTACCTCTTTTGGAAATTCCAACTTAAAACTATAATCAATATCCTCCAAACCATCTGCAAAATCCGTACAAAGATTCATATTACAATGCTTATATGACTTATCTAAAACACTCTCTCTAAATTTTGTTGCTTTCTCTCCATACCAAATATCTTCAAATGAATCATCAAAAATATTTCCTATTGGTTCATCCGTAAAACTCGGACAACAAAAATAGACATTACCACCAGCCTCTATATGAAAAGACTTGAACGGTCTCCTACAAACACATGGCATTTTTTCCTCCCATTAAACATCATTTTTTGACATATTTAAGCAAAGCGGTAAGTCCCGCCGGTGTCATTCCCGGTATTCGTCCTGCACTTGCCAAAGTCGCTGGACTTGCTTTTTTAAGCTTTGCCCTTAATTCCAAATTAAGACCACCAATTTTATCATAATCAATATTTGATGGTATCTTCAAATCTTGGTCCCGCTTGTACGATAAAATGTCAAGCTCCTGCCGTTTCAAATATCCCTGATACTTGCCTTCTATACCTATCTGACGAACAACATCCGGCGAAAAATTTGAAACTTCCGGAAAAATTTTTGCAATTTTATTTATATCAAGCTCACTGTACCTTAATGCCGAATATCCATTTTCCCCAGCGGCACCACAACCTTCACATCTAACCAAGGAAAGTTTTTTATTATTAAGCTTTTTTGATTGTAAAAATTCTCTCAATTTTGCCATTTCTGATATTTTTTTATCAAAAACAGCCTTTCTTTTCTCGCTAACACAACCAATTTTTACGCCAATCGGTGTAAGTCGTTGATCCGCATTATCCGCACGAATACTTAATCTATATTCCGACCTTGCCGTAAACATACGATAAGGTTCATCAACACCCAATGTTGTAATATCGTCAACCAAAACACCAATATATGCCTGACTTCTGTCAAGGACAAGTTCATCATCACCGCGAGAAAAAAGACCGGCATTAAGTCCCGCCAATATACCCTGTGATGCGGCTTCTTCATAACCACTTGTTCCATTTATCTGTCCGGCAAAATAAAGCCCCTTTATCCTTTTTGAACCAAGTGTAGGATTAAGCTCCCTTGCATCAATGGCATCATATTCTATTGCATAGCCATAACGAAGTATTTTTACATTCTCCAACCCTTTAATGGAATGAATAAAGGCATCCTGAACATCCGCCGGAAGGGATGTTGAAATTCCATTCGGATAAATCACATCGGAACCATAACCTTCCTGTTCCAAAAATATATGATGCGAAGGATGTGATGCAAAACGCACAACCTTATCTTCAATACTTGGACAATAACGCGGACCAATAGATTTTATTTGACCGTTATACAAAGGAGTCCTGTCCTTATTATCGGTAATAATCTTATGTGTTGTTGCATTTGTATAGGTTATATAACATGGAAGAAGTTCTTGACTTATCTTTTCCGTCATATATGAAAAGGCTTCTGGTGGATTATCACTACCCTGACATTCCAAACCATCATAGTTTATTGTTTTCATTGAAAGTCTTGCCGGAGTACCGGTTTTAAGCCTTAAAATCTCAAACCCAGCTTTTTTAAGGGATTCTGTTATACCATAGCTTGCCTGCTCTCCAATTCGTCCTCCCTTTGTTTGAACTTCACCGGTATGCATAACACCATTTAAAAAAGTTCCGGTCGTAAGGACCACTGACTTACAATTAACAACACCACCGGATTTTAAAACAACACCTTTAACAGATGAAATCTTATCATCAAAAAGTATTTCAACAACTTCATCTTCAATAATGGTTAATGTTTTTTGTTCCGCCAAAATCTCATTTACGGCCTTTTTATACAAATCTCTGTCTGCTTGCGCCCTTGGACCTTGAACTGCGGCACCCTTTGATGCGTTAAGGACCCTAAACTGCGTACCGGCTTTATCAATTGCACGCGCCATCACACCGTCAAGAGCATCAATTTCACGAACCAAATGTCCCTTACCAAGTCCACCAATGGACGGATTACATGACATTTCACCAATGTTCGTTCTTTTAAATGTAACAAGTGCAACTTTAAGCCCAAGCCTTGCAGATGCGGATGAAGCCTCTATACCGGCATGACCGCCACCAACCACAACAACATCAAAATTCATTTTAAAAACTTCCGTAAAATACTTTTTATTAAAGTATTATAGGCAAAAACCAATCAAATATCAATAATTTTAAATTAAACTTAAAAATTATCTTTCATTTGATAAAAGTTTACTTATAACCGCAGGAAGGTTTTTAATTTCCTTTTCATCTTTAAGAATGTAATCTGGTTCTTCAAGGGCAATCTTTTCGGCGGATGTAAAGCTTCCATAACCAATACCTATTGTTTTCATACCTGCTTTTTTACCCATTTGCACATCACATGAAGAATCACCAATCATAACGGCATTATCTGTTGAAATACCAACTTCTGTTGAAATCCAATCAACAACTTGTGTACTTGGCTTATCATCAAAAATCAAACCACCTTCTGTTGCTTGAACCATTTCAAAATGATTTCTTACACCCTCATAATCAAGGAACCTTAAAATAGATTTCAAATCACGGGACGAAGCCACAGCCAAGGCAATATTTGTTTTTGCAAGTTGTTTAATAACATCTTTCATATCCAAATAAAATTCCATCTGCTTATAAAATCTTGGATCTGCGGAAAGTGATGAAACAAGTGGATTAAATTTTGAATGATAAATTTTTTGTTGTTCTTCAAGATTTTTTCCCCAACCAATATATTGTGTTTTGTACAAAGCATAAATATTTGCAACAATATAATCATTATGTGGAAGACCCAACATTTCCATCGCCATATTGTTTACTTGTCTAAACACGTGTTTTGAATGAACCAAAGTTTCGTCAAAATCAAAAATAGCCAATTTTGTCTTCACAACATCTTCTTTATAATAACTTGCAACATCAACACCTGCAAATCTTTCTTTAAGGGAAACACTTTTTTCTATTGAATTCATTTTTAAATCCTACTATCATATTATTATTAAAAATTATGACAAATAATAAACAAAGGAAATAATTATGTCAAGTAAAAATATTTATCCAGAAACGGTTGCAAAACCAAATTTCCCTGAAATAGAGGAAAAAATCCTCGCTTTCTGGAATAAAAACAGGATTTTTGAACGTTCCATTGATGAACGTGATGAAAAGGACGAATTTGTTTTTTACGATGGACCTCCATTTGCAAATGGACTTCCACACTACGGTCATGTTCTTCAAAGTTATACAAAGGATACCGTTGCCCGCTATCAAACAATGTTGGGTAAACAGGTAAAACGCCGTTGGGGATGGGATTGTCATGGACTTCCACCTGAACTTAAAACTGAAAAGGCTTTGGGAATAAGCGGTAAAAAGGCAATTGAAAAATATGGTGTTGATAAATTCACCGAAAAATGCCGTGCCGATGTTTTAACATACACAAATGAATGGAAAGGTATCGTAAACCGCCTTGGCCGTTGGGTTGATATGGATAATGCCTATAAAACTATGGATATGCAATATTCCGAAAGTATCCTTTGGGCATTCAAGCAACTTTATGAAAAGGGATTACTTTACGAAGATTTTCGTATTCTTCCATATTCATGGGCTGCGGAAACTCCTCTTTCAAATTTTGAGGTTAATCAGGGATATAAGGATAAAACAGACAACACAGCCACTGTAAAATTCAAACTTGAAAATGGTTTAACCTTGCTTGTATGGACAACAACTCCATGGACACTTCCATCAAACCTTATGGTTGCCGTTGGTCCAAAAATTGAATACTCTGTATACGAACTAAACGGAGAACAACTTGTCCTTGCTACATCCAGAGTTCCTGCATATAAAAAGGAGCTTGAAAAGGCAACATTTGTTCGTACATTAAAGGGAAGTGAACTTGTTGGTATACATTACACACCTGTATTTCCATATTTTGCATGCTATCGTGAAAAATATGATGCATTTCAGGTTCTTGCCGGCGATTTCGTTTCAACCGAAGATGGTACTGGTATAGTTCATATGGCACCGGGTTTTGGTGAAGACGATTTTAAGGCTTGCAAATCTTTCAGTAAGGATTTTCCTGTACTTTGCCCTGTTGATAGTGAAGGTAAATTTACCTGTGAAGTTCCTGATTATGAGGGAAGACAAGTTTTTGACACAAACGATGACATCTTTATGAAATTGAAAAACGAAGGAAAGCTTTTCAAAAAGGATCAAATTACCCACTCCTATCCTTTCTGTTGGAGAACTGATAAACCTCTTATATACAAGGCTATGAGTTCATGGTTCGTTCGTGTTGAACAAATAAAGGATGAATTGATAAAGGCAAACCAAACAATCACATGGATTCCTGAACACATCAAAAATGGTCGTTTTGGTAAGTGGTTGGAAGGCGCAAGGGATTGGTCTATTTCAAGAAATCGTTTCTGGGGTGCTCCACTTCCTGTATGGAAGTCCGATAATCCACAATATCCACGTGTTGATGTATTCGGTTCCATCGCCGAAATTGAAAAGGCATCGGGAATGAAGGTTGTTGACCTACACCGACCATACATTGATAAAATCACCTACCCTAACCCTGATGATCCAACCGGAAAATCAATGATGGTTCGTATCCCAGATGTTTTTGATTGCTGGTTTGAAAGTGGTTCTATGCCATTTGCATCTTGCCACTATCCATTTGAAAATAAGGAATGGTTTGATAAAAACTTCCCTGCTGACTTCATCACCGAAGCCACCGACCAAACACGCGGATGGTTCTATACTCTTGTTGTAATGAGTGTTGCCCTATTTGGAAAGGCTCCATTTAAAACTTGTGTATGCTCTGGTTTTGTATTTGATGAAAAGGGACAAAAGCTTTCTAAAAAGCTTCAAAACTATGCTGAACCAACCGAATTTTTCAACAAATACGGTTCTGATGCTTTCCGTTGGTTGCTTTTATCCTCACCTTTGCTTCGTGGTGAAATCGCCCGTATATCAAAGGAAGGAACCGAAGTTGCCACAACTGCACGAAAGGCACAAATTCCATACTATAATGCATACCATTTCTTTACACTATATGCAAATGCAGATGGAATTAAGGCAGAATACAACACTTCGTCAAACGAAATTATGGACAGATACATTCTTGCAAAACTTGATGAGTTAAAGGAAACATCAAAACGTTGTATGGATTCCTATGACATCGCAACATTCTGTTCATCGGTTGAAAAGTTTCTTGATATATTAAACAATTGGTATATTCGCCAATGCCGTGAACGTTTCTGGGGTACAAATGTATCAAAGGATACTCAAATAAAGGCATTTAATACACTTTACAGCGTACTTATAGATATATCAAAGATAATGGCACCACTTATGCCATTCTTAACAGATTTCATCTATAAAAACCTAACTGGTGAAAATTCCGTACATCTTACCCTTTACCCTATGTCTAACGGTGTAAGGGATAATGATTTAATTACGGTTATGGATACAATTATATCTATATGTTCCACCGCAAAAACCTTGCGTGAGGAAGCAAACATCCGCAATCGTCAACCACTTTCTCTTTTGACTATTGCATCACCAAAATCCGATACATTAAAACCATATACGGATATTATAAAAACAGAATGCAATGTAAAGGATGTAGCATTTACAACGGATATTGATAAATATGCCCGTAAACTACTTTATATCTACACCCCAATCGTTGGAAAACGACTTGGCCGTGCGCTTGCTGAAATTCAAAAATCCGCACGAAACAACGAATATGAAATAGTTGATGGAGTATGTAAAATTGCCGGTTATGAATTACAACCAAACGAATTTGAAATAAAGGTTGAAGTACTTGGCAATTTCAAGGGTAAATCAATTTCTGATAATTCGGCCGTGGTATTGCTTGATACAACAATCACACCTGAACTTAAAACCGAAGGTATAGTTCGTGATTTCATCCGTGCAATACAGGAAGAACGAAAGAACAAAGATTTCAATATCTCGGACAGGATAAATGTTTACTATTCTTCAAACACACCTGAAATTATTGATGGTATTAAAAAGTTTGAAGGCGACATTTCATCAACCGTTCTTGCCATATCAATGGAAAAACGAAATGAAACTTTATCAAATAAACTTGAAGATTGTGATTTAAGTTTTGAAATTGAAAAGGCATAAAAAGCAATAAAAAAACCGGGTTTCAAAAAAATCCGGTTCTTTTTTTATCTAATTTTTTGATTATCATCTAAAATCTTTGTATAACCATTTTTTCTTGTCAAATACCTAAAATTAACTATTCTTTTTTCAAGCATTGCCCTAAAATTTTCCTCACGAACAGAACCTAAAATAAAATCCGAAACAACACCCGAAAAATATTTTCTTTCATCTGCCATTGAAATATTTTTCCTTTTTGCCTCTTTCATAATAAACGAGTTATTAAAACTAAATTGATCTGTTGTCCGCATATTCAAAAGTGAAAAATTTCTATTTTCTTCGGAAAACGAACCCAAAAGAATAACATCTCTTAATTTAACACCACTTTTCATTAACTTTTTAATCAAATCTTGATGACCAAAGGAAACCATATCCAAAACAACATTACCAAAGCTGTCAACAAATTCACGGACAAAATGATTGTGAATTTCTTCAACCTTACCTGTTTCTTCATTAAAATAGATTATAAAATTAGAAAGATTTGATTTTGCCAATATTGTATTCATTTTATACCTCCGAAATTTTTGTTAGTTTGTAATACAAATAACTAAGTTTGTCAATAAATAATCATAGAAAACAACCCAAAAATATTATATAATTATAAAAAACAAAGGAAGTTGAAATGAGTACACAGGCAAAAATTTATATGGTTTTAACAAATCTTAATAACCAAAAATGTATCCTTTTAACACCAAATGAAGTTGCAAAAACTACACCTCAAAATCCCGAAATCCTTTATGATTATGGTGAAAATGCCATACTTTACCGAAATCCAAATGACACCATAATACTTGATTATTTTCCACAATCCGAACGGAAAAATTTATTGGAATTAAAACAAATCCTTGTCGTTGAATATGATGTCAAAACCCAAAAACCGGCATACGAGTATATGGCAAAAATCACCATATTAAATAAACTTCCTCCTATTAACAATTTGATAAAAAAATAAAGGGGATATATTTCTACACCCCCTATAACACTATTTTCCAATTTGAATTCGCTTCACCTTTTGTAGGGCAACCGAACTTTTTGGAAGGTTTATTTTTAATACACCATTTGAAAAATCGGCACTTACCTTGCTCAAATCTATCTCAGATGGAAGTGGTATAGTCCTACTTATCATACCATAGGAACGTTCGGTAAAATATGTACCATCACTGTTTTTTTCCGTACTTTTCTTTTTTTCACCCTTAATGGTCAGGAAACCATCTTCGGACACATCAACGGCAATATCTTCCTCCTTTAATCCAGGAAGTTCCGCCGAAACATTTATCTCTTTTGAATTTTCGGAAACTTCAATCTTTGGTTCAATAAGATTAAAATCACTAATCGGAGTAAGCGGACAATCTAAAATATTGAAAAAGTTATCAAATGCCCTGTTAATAGAGCTTTTAAGTTCACCTATTCTACCCTTATTATACCGTTTTTGAATGGGATTTTTCACCCCCTTTGCCTTATCATATACCATAATGCACCCTTTCTTTTTTTTATCCAAACCACATACAGTATGTAATAAAACACCCAAACACATTTCAATGGTATAGGTTTATAGTCAAAAGGAATAAAAACTAATAATCCTCTTCTTCATCAGAGTAATAATTTGAATTGGATACCGAAGTTTCATCATTATCCATATCAAAAAACATTTCTGATTCGGAAAGATCAACAACTTCATCATTTACATTCAAATCATCAAGTTGGCTATCCTTCACCGGAGTTTCAGCTTTTTTCTTTTTTTTGATAAATTCAAGTTCATCTTCTTGTGAAAGATTTTTTGAACATTTTGGGCAAACCACAACTTCCTTTTTCATATCATAAAACATTGCGCCACAAAAAGGACAAACGTGTTTTTTACCCCAACTTTCTTTAACCATAACAGACCTCGCAAATTACAGGTTAACTGCCCTACAAAATTACAGGCATTCTTTAAAATGTCAAGAAAAAATTTTCACCAATTTTTACATTGTGAATTAACCCTTAAATATTCCTCTTCACTATCAAAAGCCCTATTTCCATCAATCACGGATTTTTCCAACTTTTGCTTTATAAGGAGTATATTTGGATTTTTCGTAATTATATCGTCAATTTTCGCCTTCACCTTCGCCTGCGAAATATTTTTCAAAAAAAACATTGGCGAAATATCCGAAACGGCATTCCTTAATTCTTCAATCAAAAGGTTGCCATAGTATTTAAGCTCCCTTTGGTAAATGGCAATATGTTCCTTTTCGTGCTGTTTTATCGCATCATATTCACAACTACCCTTTTCATACTTTTCATCAATCAAAACATTCAAAACTGGATACCCAACGAAAAAATTCATCTTTGAAAGGTTTACACAAACACCATCACGAACCTTATACCTGTCAAAATCAAAATCATACTTTATCTGAATATTCGCAACCGTCACCCCAAGCGTTTTTTCTGGATTATTAAGCTTTTGAAATGAAACTATTTCCGATTTTGGCACCGATTTATAAATCACATTTCCATAATTTATAACCGATGAAACATCCGCCTTCTGGTAAAATTTATCACAAACATTTGATGCAAAAACAGGTGTTGAAAAACATAAAAAGCCGGTTATTTTGCAAATTTTTATGACAAAATTACTTAAACGAGTCAAGATAAACCTCCACAAATTTATCTCCATGAAGTTTTCTTAACTCCTCTGCCAAAAGAACTTGTTTTCTTCCACTGTTAAATATTTGAAGATAAGGACCAAGTCCAGAAAGGTTCACATTCAATATAACGGATTCATCAATTGTTGGTTTCCTAAACAATATTGCGTACTTTAAATCCTTATAAATTTTTCCTTGAATAAAGGCCATTTCCTTTGGTGTCAAATTCCAACTTTCGTAATCTTCCACCCTTGCCTGAATATTACGGAAAAATATTTGTGTCTGACATTGTCCGCGAATAACTTCACCAATACCAAGCTTATCCAAAATATTTGGTTGTTGGAACGCCGCCAAATATGCCTGACGTTTCTTTCGTCCTTCTTGAAGACCAACAACAAAGTTCTTTCTAAATTCTGGATTTTGAAGCATAGGTGCGGTTTCATCAATGATTATAAGTGATGGATCGCCGGTCCTGCCCGTAATATTTTGAATCCTATTCATAATATAACTAACCACAGCCGGAGCCAAAGTTTCATCTTCAAAAATATAGGTAAAATCAAATGCTGTAAACCTGTTTGAAAGGTCAAGACTGTCTGACTCACTGTTAAATAATTGACCGTATTGACTATCATCAACCCAGCGGTATAATTCACGTCTCATTTTTCCGGCCGGTGCAAAACAGGATTTATAAAGGTTTTTCAAACTTCTTTTACCTGGTTCTAAATAATCAAATGCCGTTGTAACCGCACGGGCAATTTCCGCCTCACTGTTTGCATCATTTACAAGAGTTATTTCTTTAAGCCAACGACGAAGGAAAGCCCTGTTTTCGGGATTATCATCAATCCTAAATGGATTAAGATGAGCCGTCACACCACCCTTTTGTACTGTTTTATCCTTCGTATCACCATCAAAATTTATATATGAACCACCAATGGCATAGGTAAAAATTTCGGCACCCCTGTATCTATCAAAAAAGAAACACTTCAAATCCTTAAACCTTAACGATTGACCAGCAAGGAATGAATAAAGGGTTGTTTTACCTTGACCTGTTGGACCTATGGCAACGGTATGTGCCACCGCAGCGGATTCATCCGATACATGGAATTGAAATTGGTATGCCGTTCCCTGATATGTTGGGAAAATGGCAACTGGACCTTCACCCCAATCACATTTTGAAAGACCTTCTGGTTGCCGTTCAAAGTTAAACGATGCCGCAACCGCCCTTGAAAGCATTTTATACATCCTTGGGTATTTATCATAAGTTGGAAATTGTGAAAACCATGATGCCTGCGCCACCCATCCTTCACGAACAGGTGTAATTCCATAAAGACGGCAAATCTTTTCTATCTCAAAAACTGCCTTATCAAGCTCCTCCAAACTTTCGGCACTAACAAAAAATGTTTCAGCATAGTTTACTAAGGTCTGATGATCTTCATCCCCCTGTTCTATAAGGGCAAGTGCATCATCAAACTGCCTTAACACATCATAGGAAAAAGTCGTTGAACTTGCCATTTTTCGTTGATTTGTAAGTACAAGTTGAGCCTTTAATTTTGATATAGGAAAAAGATTATGAAGTACATTTATTTCAAAATTTTGTGCCAAAATATCGGAAAGCATTTGTTCATCAACCAAACTTGCCTGCTGTTTAATACCAACAACTGACATATATTTTGTTTTGCTTCCGGATGAAAATCTTATATATCCCTTATTACTGAAAAATATTTCATCGGAAACAAGTAATTCTGAAACACTATCATACACAATATTATCGGACTTTGGGTTCGGCCTACTTATCGGATTTATTATATGCGCAAAAAAGGCAAGCGGACTTTCCCCCTTACCATCTTCACTTAAAATCTTTACACCAAAATTGGAAAGTATCGCCTCTAAATTAGATGTTGCCGTATCCAAATCCTTAATTGCATCCTTTCGGTCATTAACGGAAAGAACGATATAATGGGAATTCACAAAAATTTCCTTTTGTGCTTCACTCCACTTTTCACTAATATCTTTTAATATTTTGTTATAGTTATTCAAAAGCTTTTCCGAATGAACCTTTTCACGAATTGTAAAAATTCTTGTTTCAACACTTATTTCGGAAAGACTGTCAATCCACTTCTTTCTTTCTTCCAAAAAATTCTGTATAACTTCACGCTTTGCAAATGCAATTGATGCACCTTCAACCTTAAACACACGAACCAATGTTCCATTTAAACAAAGTATCGTCTTTTTATCGGAAAGCATTTTCTCAAATGGAAGATAATCAACAAGCCTTGTATCAAAAGGTTTTGGCAAAAACCAATTTATTTTTGATGAAAGTAGTATCGTTATAAAAACCGCAACAGCAATTACTACAATCAAAGAAAACAAATAATAAACATTTGAAACATCAGATATTAAAATACTTGCCAACCCATTATTCATTTTTCACCCTTATGCCATAAACTTATTACCATTTTCCCCTAAAACATTTCGGGTTTTTGCCCTTATATTTTTACGTGAGGCAATAATATTATCAATATGGGGTTCCCTTTTACCAATAACAACCGCAACAAAATGAAGGACAACAAACAATAAAACGGCCCACAACATATACACACCAGCACCAAATGCAAGCAACAAAAGTATCAAGGCAAAACACAAAAAGAAGTTTGCCAAAAACAAACCAAATGGAGCATAAAAAATCTGCATTGGTTGAGCAACAGATTTAAGTAATTCTTCCTTCAAAATTCCCCCTCATATAATATCAAATATTATATGATTATTATACATTTATTTAGTAAATAATACAAGGAAAATTAAGAAAGCTTTTTATTTCTTCTTTCCAAACGATATTTTTCAAATTTCAAGGTAAGGTAATAACCAACAATTGCGGAAACAATCGCCCATGGAAGACAACCAACTGCCATTGAAACACCCCAATCTTTTAGCAAGATTTTGAAAAGCAAAAGCCATTTATCAACAAAACTTAAATCACCCATAAATGTTTCCCTTACAATTCCTGCCAAATAGAAATAACCTGAAATTTCATTAAAATTTCCACGCATAATTTGACCGGTAACATAGAAAATATAATATACCGGAATCATTGTAAAAACATTTGTAACCCAGGTATATGCAATTCCAAGAACCAATGAAAAATCTATATGTAAAACACGTCTAAAAAATACCCATGTCATAAACACAATCCACATCTGGATACCAACAAGTGGTGTCATCGCCCAAAACAAACCAACAGCAACACCCATTGCTTTAACTTCCGGTGGTAAATTAAGTCTCATCATTGGAACAATTAACTTCATTTTCAAAAGTCTTTTAAAATTTTCCCAAAAAGTATACTTCTTTTTTACCATCTTTTTATCCTAATTTATTGAATTTACAGGTATTTATAAGCCTATACCAACTTATAAACATAAAAACTTTTGGCTGGGGTGGCTGGATTCGAACCAACGAATGGCGGTACCAGAAACCGCTGCCTTACCGCTTGG
>JAEDDP010000010.1 GCA_016297965.1 Alphaproteobacteria bacterium | reverse complement strand
AAATATCATATAGTCTTTACTCCAAAATACAGGAGAAAGACTTTTTATGGAATACACCACATATAAGTCTGGGGTTCAGCAAAGCTTATACAACAAGACGTAAATGCAGAGCCAGCAGTTAGACTGTATGGTGCTTTTATGTATAAGTACTCCATTGACAGTACAGGTTATAAAAAGGTATTTATTATAACATATTGGAATTAAATGTCTAGTAGCAACATTTTCCTCTAAAAAAAACTCCCCCAAGTGGGGGGAGGGCTATTTGATGTTTGTTTCAATAAATTCGTTTATTAAATTTACACCGACGCCGGTCACACCCTTTGGTGCAATATCATTTCCTGTGGTCCAAGCGGTTCCCGCAATATCAAGGTGCGCCCATGATGTGCCGTCAGTAAAATTATCAAGGAATTCCGCGGCGGTGATTGAACCGGCACTTCTTAACGGAGTTCCCAAATTTTTCATATCAGCAATATCGGATTCAATCATCTTTTTGTATTTTTTACCCATTGGAAGTTGCCATACTTCTTCACCTGTTTTCTGTCCCGCCTCGGTTAGTTGCCTTGCAAGCTTTTCATTGTTTGTGAAAAGTCCGGTTGTTTCATCGCCAAGGGCAACTATGATTGCACCGGTAAGGGTAGCAAAGTCAATCATCAAATTTGGCTTTATTTTTTGTACGGTGTAGGTTATACAATCGGCAAGGACAAGGCGACCTTCGGCATCGGTGTCAAGGACTTCCACCGTTTTACCGCTTAACGATTTAATTATATCGCCTGGTTTGTATGAATTGCCATCGGGCATATTTTCCGCAATGCCAATTATGCCAACTGCGTTTACCTTTGCCTTTTGTTTTGCAAGGCTTTCCATAATTCCGACAACAGTTGCGGCGCCGGTCATATCGCTTTTCATTTCGTCCATACCCTTTGATGGTTTAAGGGAAATTCCGCCACTGTCAAAACACAATCCCTTTCCAATAAGGGCAATTTTGTTTTTGGATTTTTTGTTGCCGGTGTATTTCATTACAACAATATATGGTGGATGTGATGAGCCAGAACCAACAGCAAGAATTAAATTTGCACCTATTTTTTTAAGTTCGGTTTCGTCAATCACCTCTATCTTTACGCCAAGTTTTGAAAGCTTTTTGGTTTGTTTTACAAACTCAGTAGTTGTAAGGATATTTGATGGTTCGTTTGCAAGGTTGCGTGTTGTGATAACTCCATCAATGATACTTTGTGTTTTAAGAAAATCTCCCTCTGATTTTTGTGGATTTTCGGAATAAAAGTTTAAGGTTAGTTTGTGTTCCTTTGCCTCCGATTTATACTTATTAAATTCATAGGTTTTAAGGTTGGCACCATAGGCAAGATTGAAAAGTTTTTCATCAGAAAAATTATCCAACATAACAAAGGCATTTTCCAATTTTTCCGATTTCAACAAAGAACCAATTTTTCCACCGATTTTTTGAAGGGCGAGGTTATCCAAATTTTTTTGTTCGCCAAGTCCGATAAGCAAAAGTTTTTCAGAGTAGATGAAAAGGCTTTTTCCGATGTCGCCATCAAATTTTGAATTTTTTATTGATGTTGAAATTATTCCGTTTCGTTCACCATCAAATTTTGTTGTTGGTTGTGAAAATTTGTTATTTTTATATACACCAAGAACGGTTATGTCGTAATTTTTTTTAATATCAGATGTAAATTTTGTATTCATTTTTTCCCCTCTCTTTTTATCCTATGCCTTAATTGATGTTGTGAAAAGTTTTTCGGCGGCGTTTAAAGCCTCAGTCGTGATTTTGTCGCCGGAAATAATTCTTGCAATTTCGCTTATACGTTGTTTTTCGGAAAGTTGTTCAACGGATGTAATGGTTGCATTTTTTTCTTCATCAAAATATTTTGTAACCTTGAAATGATGGTTTCCATAGGATGCAACCTGTGGTGAATGGGTGATTACAAGAGTTTGAATGGAACGACTTAATCGTGCCAAACGTTCACCAACGGCACTTGCCGTGGCACCGGAAATTCCCGTATCAACCTCATCAAAAATCATTGATGAAATTACGTTTGCATCTGAAATTACAACCTTTATTGCAAGGGTGAAACGGGCAAGTTCACCACCGGATGCAATTTTGTGAATGAAATTTTTCTTTGCCCCGAAATTTGTTGAACCCATAAAATACACATTGTTAATTCCGGATGCGGTGTATTTATTTTCATCCTGTTCTTCATCAACCATAACCTCAAATGTTGCGCGTTCAAGTTTTAATGGTGGAAGTTCCTGCATCACCTTTTCCCCAAGAATTTTTGCATATTTTTTGCGTTCGGATGAAAGATTTTTTGCAATGGTTAGATAGTTGGATTTTGCGGTTTCTTCCAACTTTCTTTTTTCATTTAAAACGGCGTCAGAGTTGTTTATATTGTCAACGATTTCCCGTAAATTTTCCATAAACTTTGGAAGTTCGTCCGGTGAAACCTTATGTTTACGGGCGAGTTCACGAATTGTGAAAAGTCGTTCTTCGGTTTGTTCAAGTGTTGATGTGTCATCATCGTTTTCATTTAATATTTGATTTAACCGTTCATAAGCGTCGGAAAGATTGGATGTTGCATTGTCAAGTTCTGTGATTATATTTTTTATATTTTCATTTTGTGCATCGTCCGGAATTCGTGCCAAAGTATAGCTTGCATTAGAAATGAATTTTTCCGGTTCGTCGCCATATTTTGAAAGGTATTCAAAGGCATCCTTTAATGATGTAATGATTTTTTCGGAATTCATAAGGGTATGGCGTTTGTTGTTTAGGACTTCCTCCTCGCCAACCTGTGGATTAAGTTTTTCAAGTTCGTCAAGGTTGTGTTTAAGGTATTCTTCATCAGCCTTTGCCTTTTCAAATTCCTGTTCCGTTTTGATGCGTTCTTCACGTTGTTTTTGCCAATTATTGTATGCGGATTTGCATTCTGTTTTTAATGTGTCAACGTGTGCGAAATTATCAAGTATTCCAAGATGTGTTGATGGGTTAAGTAAGCTTTGGTTATCAAATTGTCCGTGTATTTCAATAAGGCTGTCGCCGATAAGTTTTAATGTGCTAAGGCTTACCGGAATATCATTTATAAATGATTTGTTTTTGCCATCACGATTCAATGTTCGGCGCAAAATTATTTCCGTGTGTTCGGAAATATCGTTTGAATCAATTATGTCTTGTTCCTTTAATAGAGCAACAGAAGGATGAGTTTTGGGTACATCAAAGCTTGCAATAACAGACATAGATTCAGAACCGTTTCGGATTTGAGATGTATCACTTCGTGCGCCAAGGGCAAATGATACCGCATCAAGAAGTATGGATTTTCCGGCACCGGTTTCACCAGTTAAAACGGTAAGTTTGTGTCCAAATGAAAGTTGCAAGTTTTCAATTAAAATAAAATTTTTAATAACTAAATTTGTAAGCATTTTTTACCTTAATTATTGTACTTTATTACGGTGTTTATAACCTTTGTATTTTTAAGATTTGATATAATGTTATTTAAATGTTCTATGTTTTTAACATTTATTGTAAACAAAATATCCGTAAATTCATCGGTGCGACTTATAATCTTTATATCATCAATGTTTGCATTTTCACGGGCAAGGATTGATGTAATTTCGTTTAGGGAACCAGGTGAATTTTTCGCCATAATGGAAATTTTTGTTCGGAACGTTGATCCCTGTAATGAGGAATAATCCTCCCAACTTAGGTTGAAAATTTTTTCCGGAGTATCCTTATACTTTTGAAGAGTTTTACATGTTTTCTTATGTATTGTGATACCCTTTCCGGTATGGATGATTCCGATTATTTCATCACCAGGTACTGGATAACAACATTTCGCGAAATGTACAGGGATGTTTGCTAATGTTCCGGCGGAAACGTTTTCCCGTTCCTTTGTTCTTTCAAATGTGTTGTTTGATATGGTGTTGAAAAAGCTGTCTATATCAAATGGATTTTTGTGTTCGGAATTTTTCAATTCTGGGTATAGGGTGAATAAGATATTTTCCGGTGTGTATTCCTTTGACCCAACAAGAAGATATAAATCCTCCAATCCAGATGCACCATATTTATCAAGGATAGGCATCAACTTTTTTTCATTGAATTGTTGTTTATAACTTTCAAATGTGGTTTGTAAAAGTTGCTTTCCATACATAATTGTTTGTTGTTTACGTTGTTGTTTAAGGTAATGTTTAATTGCATTTTTTGCCTTTAATGTAACAACAAATCTTTCCCATTCAGGGGATGGTGTTTGTGTTTTGGATGTAAGTATTTCAATCATATCACCGGTTTGAAGTGGTGTACGAATGTTTTTTATAACCTTATTTATTTTTGCACCGACACAATGATTTCCGATGTTTGAATGTATTTCATAGGCAAAATCAAGTGCCGTTGCACCAATAGGAAGTGCCAAAAGGTCGCCCTTTGGTGTGAAACAGAATATAGAGTCAATGAATGCGGAAAGTTTTGTGTTTTCAACAATTTCATCCGGTGATGAAACGTGCTTAATGGCATTCACCATATTTCGCAACCAGTCAAAATCATGGGATGTTGTGTTGGTCATTCCCTGTTTATACATCCAGTGTGCAGCATAACCGTATTGTGCGACCTTATCCATTTCATAGGTTCTTATTTGTACTTCAATCCTTTTGTTAAGTGGCCCAATAACACTGGTGTGAAGGGATTGATATTTGTTTGGTTTTGGGGTTGAAATATAATCCTTAAACCTGTTAGGAATCATTTTGTATGTTGAATGAATCATACCAAGGATTTTATAACAATCTTCCACTGAATTTGTAATGAAACGAAAGGCGATAATATCAAAAATTTCATCAAATGTGATGTTTTTGTTATTCATCTTTTTCCAAATGGAATATGGTGTTTTTTCACGACCATATATTTGTGCCTTTATTTTATGGCGGGTTGTTAAATCGCTTAGCTCATCAACAATAGGTTCAACAAGGTTCGTTCCGGATTTCCTTAATTCTTCAAGTTTTTCTTCAATGAAATGATATTCCTGTGGATAAAGTTCCTTAAAGCAAACATTTTCCATAAAGCTTTTAAGTTTTTCCATACCCATACGTTCGGCAAGTGGAACATAAATTGTTAATGTTTCAAGGGCGATACGTTGGCGTTTTTCCGGTGCCTTATGATATTGTAATGTTGAGATGTTGTGATAACGGTCAATAAGTTTTATTATTAAAACCCGAATATCCTTTGATACAGATATTACAAAGTTTCGGTAATTTTCCGCCTTTAAAATCTTTTTGGATGTGATTTTTATGGAACGAAGTTTTGTAAGGCCGGCAATAAGTTCGGCAACATCATCACCAAAAATATTTTTTATTGTATTGATTGATGTTTCGGTGTCTTCAACCACATCATGCAAAAGGGCAGCGATAATTGAGTCGGTGTCAAGTTCATATTCTTCGGCGGCAATAAATGCAACGGTAAGTGGGTGGGTAAAATATTCCTCGCCACTTGCCCGTTTTTGTCCGGCGTGTTTTTCCTGGGCAAAGGTATAGGCAAGTTCAATTCGTGCCTTTTCAGATGGTTTTAAATCTGGGTTATATTTTTTTATGGCTGATATTAACTCTGCTTTTGTTCTCAATTATTTATGCCTTTATTGTCTAAAATCATTTAATACTTAAAATATATGCCAAAAACTTTAATTTGTAAAGGCTGTTTTATAGGATTTTAAGTATTTTTTGTGGATGCAAAATAACCCTTGAAACTTCAATATTTATGATGTATTTTATAGCATATTTAAAAGATAGGAGTTTTTATTATGGTTGCAAAAACTATGAATGATTTGGTTTCGCTTTGTAAACGTCGCGGATTTGTGTTTCCAAGTGGTGAAATTTATGGTGGTTTAAAGGGAACCTATGACTATGGTCCATTGGGTGTTGAACTTAAAAATAACCTTAAATCTGCTTGGTGGCGGGCATTCGTTTTTGACAGAGATGATATTGAAGGATTGGATAGTTCCGTGCTTTCAAATCGTTTGATTTTTAAACATTCGGGACATGAAACTACATTTACCGATCCGTTGGTTGATTGCAGAAGTTGTAAGCAAAGAATGCGTGCAGATAAGCTTAAACAACCAGGTGTTTGTGATTTTTGTGGATCAACGGATTTGACCGAACCACGTGATTTCAACCTTATGATGAAGGTTAATATTGGTCCAGTTGTTGATGAAAATTCGTATGCTTATCTTCGTCCGGAAACCGCACAGGGTATTTTTGTAAACTTTAAAAATGTGCTTGATTCAACGGCGAAAAAAATTCCGTTTGGTATTGCACAAATTGGAAAGTCGTTCAGAAATGAAATTACACCGGGAAACTTTATTTTCCGTGTTCGTGAATTTGAACAAATGGAAGTGGAGTTCTTTGTAAAGCCAGGTGAAGATGAAAAGTGGCATAAATACTGGATTGAAGAACGCAGAAAATGGTGGCTTAAACAAGGTCTTTCCGAAGAAAACCTTAAATATGAAATTCATGATAAATCTGATTTGGCACACTATGCAAAGGCATGTACCGATATCGTTTATCAATTCCCACATGGTTTGGAAGAATTGGAAGGTATTGCCAACAGAACAGATTTTGATTTGGGCTCGCATACAAAGGATGCACAGGGACTTGGGGTAAAGGCAAAGGTTCTTGAGAACAAAGATTCAGGTGCAAAGCTTTCATATACCGACCCATATACAAAGGAAACCTATGTTCCTTATGTAATTGAGCCATCCGCTGGGGTTGACAGAGGTATGCTTGCTATTTTGAATGAAGCATATACAGAAGAAACATTGGAAAATGGGGATAAGCGTATACTTCTTAAACTTAAACCTCATCTTGCTCCTGTGAAGGTTGCGGTGTTGCCACTTGCAAAGAATAATCCAGAGCTTATGTCAAAGGCAGAGGAAATAAAGAACCGTATAAAGATGCTTGGTATTGGAAAGGTTGTTTTGGAAACATCAGGAAATGTTGGTAAGGCATACCGTAAGCATGATGAAATTGGAACTCCAATTTGTATTACTGTTGATTTTGAAACTTTGGAAAAGGAACCGGAAACAGTGACTATCCGTGATAGGGATACAATGAGTCAAATCCGTCTTCCAGTAAGTGAAGTTTTAAATTATGTATCAAATTTCTTTAAATATGTATAGGGAGAGATAAAAATGAATAGAACAAGGTTGAAGCAAAAAATAAAGAAAACAATATCTTCGTTGATTGTGTATGCCTTGTTTTGTTTTATTTGTGTTGTTTCTTATAATTATTTTAAGGAATTGAATACAGAACACTTTTATACTTTGGTTGCGGATATAAAGCGTACTGATGGACTTAAAGTTGGTGGATTTGTTCGTCTTTCGGGTGTGGATGTTGGTACAATTTCAAGTATGAAACTTATGCCGGATTTTTCGGTAAAGGTGTTTATGCAAATTGATAATGAATACAAAATTCCGGATGACAGCAGTGTTGCGATTTATACCGATGGTTTGTTTGGTGATAAATATGTTGCGGTGCTTCCGGGGGGAAGTTTGGATTTTATGATGAATGGAGATGAATTTGAATTTGCCCAGGATTCAGTTAATATTACCGAGATGATAGAGCTTGGTGTTGAACAATTTCAAAAGAATATGGAGGCCAATAAAAAATGTTCTTCTTCTTTAACAGAAAAAAAGTAAATCTTTCCTTTATTATTAAAAATAAAAAGTGGAAAAAACATATTCCGAATATTGAAAAGTTTTCGGATAAGGTTGTTGCCGAATGTTTTAAGGTCCTTCACCATCCGATTGTTCGCGGGATGGAAGTGAATGTAATGCTTACGAATGACAAGGAAGTTCAACAGTTTAACAGGGAGTACAGGGGAAAGGATAAACCGACAAATGTACTTTCCTTTGAAACGGGGGATGAACTTTTGCTTGGGGATATTGTGATGTCAATTGATACCCTTATCCGTGAGGCAAAGGAACAAAATATTACCGTTAAAAATCATTATGCACATTTGCTTTGTCATGGAATTTTACACCTTTTGGGATTTGATCATTTGACTGATGATGAAGCGAATGAAATGGAGTTTTTTGAAATAAAAATTTTAAGGGGACTTAAAATTGCAAATCCGTATGAAGAATAAATTATTCTTTTTTATTGTTGGATTGTTGGGGGGCTTTGTTTATCCTCCGTTTAATATGATGTATCCGATTGTTTCGGTTTTATGTCTTTCCCTTTATCTTTCGTACTTATTATATTTGATTGATAAATCAAGGTCCGCAAGGCAGGCATTTTGGAAAATGTTTTGGCTTTCGGAGATTTCATATATTTTAGCATTCAGTTGGATTTTAAAACCGTTTTATTTTTTGGAAAATATGCCGAGTATCTTGGTGCAGTTTTTGTCGTATACCTGTTTGTTTTTGCTTACGGCATTTTTGACACTGTTTATTGAATTTTCGGGAATTGTCGTTTTTAAAACAAAACCAAAGTATCGCTATTTTATGTTTGCGGTGTCGGTTGCGTTTTTTGAATGGGTAAGGGGGTGGATTTTTACCGGACTTCCGTGGAATCCAATTGCCCTTGTATGGGCGGATGTTCCTGTTGTTTTACAATCTTTAAGTTTGTTCGGCCCGTATGCATTGACCTTTATGACGGTGTTTGTTTTGTCGTTGCCTTACCTCCTTTTATATAAAAAAGATTGGAAAAATTACAATGTGTTGGGTGCAGTGTGCCTTTGTTTATTTGTGGTTTGTTTTGGTGGATGGCGAATTCATAAATATTCTGACATTCGGGATAATGATTTTAAATTGCGACTTATTGATGCAAATATTCCTCAACACCTTGTATATAACAGAAATGTTGTGGATGTGTATGAAAAGCTTATCAAACTTGATGGATGGAAGGATATTGATTTATTTGTTTTGCCGGAAACATCTTCGCCGTATGATTTGACGAATAATGGGTATTACCAGATGATTTATTCAAACTTTAATAATGATAAATCTTCGCTTGTTGTTGGGTTTAACCGGTATGACAATTTTGATGAGGTGAGTGAGGATTACGATGTGTATAATTCGTTTGCGGTGCTTAATCGTGATGGGGTGCAGTATGTTTATGATAAAAAACATCTTGTTCCATTTGGAGAATACATTCCGTTTAAACGATTTATTCCATTTAAAAAGTTTACCGCTGGGGTAAAGGATTTTTCAAAGGGGGAAAAACGTGAAGCCTTTATTATTGGCGAACAAAAGTTTTTACCACTTATTTGTTATGAAGTTATTTTTTCCGGTTTGTTTATTGCGGATGGTATTGATGCCCTTATAAACATTTCCAATGATGCGTGGTTTGGTGAAAGTGGAAAGTATCAACATTTCGCCCTTTCCAAATTTAGGGCAGTTGAGGAGGGGGTATCCCTTATCCGTGTGTCAAATGATGGTGCCGTTGGTGGAAAGGCGGTTTCGGTTGTGTCGCCACTTGGGTTTGAACGGGATGCAATAAATGCTGTGTTGGAAGAAAAGTTTTCGGGATATGCGGTAAAGGATTTTGTTTTACCGGCAAGGGTTTCGGCGACTTTGTTTTCAAAATTTGGCAATTTTCCGTTTATTATTTTCTGTTTTATTGTCTTTGTTTTGCAGTTTCGTTTGTGGCAATATCTTGATTTTACAAAGAAAAAACAAAAATAAATTAGTTGTTGAAATATATTGACAAAATAAACTTAATTGGCTATAATACTCCTGTTTTTTAATTTTAAGGATTGTTTTTATTATAAAAAAAGGTATAAATATGAAAAATCGTAAGTTAAAGTTTTATGGAGCAATTATTTTGTCGGGTCTTGTTGTTGGTGGGGCAAGTTCACACGCTTTGCTTAACAAATATGATGCTTCAAATGATTATGTTGGAACTGAGGCAAATGCAGATGTAGTTTATCAAGAAATCAGCCTAAAAAAGTTGGAAGAAAGACGCAAGAATCAAGAAGAATTTGATGACCGTATGGCATTTTATTTTCAACAAAGTAAGATTAAAATGGATGGTTCAATTCGTAATCCACAGTTTTTTGGAAAGCTTTCGTATGGGACTGCTCTTTATGTTGTTCAGGTAAAAGATGGCGACAAGGAATTGTTGGCAAAATATTTGAAACGTAAGGTTTCCCCAGAAAATGTTGCAAAGTTTAAGGCTGAATTGGATGCAACAATTGCAATTCAAAAGCAACAAAATGAAAGATAATTCCCTTTAACAAAAAGTTAAAAGGTTAAAAAAAAATCCCACCGTAAAAAGTGGGACTTTTTTTTAAGAATTATACATCTTTTCCTTTGCTTCGTATTCTTCTTGGGCTTCAAGTGTCATTGTGGCAATAGGTCTTGCTTCAAGTCGTTTAAGTCCAATTGGTTCATCGGTAATTTCGCAATATCCGAATGTGCCGTCATCAATTCTTTTTAATGCTGCATCAATTTTTGCCATTACCTTTCTTTCCCTGTCGCGGGTACGAAGTTCAAGTTGTTTTAATGCCTCGTCATTTGCACGGTCAATATCATCACCGGCGGTACCATAGGTATCCGAGGTTTCCTCAACCAAAGTTTTCATTGTGTTTTGGCTTCCGGCGATAAGTTCGGATTTCCAATCAAGAAGTTTTTTCCGAAAATATGCAAGTTGCATAGGACACATATATTCTTCGCTTTCGGATGGCTTGTATCCTTCGGGAAGAACGATTGAATCTAGGATTTTATTCATTTCATTAGCCATAATAGTTTTCCTTTGTAGTTTGTTTCTTGTTATGGTTTGGCTTGTAAATTATCCTTTACAAATGTGAATTGATGAAGTCAGTTAATGCCTTTTTTGACATAGATCCACTGTTGGTTGCAACTGCCTCACCGTTTTTAAACATAATGATTGTTGGAATACCAGTTATTCCATATTTTGCGGGAGTTTGGCGTCCCTCATCAACATTCATTTTGCAAAATTTTACCTTGTCCCCAAGTTCGTTTGAAACTTCCTCAACAACCGGTAAAAATTGTCTGCATGGACCACACCATTGAGCCCAAAAGTCAACAAGTACAGTCTTGTCCGATTTTAAAACTATTTCCTCAAAATTTTCGTCATTTACTGATGTGAATGCCATTTTTTTCTCCTTGTTAATTTATTTAATGTATACTATATTATATAGTAAGTTTTACAAAAATTGCAATAGGTATATTTTGATGAATGAATTAAAAAAATATTTTCCAATTTTTCAAAAAAATCCAAAAATTGTTTATTTGGATAGCGGGGCAAGCGCCCAAAAGCTTCAATCTGTGATTGATGCGATGGATGATTTTTATACACAGACCTATGCAAATATACACCGCGGGCTTTATAAATGGTCCGAAGTTTCAAGTGAAATGTATGATGCGGTGCGGGAAAAAGTTGCAAAATTTATTGGCGCGAAAAGTCCATCCGAAATTGTTTTTACACGCGGAACGACGGATGCGATAAACCTTTTGGCGGGTTCGTATTCAAAGCTTTTGATGGCGGGAGATGAAGTGATTGTGAGTGAGTTGGAACATCATTCAAATATGCTTCCGTGGAAAAATTTGGAAAATGAAAAGGGCGTAAGGGTTAAATTTTTGCCTGTGCTTGGTGATGGAAATTTTGATTATGCTTGGCTTAAACAAAATGTTGGGGAAAGAACGAAACTTGTTTGTGTAAGCGGTCAATCAAATGTTATTGGTATAAAAAATAATATTCCGGAAATTGTGAAAATTGCACATCAGGTTGGGGCAAAGGTTTTGATTGATGGGGCGCAACTTACCGTTCATTCCGCGGTTAATGTAAGTCGTGATGATATTGATTTTTATGCGTTTTCCGGACACAAAATTTATGGTCCAACGGGGATTGGTGTTTTATATGGAAAGCTTGATTTATTAAAGCAAATGCCACCGTATCAACTTGGTGGGGATATGGTTGAATCTGTTTCGTTTGATAATGTTGTGTTTAAGGAGCCACCATCAAAGTTTGAGGCGGGAACTCCTCCGATTGCCGAAGTTGTTGGACTTGGTGTGGCGGTTGATTTTTTGATGAATATTGGAATGGATAATGTTGAACGGGAGGGGGCAGAACTTACTTCCTATGCCATACAAAGGCTTTCAAAAATTGATGGTGTTCATATCATAAGTGGTAAGGATTCAAATTCAATTGTAAGTTTTTATATTGATGGAATTTCTTCGTTTGATGTTGGAACATTGCTTGGCAGTCGTGGAATTTGTGTTCGTGTTGGAAAACATTGTGCCGAACCTTTGCATCATCGTTTTGGTATTGACAGCAGTATTCGTCTTTCGTTTGGAATTTATAATGATGAAACGGATGTTGACAGGTTTATTGAAGAATTGGAAAAAGTGCTTTTGCTATTGAGGTAGCTTTATGGTTGATGAAAAAGATAAAATTGTGATAGATGGCGATGTAAAGGAAATACAGGATGTGATTGTACATCGTGGTGAACCACTTGGTCCGAAACAAAAGCCATTGAAAAAAAAGGATGCGATTATTGACGCCCTTAAACTTATATTTGATCCGGAAATAAATGTGGATGTGTATAATCTTGGGCTTATATATAATATTGATTTACAAAAAAATGGCGATGTAAATATTGTTATGACACTGACGGCACCGACGTGTCCGATGGCGGATGAAATACCGGTGTGGGTTGCCGAAAGTGTGGCATCGGTTGAAGGTGTTGGCGCAGTTGAAGTTAAGGTCGTTTGGTCTCCGGTATGGGATTTATCAAAGATGTCGGAGGAGGCTAAGTTTCAACTTGAAATTGCAGATTTAGATTTGAATTTTGATTTTAATTTTGGGGATTTGGAATAATCCCCTTTTTCTTTTATTGCACAACTTCACGAAGTAATAGATAAAGTTTTCCAATGTCGGTTGACGTTAATGTTGATACCAAAATTTCACTTTTATCTGTGGTTGATGCCTTTAATATTATTGAATTAAATTCACGAACGAATGCACGGGCGTGGTTGGCAAATGATGAATTTGTTTTAACCAAATTTTGAAGTGAGAGAATTTGTTTTTTATCAAGTGCCTTTGAAAGATAGCGGGTAAATACAGACTTGTGTCCTGCATTGTATTTATTCCATAAATCTTCGGTAGTTTCCGGTGTAAGGATGTTTGAAATATCAATGGAAATTGAATTTAATTTTTCAATCATAAAACCGGCTTCGTTAAGGAAATTTTCACTTTGTATTTTGGGCTCAAAATTGTTTGGTGTGCCCTTTGTATTAGAAAGTTCGCCAATGATTTTATATTGTTTTTGGAATTCGGAAAGGGTTTCCTTTACCTCCTTATTAAGCTTGTTTGTGTAATCGGCAACCTTTGTAATTGCCTGGGTTGAATTGGTTTTTAAATACTCCATTTCGGATGTTTTGTCGTTTACAAATTTTGAAAATTGTTGTTCAATGGTGTTAAGGTTTTTGATAAGTTCGCTGGTTTTTTCCTTTGTAATACCAATTGATTTTTCAATATTTTGATTTGTATTTTTAAGTCCCAAATCAATCGCATTCATATTTGATGAAAGTTCTGGAATTGACTTTGATGCCTTTATCATTTCGGATGAAATATTGCCAACAAGTTCGCGGGCAGATTTTGTTGCATTGCCAAGGGTTATGTTTTCCTGTTTCAATTCGGAAATAAGTTTGTTTAGGGTAGTGTTTGCAAGTGTACTGTTTTCCATAAATGATGATGACACTTCACGGAAATTATTTGATGATGTAAGGCTTCGTTCAACGCTGTCGTTGATGATTTTGGCTGCTTGGGTACTTTTTTGTAAAATGTCATCATTAAGTCCGGAAAGCTTGTCATTAACCTTTACACTGGAATCTAAAATGTTTCGTATTGTTGCAGAAATTTTTCCGTTCATTGCATCAATTTTATCAACCAAATCATTGGTGATTTTTTCAAGCTCATGCCCCTTTTCTTGAAGAGATATTTCTCCAAGACGACTGTGTGATGAAACGGCGTTTGCCACATCTTGAAGATTTTCAATTTCCGCATTTAGGGACTGTTTAACCTCGGTGGCAACCTTTAATGTCAACTTTGCCTGTGCGGTAAGGTTTTGGTTGGAATTTTGCATAAGGTCGTTTATATCCTTTGTCGCAGATTTAATTGTATTTGATGTTGCAACAATTTCGTTTGATGAGTTTTTCATATCCTGGGTTGTGTTTTCGGCAACCTGCTTAATATCGGAAATGGATGCAATGAAATTATGTTTTTCCGCCAAAATTTTTTCGGAAATATTATTTATGTTTGTGGCAACCTCGCTTGATGTTTTGAAAAGGTTGTCCTTTTGCATATTTATTTCGTTTGCAATGTTTTTGAAATATGAAATTATATTTTCGGAAATTGTGCCGATACCCTTATCAATGCTGGAAAATTTATTTTCAACCTGATTCACGATATCCAAAATTGAATTGGAATTGTTTTCAAATTTTGATGCCTGTTTTTGAAGGTTATCAATCATATTATTTGATTGAATGGTGATTGCTTCAATCGTATCATTTGAAACACGTTTGTTTTCACGACTTATTTGTTCAATGTTTGTAATTGTCTTGCCGATGTTTTCCATTACTGAATTTATTCGTTCGGCAGAGGTGTTTGATTTCTGTATAACCTCGTTTGATTTTTCGGTGATGTTTGAAAGAATTTGATTTGTTCGTGTTTCGGCAAGTTCGGTTGATGAAACAAGTCGGTTTCCGATTGTATCAAATGTTGTTTCAATTTCGTGTGCCTTTGATATTGCTTCACGTGTGGAATTTTCAATTTGTGTGGAATTTGTATCAATGGTTTTTGATATTGCCTCTACCACCTGGGCGGTTTTATTGATTGTTGTTTCAAGCTTTCCCGTTTCGGATAAAAGATTTTGTGTGATGGTACCGGTTTTTTGTTCGGCACTGTTTGTTGTTTCAACCAAAAGAGAAATATTTTCAGAAATAATTTTTAAAATATTTTTCGTCTTTTCATCAACGGTGTTTGTTGAATCGTTAAGGTTTTGTGTTATTGATTTAAGACTTAATTCATGTTGTTTCATTGAACTTACCGTATTATCAACCTTGTCCGAAATGGTTGAATGAATATTTGCAAGTTTATTTGAATATTCCACAAATTTATCAATAGTCTTTTTTAACTCGTCCGTTTCGGTTTCAATTTTTTTTGTGATAACCTTTGTAATTACGGATGTATCGCCGTGTGGGTCAATAATGCTTTGGATGAATGGATAAATTACTTCACGTTCATAATTTGAATTCATATTTCGGTCAATGTATAGGGCAACCATCCAAACAAAGCCGATTGGAATAATCATTCCGGCAAGGAAACCACCAAATTCATGTGGAAGCATTTTGAATAATGATGACCAATTATAAATGCTGTGGCTTGTATAATAGGCAATAATACCAAGCCAAATGAGGCTTATGATACCGGCAGTAAGGTATATGTATAATGGATTTATTTTTCGGAATCCGTAAACACGATTAAAATCATCATATTTTGATTTCAAATTTTTTAATTCTTCGGTCTTTTTATCATTATCAATTGAAAGTTTTATATCAGTCATTTTTTTATTGCCCCTATAATTTATATATTGTATCATAACTTTATGTTTAAGACAAGTTTTTGTTGTTTGTAAGAGGGATATAAAATTGAAAATTTTTAAATTCTTATTTTTGTTTGTTGTTTGTGTTTCGTCTGTGGGGTATTCGGCGGATGCAGTTGATTATGACAAACCGTTTAATGAAATACAGGAACAGATTTCATCATTTGATTCACGGCACAGTCTTATGCCACAGGAAGTAAAACAGGAAGCGCCGAAGATAAAGGCTCTGGCTGGGGCGGTGGATTTATCAACTTCGGCAAAGAATGTGGATAAGAAAGATACGCCTGAAAAACCGAATGAGGCAACACTTCCGGAATTTCGTGATATGAGTGAAATGCCGGTGCAGGAAAAGGGGGATGATTTTAAGACTGTGGTTGTAAGTGGTCGTGATGATAAAAAGGATGAGAGTAAACAAAATTTACCGCCGGTTGTTTTAAAGCCGATTGTTCGTAAAAATGTTGCACCACAGATTGTTGAAAAAAAACGGGAGGCAAAGTCGGAACCAAAGCCAGTGGTAAAGCCACAGGTTCGTGAAGAATATTTTATTGAGGAAGAAGATAAGGATACAACTATGGCACATATTGCATCGTATAAGGAGGAAAACAGTGCATACGATGGTGTGAAGGTTATCAAAAAGAAGTATCCAGAGATGGAAAATTTTGATGCCTATGTCAAATATGAATATGTTCCTAATAAGGGGTGGTATTACAGGTTGTATGTCGTTGGAGACAAGAGAAACCTTGAACTTCTTTGTTCCAAAATGAAGAAAAATAATGATTGGTGTAATATCCATAAATAAAAACTTTCTTGCGTATATTTTTAAAAAGTGTTATTGTATTTTCCATAATAATAAAAAGGAGAATATTATGGAAATAATTAAAGTACAAACTACATCTTTTGATAATCAAAAACCAGGTACCGGTGGATTAAGAAAACAAACAAAAGTTTTTATGCAAAAAAACTTCCTTGAAAATTTTGTTCAGGCATCTATTAGTGTTAGAAAAAATAATGGCGACAAACTTGAAAGTTGGGTTGTTGGTGGCGATGGTCGTTATCCAGGTGTTCTTGTACTTCCATCAATTATAAAAATCCTTGTCGCAAATGGAATTAAAAAAGTTTTGGTTGTTGGACGTGAACTTATTGCTCCTACTCCTGCTATATCAAATGTTATAAAAAAATATAATGCCGATGGTGGATTTATTCTTTCCGCATCGCATAACCCAGGTGGTGAAAATGGGGATTTTGGTATAAAGGTTGAAATGGCAAATGGTGGTGGTGCGCCGGAATCTGTTACCAATGCAATTTTTGAAGAAACAAAAAAGATTTCGTTTTATAACAGTCTTAACATAACAGATGAAGAGGCATTAAAGTTGGCGGAGGTTGAATACCTTGACCCAATAAAGGATTATGCCGACCTTATGGAATCTATGTTTGATTTTGATGCAATAAAGAAATGGTTTGATGCAGGTCATACATTCCGTTTTAATGCAATGAATGCGTCAACAGGTCCAACAGCAATTGAAATTTTTGTAAACAGGCTTGGCGCAAAACGTGAATGGATTTTGAATTCGGTTCCTCAACCTGATTTTGGTGGCGTTCATCCGGAACCAAATCCAACCTATGCAAAGGATTTTTATGATGCGATGATGAATGGACTTGCCGAATTTGGTTGTGCATGTGATGGTGATGGCGACAGAAATATGATACTTGGGGATGGATTTTATGTTATTCCATCGGATTGTTTGGCAATTATGACAAAGTATCATAAATTTATTCCATATTATGCAAATGGATTAAGCGGTGTTGCACGTTCAATTCCGACATCAAGTTCAGTTGATAAAGTGGCACATAAAATGGGGCTTGACGTTTATAATACTCCAACAGGTTGGAAGTTTTTTGCAAGCCTTTTGGATGCGGGCAAGATAAACCTTTGTGGTGAAGAAAGTTTTGGTCAAGGTGGTGATTATATCCGTGAAAAGGACGGTATTTTTGCGATACTTTTCTGGCTTAACATCCTCGCAAAAACAGGTAAAAGTGTTGAAGAACTTGTTCGTGAAATGTGGCGTGAAAATGGAAGAATTTTTTATTCGCAATACAGTTATGAAGGTGTGGATAAGGAAATTGCCAATAAGCTTTGGTCCGATATGTTGACGGCAAATATTGATGGAAAGGTTTATGGTAAATATGAAATTTCCAAAAAGGAAGTGTTTGATTATATTGACCCAGTAAGTCATGAGGAATCAAAGGCACAGGGAGTTCAGATATTTACAAAGGATAATATCAGAATATTTTTCCGTCTTTCGGGAACGGGTACCGTTGGTGCGACACTTCGTCTTTATATTGAAAAATTTGAAGATGATGAAACAAAATTTTCAATGTCTGCACGTGAATATTTAAAGGATGTGTATACTTTGGTTTCCGATATTTTGGAACTTAATAAACGTTTCGGAAATATTGAACCAAGTGCAATAAATTAGTAAGAAAAAGGATAGTGTATGTTTGAGTCTTTGTCAAAAAAACTTCTTGCCACATTTGATTCAATTCGTGGTAAAGATAAGCTTTCAGAGGCAGATGTGAAAAATGCATTAAGGGAAATTAAAATCGCCCTATTGGAGGCGGATGTTTCCCTTTTTGTTGTGAAAGATTTGCTTAAAAAAATTGAAGAAAAGGCAATAGGACAAAAGGTTATATCAGATGTAATTCCGGCAAACCAAGTGGTGAAAATTGTTAATGACGAACTTGTTGAAATGCTTGGCAATAAAAATGATGGACTTTTGTTTGACAAGAAACCATTTATTATTTTGATGGCGGGACTTAATGGAAGTGGTAAAACTACGACCACAGCAAAGCTTGGCAAATTTATTACGGATAAATATCAAAAAAAGGTGTTGATGGTTTCAACCGATATTTACAGAGCGCAGGCGAGGGAGCAACTTCAAACCTGGGGGCAAAGACTTGGGATTGATACGCTTTCAATTATTGATGGTGAAAAGGTTTCACAAATTGTTTCGCGGGCGCTTTCCGTTGCAAATAACTATGATGTCGTTTTGATTGATACTGCCGGTCGTGTAAGTATTGATGATGAGATGATGGATGAAATTGAAGATATTAAAAAGCAATGCTTGCCAGACGAAATTTTGCTTTGTGTTGATGCGTTGGTTGGTCAAGATGCGGTTAATATTGCGCGGACATTTAATGACAGACTTCACCTTAGCGGAATTGTTGCAACCCGAATTGATGGTGATGCGCGTGGTGGTGCAATTTTATCAATGCGGGCATCAATTGGTGTGCCGGTGAAATTTATGGGTGTTGGCGAAAAAGCCGAAGATTTGGAACTTTTCTTTCCGGACAGAATAGCAAGTCGTATTTTGGGTATGGGAGATATTGTTTCGTTGGTTGAAAAGGCACAGGAAAAAATTGATGAAACCGAGGCGAAAAATTTGGCCGAAAGGATGATGGCAGGACAATTTACATTTGAAGATATGCTTTCACAATTTAGGCAAATGAAAAAGCTTGGTTCCATTGGTGGAATTATGAAATTTTTACCGGGGATTGGTGGCTTTGCCGAAAAGCTTCAATCCATGGGAATGAATGATGACACAATGAAACGTCAAGAAGCGATAATCCTTTCTATGACTGTACGGGAACGGCGAAATCCGGATATACTTTTGATGGGACGAAAAAGGCGTATTGCAAAGGGGGCCGGTGTTTCGGTTTCCGATGTGGAAAAACTTATCCGTCAATATCAAAAGACTAAACAAATGATGGAACAGATGAATAAGATGGGTGGACTTAAAGGTCTTATGGCTATGGCAAAACAGATGCAGGACAGCGGTGCATTTGCGAATATGCCGGATTTAAGTGGCTTGAAGTTATAGGTTTGGTGTGTTGTAATGAAAAAGACTTTTTATTTTGTTCGTCATGGGGAAACTGACTGGAACAGCCTTGGCAAAATACAGGGGCAAACGGATATTCCATTGAATGAAAATGGACGGGCGCAGGCTCGGGCTTTGGCATCTCGGCTGGCTGGACTTGGCATTGAACATATTTATTCAAGTCCCCTTTTGCGGGCAAAAGAGACTGCCAATATTATAAATGAAAAAGTTGGTGTTGAACGGATTGTTGTAAATCCCCTTATCAAAGAAGTTTCGTTTGGTGATTTGGAAGGGAAGGTTTACGAAGAATTTACGGATGAATTTAAACGACTTTTTGATGCGATTATAAGAAATGGTGATAATGATTTGAAAACTCTTTGTGTGTCGTTTCCGAATGGTGAATGTTTTCACGATGTTTTTGGTCGTTTTCAAAAATTTATGCAAAGTATTCCCGATGATGAAGACAATGTTTTGATTGTGTCGCATGGTGCATTTATAAAGGCATCGTTGGTGAAATATTTGACGGAAAGGTTGTCCGTTAAAAATTGTTCGTGCATAAAATTCAAATATGATACGGAAACAAAAGTCCTTAGTGATTTTATGTGTGTGTAATTTTTTATCCTTGTATTTTGGCTTAGTTTTAATTATAATATTTCCTGCAACATAGAAATGTGTTGAAGTACTTTGTGTTAAAGTGCGGGACCGTCGAAAGTCCTTGTTCGTTGCGGAGCGTAGTGCGAAAACTACGCTTTGGCAAAAGTCCTCTCTGCTTAGTCGGGGAGTCTTTGGCGTATGTTCAGAGGTTTACCTTAAAGGTCAAAGAGTCATTTCAACGAACATGATTTTCGAACTCCCTGGCAATAAAATAGTGTAGGAGTTTGATATGGGTAATTTACGTGAAGTTTATGAAAACCAAAATCTTGTGTTGGAAAAGTATGCAAAAAATGGTATTAAGGATATTGATTTAGTTTATTTGTGGTGTGATGGTAATGACGAAAAGTTCCGACGGAAAAAGCAGTTATTTTTGAAGGGAATAACCAACCTTTCAAATCAAGTTTTAAATGATTGTAGGTTCAGGGATAATGATGAACTTAAATATTCGCTTCGTTCAGTTCAAAAATTTGTTCCTTGGGTACATCATATTTATATTGTTGTTGATAGTCAGGTGCCGGTTTGGTTAAATTTGGCGCATCCAAAAATTACGATTGTGCAACATAGTGATATTATGCCGTCTGACGCTCTTCCTTCGTTTAACTCTATGGCGATGGAAGCGTGTATCCATAATATAAAGGGATTGTCGGAATATTTTATATATGGAAATGATGATACATTTTTTGGTGGATTTGTTGGACCGGATTATTTTTTTGATTTGAACGGAAATCCAAAAGTTTTTGTGAAAAAGTATTCCTTTAAACGGAGGAAATTGCAACCTTCTAATTTGGAATTGCATAATTGTTATAAATCGTATGTTGGTAATGCCGTGCGATTTATTGCAAATGAATTTGGGGCTGTCTATTATTGTCTTCCATCACATTCTTTTATGGCTTGCCGAAAGTCATTTCGGGCTGATTTTATGAAAAAATATCCAAACTTATTTCATAATACAGTATATTCAAGGTTTCGTTGTGCAAATAACTTTAATCAATTTGTTTTTGATTTATACGATAATTGCCTTGGTCGAAATAAACTTTATTTTAACAAGACATTAGGAGGACGGATTTTTGAATGTGTTCCGAATAAAAAATTCCCATTATCTTATTACTTTTTAAAGTTGTTTTGTCGTAAAGGTATGGAAACAATAAGTGGTGGTTTTGTTTTAGATGATATTGCCAAATACCATCCAAAATTATTTTGTATAAATGATACGGAAAATTTAACGGACAAACAAAGGCAGATCAATAAACAGTTTTTGGCCGACTTTTTACCGGATAAAAGCTATTTTGAAAAATGATTGTTGCCATTGAAAATATTATAAGAAAAATGTTGAAAAATACTTTTTTTTATATATAATAGTTTTGTTTTTATGAAATCTACCTAAGCAGATGTGGCGGAACAGGTAGACGCAAGGGACTTAAAATCCCTCGGGCATTCAAACGCCCGTGCCGGTTCGATTCCGGCCATCTGCACCATTATTTGAGGGATTTATCGTGTATAAAAAGTTTCTTTGTTTTGTCGTTTTTTGGGTAGTTTGTTCATTTTGTTTGGCAAATGTGGCTTTTTCTTCGGTTTCAAAAAATTTTTATTCGGTGAATGGAATTTCCGCATCGGCAACTTCTGTTTCTTCAAGTGAGGCGAAAAAAAAAGCATTGGAAAATGCACGAAGTGTAGCTTTTAATACTGTTATTTCACGAATTTTGCCTTCGGATGATTTGGAAAGTGTGGTTGTTCCGGATTCATATAATATGGAAAAGTTTATCCAAACAATGAAGCTTAATAACGAAAGGACGACTTCTACATCATACAGTGCAAATGTGGATATTTTGATAAATAAAAAATTGATGTCCGAATACCTTAAAAATCAGGGGATTAGTGCATTGCAGGATTTGCCACCGTCAACGTTGGTTATTTTTAAAGACGGAGACAGTTTCGGATTTGGTGATGCCGAATATGGTGAAAAGAATGTGGTTGATTTCCACACTGTTTCCGTTGATACATCAAAATTTGATTTTGATAAGGTGGGTTTAAGCAACTTTGAATCTTTGCTTACAAAATATCGTGCAAATAATGTGATTTTTGTGAGTGTAAGGGCAATTGGTGGTGGACTTTACCGTGTGGAATTTTGGGACAAACTTTTGGGGATAAGTGGTTCGTTTGATACGATGTATCACTTGTTTACTATTGATTTTGTGAAAAGTGTTAATGATGCGTATAAAAAGGCAATGCTTGGTAATAATATAAGTGAGTATGTTTCCTTGGTTGTGCCGGTTTATTCTCTTGCAGATTGGATTGATGTAAAGTCAAAGTTGACAAAGCTTTCCGTGTTTAAGAATATGGTGGTTCAGGCATTAAAGTTTGATAAGGCGCAAATAAAGGTAAAGTATAATTATGACCTTAATTCTGTGGTGTCGTCTTTGGCATCACTTGGGTTCGTAATTGAAAACAAAAATGGCTATCTTGTTTTAAAGAGGTAAAAATGCAACAATTACCACTTCTTCTTGAACATAGGCGTTTGTTGGGTCGTGAAGATTTCCTTGTGTCCCCATGTAATATTGAGGCGGTGGAATGGATTGATGCATATCCGGATTGGAGTGGAAATTTTGCTGTTGTTGTGTTGGGTGAAAAGTCGGCGGGGAAAACCCATATTTCTTGGCTTTTCAGTGAGAAAACAGGGGCAAAGGTTTATGATGCATTGGAAATTAAGGATGAATTATTTTCCGATATTGTGCCGGTTGATGGTGCATTGGTGATTGATAATGTTGATGTCCTTATCGGGAATGAGGATTTGGAAGAAAATCTTTTTCATATAATAAATTATGCACAGGAATGTAATACAAAATTGTTCCTTACATCGTCAAGGGGGTTTGCATCCCTTGATTTTACACTTAATGATTTGAAGACAAGGTTGATGTCGTTTCCGGTTGCACGAATTACAGAACCGGATGACGAATTTTTAAAGTCGTTGCTTGTAAAACAATTTTTGGAACGAGATATTATTGTTTCGCCGGATGTTATTGAATATATTGTGAAGCATATTTCGCGGGATGCGATGACCGTGAAGTATGTGGTGGAGCAGGCGGATTTGATGTCATTTGAAGAAAAGCACAGGATAACAATTCCGTTTATTAAAAAGATTATTGAAAAGATTGAACCTTAAACCTTATTTCAAAAACTCCTTTATTTTTTCAAATTTTATTTCTCCCTCACGGATGTATTTTATTTCTTTTCCGCTGGGGTCAATTATTGTTGATGATTGTCCGGAAAGGGCTTCCCGTGTATTCAAAATTATAACCTTTTTACCAAAGATTTTTTCGGCATCGGTTGCGGTTAGGCAGGCCGGATTACCGCTTAGATTACAGCTTGTTGATATAAGTGGAAGCCTTATTTTTTTAAGGATGTAAAGCAAGGTTTTATTGTTTGGAATGCGTATTCCAATTTTTCCATTCCGTATTGTATAGTTGGATAAAATTGTTGGGGTTTTGACCTTTAATATAAGGCTTAATGCACCGGGCATAAACTTTTTTATCAGTGATTGTGTGGTTTTATTTACTGTTGCATACTTTTTTATTGCGGTGATATTTGGAACGTTAAGTAAAAGGGATTTTGTTTTTTCGCGTCCCTTTAATTCATATATTTTTTCAATTGCCTGTGTGTTGTCGGCAGTGCATCCAATTCCAAAAACTGTATCGGTTGGGAATATCACGACATCCCCGTTTAAAAGGTGTTCGATTATGGTTTCAATGTTTTCCCGTGTTGGTTGAAGTATCATTTTTAATCCTTGATTACTTAGTTATTTTAAGATATTATATATCATAGTGAATTAAATAAAAAGGGTTTTGAATATGAAAATTTTACATATCATAGATGGTGCGTATTTTGAAACCCATACGAAAACTATATCTGAACTTATCCTTGCATTGTCGGATTTCGGTGTGGAACAAAAAATTTACACGTCGGATGTGGCGGACCTTGGCTGGCTTTCAAATGTATGTGAAATTGTTCGGTGGAAATCGGTAAAATCCGGAAAGTTGAAAACTTTTTCAAACAAGCTTAAAACAATGTTTTTGTTGTCGTCTTTTCATCCCGATATTATGTGTAAATGGGGATTGGATGCACGAAAAATTGTTTGGGGAAGTGGTGGAATACAGGTTTCATTTTTGAATGAGCGGGAACCACTTAAAACATTTGAAAATACCGATTATATTATGACAAATTCAGATGATGTGTTGTCGTTTGTGAAGGTTAATGGGTACAGTGGGGCGCGGTCGTTCCTTCTTCCTCCGTTTGTTTATGAATATAAAAATAGCAAGCCAGTTTCAAAGCGGGATTTTTTTATTCCGGAAAAGGCGAGTGCGATATATCTTGCCTCCGTTTTTAAGCGAAATGTTGGTTTTGAAAATGCATTTGATGCATTGGCGGTAGCGAATGACAAGTACTTTTTTATTGCCGGAAATGGTCCGGACAGGGAGTACGTGGAAGATTTGGCATTGCGTGCCAATGTGAAATCTCGGTCCCGTTTTATTCCGGAAATTGAACGAAGTGCAATTGTGTATCCGATGGTTGATTTTGCCTTTTTGCCATTTGAAGACAGCGAAAATGCAAAGTATATATTGGAGGCGATGCTTCATAATCGTTTTATTGTTGCGGTTAAAAATTCCGTGTCCGAAGAATTTATTGTTGAAGGTAAAACCGGTTTTTTTGTGCCAAAGCGTGATATGTACCTTATAAAGAAAAAATTAAAGGAGATTATGACGCTTGGTGATGATGAAAAGCGAAAGGTGACCGAAAATGCCTTTTTAATCGCACAAAACTATGTGGCAAAAAAAATAGTTCCTGGCTACATTCAAATGTTTGAGGAACTTATCAGAAAATATAATTCGCGAAGAAATCTTCTTAACAACTAACTGTTGTCCTTCATATAGCTAAATGCCTTTGTCATATATTGTTTTCCGGTCCATATTGTAAGCACACTTGCAATGAGAAGTAGGCAAACACCGGCAACATATATATCAAATGTTATATAGTCCCAATATGAATTATAGAACTGGTTTGTGTGGGTATTTCCAAAAATCAAAAATGAAATTGCAAAAAGTTGTGCGGTTGTTTTCCATTTTGCAAGTTTTGATACTGGCATCTTTGTATGGAAATTGCCAAGGTATTCACGAAGTCCGGAAACAAAAATTTCACGGCAAATTATTACAGAGGCAAGTACAGTTTCAAGTACGCCGGTGAACTTTGTTTGTACAAGTACGACAAGTACCGTTACGACAAGAAGTTTATCCGCAATAGGGTCAAGAAAACGACCAATTTCGGATGTTAATTTCATTTTACGGGAAAGGTATCCGTCAAAATAGTCAGTGATGCTTGCAATTACGAAAAGTCCGCATGCAACATAGTTTGATAAGATTATGTTTTTACTGTACAATACGCAGAAAATTGCGGGGATTATAAGAATTCGTATATATGTTAAAATATTAGGTAAAGCCCAAAGTAAGTTTTTTGGTTGTATCTTTTTCATTTTTACTTCCTTATTTATTTTATTCCTATATTAACAACATAAAATTTTTATTCAATCAGATTTTTAATGAAAAGTTTTGTAAATTTTTTCGGCAAGATTTTTGTTTATACCGTCAACTTTTACCAATTCTGATATGTCTGAATTTACAATGTTTTTCACACTTCCAAAATAATTTAGAAGGTTTTTCTTTTTGGTTGCACCAATTCCGTCAATATCATCAAGGGCGGATCTGAAATGTGATTTTTCACGCTTTTTCCTGTGGGTGGTGATGGCGAATCTGTGCGCTTCATCACGAATACGTTGAAGGTAAAATAGGATAGGGTCGTTTTTTGCAAGGTTTATTGGGCGGTGTCCCTTTTGATAAAGGGTTTCTTCGCCGGCATTTCGGTTTTCCCCCTTTGCGATACCAACGATTGGAGTTTCAAGTTCAAGGTTTCGTATTACATTGTAGGCAATATCAAGCTGACCCCGTCCACCATCAACGATGATTAGGTCGGGAAGGGTGTGTTCCGCCTTTGCCCGTGTATAACGGCGGGTAAGGACTTCATCCATCATTTTGTAATCGTCGCCGGCAATATCAGAACGGATGTTATACTTTCTGTAATTATCCTTTTGAAAACCGGTTGGTCCAGCAACAATCATTGCACCAATTTTGTCGGTTCCAAAAATGTGTGAATTATCAAATACATCAATCCTTTTTGGTGGTGTCTTTAATTCAAAAAGTTTTGCCAAATCAATCATATACTGTTTGTTATTGGAATCTTCAATAAACTTTCGTTCAAGGTGAAGTTTTGCATTTTGGACTATTGTATCAACAACCTTTTTTTTGTCCCCACGTTGTGGTGTTTCAATTACAACCTTTGTTTTTTTGATTTCCGAAAGCAAATCTTCCAATTCCGTTTTGCCATCAATTTCAATATTGGTAAGGATTTGTTCCGGCACATCGTGGTTTGAATAAAATTGTTCAATAAACGATGTTAAAATTTCGTTTTCGGTTGCATCCTTTGTATTTTCCGGAAAGTATGAATATTGTCCGCAAGTTATTGAATTTCGTGAAAAAAGTACTTCTATTTCGTATTTATCTTCCTTTTTAATAATGACAACAATATCGGTAAACCCGTCAATAGTACCAAGTGAATTTCGTTTTAAAATTTGGTTAAGGTAGGTGATTTTATCCCTGTATACAATGGCCTTTTCATATTCTTGATTGGCGCTTGCAATACGCATTTTTGATGAAAGGTCGTCAATGATTTCCTTATTATTACCCTTTAAAAAATCAATGGCTTTGTCTACCTGAGCTCTGTATTCCGCTGGGGTGATTTTACCGCAACAAACGCCGGAACATCTTTTTATTTGGTAAAGAAGGCAAGGGCGTTCACGGTTTTTGAACATAGTATCCTTACAGGTGCGAAGTCCGAAAACCGACTGGATAAGCTTTATACTTTCGTTTACGGCAAGGCTTGATGGAAAGGGGCCGAAAAAGTGATTAAGGCTGTTTTTATCGCCACGGAATTTGCCAAGTCGTGGGATGTCCTCCTTTGATATGGTAAGGTATGGATAGCTTTTGTCATCCATCAACATTATATTATATTTCGGATTTAGCTGTTTTATTAGGTCCTGTTCAAGGAGTAGAGCCTCATTTTCCGTATGGGTTTGGATTATTTCCATTTCACGGGTTTCGGAAATCATCTTTTTTATTCGTTCCGAAAGTCCATCTAAATCAGTATAATTTTTTATCCTTTTGTGAAGGTTTTTCGCCTTTCCCACATACAAAACTTGCTTATTTTCATTAAACATACGGTAAACACCAGGTGAATTTGGTGTATTTTTGTGAAATTTCCTTATTATTTCTAAACCGATTAAACTTTTTTGCATTTTTTGTTTGTATAAGCCTTTATTTTGTGGTATACTATATTTAGTATCACAAAGAATAATACAAGAAAACAAAAAAATAAAGGGGAATAATTATGTTTATTAGAAAAAATGATTCAGGTCGTTCTATTGTTGAAATGCTTGGCGTTTTGGCAATTATGGGCGTTATTACTGTTATGGGTATTGCTGGATATTCACAGGCCATTGGTAAAATTAACAGAAACAATACTGTTGAACAAATTACGCGTTTGGCACAGGAAGTTCGTAGCTTGTTTGCAAGCCGTACAACCTATAATTCGTCGGATTCTTTGACAAGTGAAGAAAACTACGATATTGGTACAGAACTTCTTAAAAAGATGGGATACAATATGTCCGCACCATACGGTGGTGATTACACAGTTAAATCTTTTGGTTATGCAGGAAACAATCCTGGATTTACAGTAACTCTTACTGGTGTTCCAGAAGCTGATTGTTTGTACTTTAACACTATGTCATGGACTGATGTTTTGCAATCTGATAAGGCAACACCTGGAACATCGGCATACTTTGGTGCAAATGGTGATGGTTCATCTGCTGTGACTGGTACAGATTGTACAACACTTAATACTATGTCAGTTTATTTCAGATAATAGTTTGGGTGTAGAAAAAATTAAAAAATCCACTCTTAATTGGGTGGATTTTTTTATTGCCTTTGTTGAGATTTAAAACTTTTTGTTTTGTTCCCATTTCCATGCGGTTTCAATTATGTCCTTCATTGATTTTGTTGGTTTCCATCCCAATACTTTGTATGCCTTTTGGTTTGATGCACAAAGTATTGCAGGGTCGCCGGCACGTCGTTCGGTAAATACAACGGGACATTTTTTGCCGGTGATATTTTCGGCAATTTCAATAATTTCCTTTACACTTGTACCCTTGCTTGTTCCAAGGTTTATTTCCCCACTGTATTCATTTATATGTTCAATGGCAAGCCTGTGTGCGGTGGCTAAATCTTCCACGTGGATATAGTCGCGAATGCAGGTTCCATCCGGTGTGTCGTAATCGGTTCCGAAAATTTTGATATTTTCGCGTTCGCCATTGATTGCCTTTAAAACCAAAGGAATAAGGTGAGTTTCCGGATTGTGACTTTCGCCGATGGTTGCATCACTTGAACAACCGGACGCGTTGAAATATCTTAATGCAATATAGTTTAACCCGTATGCCCTTCGGTAGTCCGCAAAAATTTTTTCAATCATCAATTTTGTTTGTCCGTATGGATTTATTGGGCTGGTTGGATGTGCTTCATCAATAGGAGTGTATTGTGGATTTCCGAATACGGCGGCGGTTGATGAAAAGACGATATTTTTCACATTGTTGGCAATCATTGTATCAAGAAGGTTTAATGTTCCAACAACATTATTACGGTAATATTTTGCCGGATTTTCAACTGATTCACCAACGGAAAGGAATGCCGCGAAATGGATTACGGTATCAATTTTGTACTTTTTAAATACTGCATCAATGGATTGTGGATTTAAAAGGTCGGCAATTTCAAAATGTGCGTTTTGTACTGCCTGTTTGTGGCCGGAGCAAAGGTTGTCTGCAACGACTACTTCATATCCGTTTTGGATTAGATGTTTTACGGTATGTGAGCCGATATAGCCGGCACCGCCCATTACTAAAATCATTTTTTTCTCCTTTGTTTTTGATAAATTTTATAGGTATACATTCATTTTTGCAATGAAATTTATTAGGAAGAATAGGGATTTTATAAATATATTAAAAAAGCTCTTGAATTTTGAAATAAAAGCATATATACTTATTCCATCTTTTGGGTGATTAGCTCAGTTGGTAGAGCAACTGACTCTTAATCAGTAGGTCGGGGGTTCGGATCCCCCATCACCCACCAAAAATCAAGAAGGCTTCCGGAAGGGAGCTTTTTTTTGTGATCTTTTTTGTGTGTCATTCCGAACTTGTTTTGGAATCTTTAAAAATTTATAAGAATCCAGTTGCAAAGGATTAGGAAAGGTGATAAATTCGGGATTAGGTTAACGGATATAAAGGTATGGAATGTCTAAGGTTTGCAAACTTTTTCAAATTTTTTTGAAAGAAATTCGCAAAGT
>JAEDDP010000009.1 GCA_016297965.1 Alphaproteobacteria bacterium | reverse complement strand
ACCAGTCCAAAAATTAGTAATTTATTTTTCATTTTTCCTCTCTCCTTTCGTTTTTGTTATTTGAAAGTTTTTGTAATTTTTAACTTTCATCTTCCCGCGTCATTCCGAATTTAGTTCGAAATCTTTTACTTTACTCTCGGTCCCTCCAACGTATCCTGAAACAAGTTCAGGATGACAAGATGGGTCAAATTTTTTCTTTCGTGGCTCACACTTTTTTTATGGGAGGGGAAAGCGCCACGAAAACTTTCCCCATAAATGGTCGGGGAGTTTGAAAATCTTTAAAATGCCTCCCCGATGAGGAAGGAAACGAAACCATATTTACTGGCTCCATTTCCTTCAAACTAAACAAGAGAGAAAACGGTCCGTAAGAACCCACGGACAAAGGTGTGGTAGTTTTTTCCTTGTTTATATATATCTTTCCGGAATTAGGTCGGGAGAGTTGACAAATCACAAAACGAACAGATGATCCCACAGCCTTCGGAATACAAGAATGTATTCCTGTTTTATAACTGTGGCTCCCCAACCGCAAAGTTGAGGAATGATTCGTTGCCATTTTTCAGCCATTTAGGTATAAAAAAAATAGCAACTTACGATGCTATTCTAAACACCGTTCGTTCTTAAAGACTTGTCAAGGTCCCGTACCGTCTCCGGCACTAAGTATGACTATTCATCACACCTGTTTTTACTATAATTTAATTTATCTTTTTTGTAAAGTATTTTTTAGAAAGAGTAGTCGGTATATTTAAAATCACGACGTGCCTGTTTGGTGGATTCAAGAATATCAAAGGCATATTGTTTTTGATTTTCCAAAACCAAACTTCCAAACCCAGCGGTAAGTTTTGCACTGTATTTATCCGCAGTATCCAAAACCCACATATTAGGTTTTACATTAGGTTCACCATATTTTGAAAGGACATAATACCAAAAAGCGCGACGGCGTTCCTCCCTTTGATATTGGAAATTTTTTGCATCACCATACTTTTTATTTACATCGTTGGAATATTCAATTTTCCAAACCTTGTTTTCGGTAATCGGACTGGTGAAAAAGACACTTATATCTTCATTGGTATCGTTTTTCTTAAAACTTACCTTTGAAATATATTCCATTTTATCCTTTCGTGCCAAACCCTTTATACATGCCTTTAAATTTTCGGGGATAAGTATATTCCTTTGCCGACAGATGTCATCATAATTGAAACGGAAATATTCAGGAATGTTGTATTCAATATTGGTAAGTTTATATTTATGCTCCTTTAACTTTTTTCGTACGGCATCGTATTCCATACCTAAACTTACCCCAGCAATGTCAAAGTAATTCACGCGTTCGTTAAGAGTTAAGGAAACTACCTCTTCTTCGCTCTCTTCAACATAATCTTCGTATTCTTCCTCTTCTCCATCAGGGGCAACATCATCCAAAGTTTCATCAGAATCGCTTACCTCATCAACGACTTCGCCATCTTCATCCATATCAACAAACTCCTGTGCATATACGGGTGTTGTAAATGCAAAAGAAAGACATAAAAACAACGAAAGTAATTTGAACTTTAACAAAATCCTTACTCCTAATGAACTTATATTATAATATAAAAATTTTTTATGCAAGAAAGTTATTGTTTTGATGGTTGCGAATCTTTATTTTCCAAATTTTGCAAATAATTACGTAAATTTTCGGTCAACTTTTCAATGATGAATGTGTTTTCATCATATTTTTGTTTATAAAGATTGGAGCGTTTATTTACTACCAAAAAGTAATTAACAAGATTTTTTGGATATTTGAAAATTCGCAAACTTTTAAGTCCTCCCATACCACGATTATTTTGTAAATAGTCGGACACAAGGGTGTAAGGTGCGACCAAGACCGAACCTTTAAGAAAGACCTTTTCCATCGCCTTTGATGTAGTATTTTCTTCTGAATGATGAACGAAATTAAGGGCGTCAAGGTTATAACCCTTTACCGCCACAATATCGTTTGATGCGGAAAGTCGGTTTATCGTTTCCGAAATATCGCCCTTGGTTGCCCTGAAACTTAATGGAATAAAGTTGTTGTTTACAACAATCACAGTAAAATCCGTATAAATAGGATATGAAATATAGTCCAAATATTTCAACTTATCTTCATCAAAAGTGGCACCAAGCATAATTTCTGGGTTTGCCTCATTAGAATAAATCATTGTGTTTTGTATGGCGGAATTATAACTGTCGTATGGAAGATAGTTGAATTTTATGTTTGTATCGGTGGCAAGTTGTTGCAAAATTGAATGATAACCACCAACATATTTTGTATTTGTATAACCCTTTTTATCCAAGGTACCGCTTAATTCTGATTGGGAAGGCGCAACGGTATAATTCACCTGAATCTCGGAATTATAAAAATCAGATGCAATTACGGAACCACCCATAAATGCAAATAAAAGAATAAATAAAAATGTTTGTCCCCCCTTTAAAAACATCTATCCATCCTCATGATAAAGAAGTACGGTTATACAAAAAAGTATTGCAATAACAGGAATACTTATCGCCGAAATAAATAAAGGTATTCGTCCGGATGCACCCATTGCAATAATCACCTGGTCAAGGAAGAATACACCGAATCCAACCAATACACCACCAGAAAGCTTTATCGCCAAATTTGATTGGTTTCTTTTTGGTGAAATTGAAAATATTGCCGATATAAAAAGCATTGCACAAAGGACAAGAGGCATAAAAAGTAAAGTGTAAAAATATGCACGATGCTTTCTTGCCGAAAAACCAGCATTTTCAAAAAATGAAATAAAGCCTGGCAATTCCCAAAATGAAAATGTTTCCGGAGCCGAGGAGTTTTCCTCAATCTTATCAACAGTCAAACTTGTCGGATATGAATATTGTGAAAAGTTTTCAACATAAAGTCGTGGATCAATCATTTTCACATTAAAAAGTTCCAATGCCTTATCCTTTAAAATTGCACTTTCTGCTTCAATCCTTTTTATAAAATTATTACTTAAATCGGTTACAAAAATAACAATGTTTTTACCGTTAAGTCCCATCCCTTCTTTTTTAATATATTCGGCATTTATGAATGATTGGGTAAATTCAGATTTTTCCTTTAACCATAAACCCTGTTGTGAAAACAAAAGTGGGTTGGAATGACCTAGCTCATACTTATAACTTAATCTGGAAACACGTTTTTGTAGGGCGGAACTAATTGGACTGAATACAAACATATTAAGACAACCAATCGCAACACATACCATAATTACAGGTTCAATAAATTGCCAAACGGAAAGCCCAATTGAACGGATAACGGTAAGTTCGGATGTCCTTGATAACCGCCAAAAGGTAAGAACACCGGCAAGTAAAACCGATAATGGTAAGGTTGTATTTAATGTCATAAAGACATCCTGTAATGCAAACTGCATTGTAACAGTAAATGGAATATTTGATGATTTTCCGGCAAATGATTTTGCATTATTGATTATTGAAAAAAGGCATATAATACCGGCAATACAAAAAAACACCAATCCAAATGATTTTAAAAAGTGGAGTGCCAAAAACCTGTAAAGAATATTATATTTTTTTATTTTCATATAATCTTTATACTATATTTTTTTATAAAATAAAGCTATTTTTCACCGAATGTTGGATTAAAACTTACAATTTTATCCTTATCCACAAGGGGAAGAAAATATCCGCCAAGGTATCCCGCCATACGAATATTTATTCCGTTCAATGTTTCATTTAATTTGAAAATGTCATCGTTTGCGGATTCAATTTTATGGGAAACCTCAATCAAATGAAGGACTGTACCATTGAAAATTGCCGTTGAATCAATGATGTTATAAAGAGGCACATTAACCTTATGTAATGCAGTTTTAAGCCAATTATTTGTAATTGTTTCAGATGTGGCAATTACAATAACACTTCGGTCAAAACCATAAAATGAATTTGTTTTGGAAATAAGGTATTCGCGGTTTTCATCGGTATTTGAAAATGGAACCTTGTTTATAATCTTTATATTTTCGCGGTCGGGTGAAAGCATTGAAATCCACCATACATCCTTTGGTGATGTTTTGGTTGCCGGAATACATCCAATCATATTTGTATAGGTCAAAAGAGCATCAAGGACATCCTTTTGTTTTGAAAAAGTTTTATATTTTATGGTATCAATAAATGGAAAAAAGTTTTTTATATGCGAAAGGACACCACGTTGATTTGTATCGCCCGCCTTTGGTGATTGAATACCAATTTCCAAATTGTGTGTGTTAAAATTACTTGCATTCAACAGTCCAGCGGTAAGGGAAAGAATATCACGGTCATATTTTCGTTGTTCGGTAATTTTTTGAATTGATGTTGAAAGATTTGTTAATAAATCATAGGCAGAGGAGTTTTTTTCCTGTTCAAGTTCAGATTGAAGTTCACGCCTTTTTACAAGAAGGTCATAAAGTGAAATATCAATAATATCAAGTGTATCAAGAATTTCTTTTTTTTCTTGGATTGTTAACTGTTTTTTACGAACTATCATTTTTTCCTCTTCCACCAAAGTATAGCAAAAAAAATGGTTTTATGAAAGTATAAAATTATATTTTTGAAAATTTATTCACAATTAACAGGCACAACATAAACATATATATGTATAATTTTTATTGTTTATTTTGTGAAATTATAGTATAAATATTGACAAGAGGGGATTATGGCAAACGAAGTTTTACTTTCTACATTAAAATACTTATCAAACTGGTATTCTCAATCAAATATTGAGGAAGTTGCCGTGGATAAGGCGGGCGAAGTTTGGCTTAGGCTTCGTGGAAAGCGTGAAATTCCGTGGGTTATGGAAAAGGATAAAAACCTTTCAAAACAATACCTTACCGACATAATGAATATTATTGCAAATTCGTATGAGGTGCCATTTGATCCGGTATCGGGAACACCGGTTGTATATGCAACCCTTCCTGGGGATGAGCGTTTTTCGGGAATTACCGGTAAAAATGTGCTTTATGATAATGATGATATAGAAGGTGGAATTGCCATTGCAATAAGAACCAAAAAGGAAACCGTGGATTTTAATTTTGCGGATTATGGTTTGGTAAAAGGACAGAACCTTCAAAAGCTTCAATCCCAAAGTTTGGACGAGCCAACCGACCCATACGAAAAACTTATGCAATACATAAAACGGGGCGACCACTTACTTATCAGTGGTGCAACGTCCACCGGAAAGACAACATTTTTAAATAATATATTGGAAATCCTTTCGCCAAATCTTCGTGTTATAACTATTGAAGATAGCCGTGAACTTATTGTTCCACAAAAAAATCACGTACATTTACTTTTGTCCCGTACACAACAAACGAATCAGTTTACATATAAGGATGTTATTGACCTTGTCGTACGTATGACACCGGATGCAATTATGGGTGGTGAAATTTCAACCGAAAATGCCGGTGCAATATGGGAACTTATGAATACAGGACACAAGCATTTTTATGCCACAATCCATGCGGATTCACCAGAGTCAGCATACAAGGCCTTTATTGACCGAATAATCCACACCTTTCCGAACCTTAATCAGGAACAGGCATTACAGGAAATGAAACAGAAAATTCATGTGGTGCAAATTGGACGTGAAGGAAACATCCGTGCAATAACAGATATTGTATAGGTCGTTATTGATTATTACCGAAATATTTATTTTTTTCCTTTAAAAGAGCAAGGGATAGCTTTTCAAGCGCCCTGTTTTCAATTTGACGAACACGTTCCTTGCTTATCTTTAATTCAACGGACAAATCATCCAATGTTGCCGGTGTTTCGGTTAGACGACGGCGAGTTAAAATAACTTGTTCGCGTGGGTTTAATGATTGCATTGCCTCGGTCAACATTTTCGTACGAAGAGTGCGCATTTCATCATCGGCAGTAATTTCTTCGGAATTCGGAGTTTCTGCAACAAGCATATTAAGACTTTCCGTAGTATTACTGTCGTCATCAGAAATAACCTTGTTAAGCGAGCTGTCCTTTGAAACACGACGGTTCATTTCAACAACATCATCTTCACTTACATCAAGTTCGTTTGCAACATCTTTTACCTCAGTTGGGGTCAAATCGGAATCGTGATAAATGCCAAGCTTTGCCTTAATTTTTTTAAGGCTGAAAAATAATTTTTTCTGGGCTGCCTGAGTTCCAATTTTAACCAAACTCCACGATGACAAAACAAATTCATTGATTGTAGCCCTTATCCACCAAAGGGCATAGGTTGAAAGCTTAAATCCCTTATCCGGATCAAACTTTTTAACCGCCTTCATCAAACCAATATTACCCTCAGATATAATATCAGAAATGGGAAGGCCGTACCCCTTATATTCAAAAGCAGTAGCCACAACCAAAAAAAGGTTTGATTTAATAAGCTTTTCCGCAGCCTCCAAATCGTGATTTTTTTGAACCTTTACCGCCAAATCATACTCCTCCTGTGGGGTAAGATGTGGTATATTTTTTACCATATTTATATATGCAGAAATACCACCGTCATTAACCGATGCGGGAAGCCCGCCGGAAAGCGAAAAGTTTACCGAACGAGAAAGCATATTTTTTGATGATTTATTTTCCATAGTAAAAGCCCATTCAATATAAGCTTATATATAAGAATTTTTTAAGAAAGAGTCAAGATTTTAAAAAAAGACAAAAAACCTATCCTAATATTTTGGGTATGTGCGTCTGTACTGCGCACCCTCTGGTTTTGAAAGGTTGCCCTTTACACCACAAGATGCAACAACAACGGAAAGCATAAATAAAAGGATAAGTTTTTTCATCGTAATTTTTTCCCTTTTGATTTTTTTAGATATAGTCAACACTTACGATTTCAAAATCGCGTGGCCCCTTTGGTGATTGAACGGTTACTTCATCCCCCTTTGCTTTACCAATAAGGGCGCGAGCAATAGGACTTTCAAATGAAATTTTTCCGTGTTCAAGGTCGGCTTCTTCCTTACCAACAATTTGATAACATTTTTCTTCGTCTGTGTCTTCATCAACGATTTTTACGGTTGCACTGAACCTTACAACATCGCCGGACATCTTTTTTGGATCAATAACTTCGGCGGAACCGATAACACCTTCAATATATGCAATACGAGATTCAATAAAACCTTGTTGTTCCTTTGCACTGTGGTATTCGGCATTTTCTGATAAATCACCTAATGCACGTGCATCCGATATTGCCTGTATAACAGCAGGTCTGTCTTCGTATTTTAACTTTTTTAATTCAGCTTCAAGTTTTTCAAGTCCAGCTGGAGTCATAGGTATTTTATCCATCATTTTATATCTCCTACACTTTAAAAAAATAAATCAATGGAACTTTCAATTTTTAAAAGTTTTGTAAGCTTCATTGATTTGTGATTTTTATAATTTTTGTATATGTTTAGAGGTATAACACACAATTTTATTTTTTGCAATTGATTTTTTTTATATTTAATTTATAATTAGCACAATAAAGTTAGTATGAGGTTTTTTTAAATGCAATATAATGCAATAGTTAAAAATGTTAAGGAAATAACACCTGAAATTAAATTGTTTTTCATAAATTTCAAGGACGGACATAAGTTTAATTTTAAGGCGGGACAATTTGCGGTTCTTGCCCTTCCTGATGATAAAAAAAATCTTGATGGTGAATGGCACAGACGTGCATATTCAATCACATCGGCTCCATCCCAAGATGAAGTTGAATTTTATATTGTACTTGTAAAGGAAGGTAAACTTACACCACGTTTGTTTGAATTAAAGGCTGGGGATGAAATATATATGGGTGAAAAACCTGCGGGATTGATGAATTTTTCCGGTGTTGAAGAAGATGCAAACTTGCTTTTCGTAAGTACAGGTACCGGTATTGCTCCATTCGTAAGTATTTTAAGGGAACATAAACAAGAAATACTTAATGGAAAAAGACAGGTTGCCCTTATCCATGGTGCAAGACATACTTATGAACTTGGTTTTAAGGGAGAACTTGAAGAATTGGAGAAAAAATCACCATACTTCCATTATTACCCTATTGTTTCAAGGGCAGATCAGGAAGTTGGTATTGAATGGACCGGATATAAGGGTCATGCACAATCCCTTATTTCAAACGGAACAATAGAAAAAGATTTCGGGGTAAAGATTTCTCCGGATAATTTCCATGTATTCCTTTGCGGTAATCCAAAAATGGTTGATGAATGTGTTGAAATATTCACATCAAAGGGATTTACCCGCCATACGATAAAAGAAAAAGGTAATCTTTATTTTGATAAACACTAAAAAAAATGCCCCTTTGAATAAGGGCTTTTTTATTATTTACTAAATATCAAAAAAGTTATAAAATATACTTGTTATGTATGATAAAAATAAAGAGTATATAGAAAGATATTTGGAAATGATGGTGGCTGAAAGGGGTGTTGCAAGGAACACCGTTTTGGCATATCAAACCGACCTTCGTGAATATCAAAAATTCCTTTGTGAGGAATGTAAAGTTTTAAATCTTGTTGATGCACAAAAGGCGGATATAAAACAATATCTTGGCTTTTTGGAAGAAAACAGATATTCACCGAAATCTCAGGCAAGAAAGCTTTCCGTTATTAACTCTTTTTATCTTTTTTTGTTTTCGGAAAATATTATAACTGAAAATCCGGCATCCGGAATATTTTCACCAAAGGTTGGAAAGTCGCTTCCTAAATACCTTACAAGACAAGAAATTGAAAAACTTATCCAAACGGCGAAAAAACAAAACTCCGCACGTGGGTTAAAGTTGGAATTTCAGATGGAACTTCTTTATGCAACGGGACTTCGTGTAAGCGAGCTTGTCTCACTGCCCCTTAATGCCTTTATAAAGGATGAATTTGTGCAGGTTATGGGAAAGGGATCAAAGGAACGACTTGTCCCATTAAACCATCGTGCGGTGGAACTTTTTTATCAATATAAGGAAATTCGCCCATTATTTTTGAAGCACGGGGAACATTCAAAATATCTTTTTCCATCAAGGGGAAGTTGTGGGTACGAATCACGGGATACTTTTTTTAGGAATTTAAAGGAAATCGCGGTGCTTTCTGGGATTGCACCGGAAAGGGTTTCACCCCACGTGTTCCGTCATTCGTTTGCATCACACCTTATCGCCGGAGGAGCAGATTTGCGGGCGGTTCAAACAATGCTTGGGCATTCGGATATTTCCACAACGCAAATTTATACTCATATAATGACGGACAGACTGAAATCGGCCGTGGAAAACAATCATCCCCTTTCAACTTTGTTTAAAAAATAGTTTCACAAGACCTTGTCTTTACCCTTTTTATTTTGTATAATGGCAGATTATGATAAAAGAAGAAAAGAAATTTTACAGAAAATGTGACCATCCTGGATGTGAGGCGGAGGGTGAATATCGTGCACCGAAAGACCGAAGCCTTAAAGAATACTATTGGTTCTGCCTTAAACATGTAAGTGAGTATAATAAATCGTGGAATTATTATGATGGTATGAGTCAGGATGAAATAGAAAGGGAAAACAAGCTTGATGAAACATGGCATTGTCCAAGTTGGAAATTCGGGCTTAATTTAGAACAACTTTCAAAGGATGGGCGACTTGAAGATCCATTTGAAATTTATAATACCTATATGAAGGGAAGGAATACAAAAAAGTCCTATTCAAAGATGGTGTTGCAACCAAAACTCACCGTACAGGAATTGGAGGCGGTAAAGTTTTTGGAAATAACATTTCCGTACACGGAGGCGCAACTTAAAACTAGATATAAACTCCTTGTAAAAAAACACCATCCGGACCTTAACAATGGTTCAAAAAAATCGGAAGAAATGTTTAAAAAGGTTGCGGAATGTTATAGAATCCTTCTTAAAAAACTTAAAAATCAATAAAAAAGCCGGCTTTTTGGACCGGTTTTTAAGTTTTTTAATGCTTATTATTCGTTGGAACCTAAGCTTCCTTTTTAACGATATCCATTATACCATTAAAGATGTCGTTTATTGAAATTGTTTCTGGGTATTCACCAGACAAGCCAGAATATTTCATTTCAAAAACACCCTTATCAATATTTTTTGGACTTATAATAGCACGAACAGGAGCGCCAATCAAATCTGCATTGGCAAACTTTGAACCTGCTCTGTCGTCGGTGGTATCAATTATTGTTTCAACACCAGCGGACAAAAGTTCATTATAAAGCTTTGTTGCAAGGGACACAGATTCACCTTCACCAATTGAAATAATGTGAACCTTATATGGAGCAACAGCCATATTAAATACAGCCTTTGATTCATCACCACTTTGTTCCAAAAGACAACCAAGCACACGACCAACACCAATACCATAACAACCCATAACTGGGATTTGTTTTTTACCATCAACATCAGTATATGAAACATTCATTGCCTTTGTATACTTATCACCAAGTTTGAATATGTTTCCAACTTCAATACCACGGTGGGATGAAAGTTTTCCATGACAATGAGGACAACTTTCCTCATTATGGGTTTCTTCTAATATTTCCTTATTAAAGCTTGTACCACAAGAATCACAGGTATAAATAGTATCTTCACCAGTTTCATTTATCATTTGGAATTCATGGGACAAGGCACCACCCATATCACCGCCAGGAGCTTCCGCAACAACAACATTGTTAAGACCCAACCTTTTGTAAATGGAAACATAGGTGTTAAGCATAATATCATAGAATGAATTTAAATCATCCACTGATGTATGGAATGAATAGGCATCCTTCATCATAAATTCACGGGTACGGATTAACCCTGCCCTTGCCCTTAATTCATCACGATACTTTGTTTGAATTTGATAAAGGCAAAGTGAATTTGGAGATAATGGTAATTGTTTATAACTTTGAAGAATACTTCTTACATAATCAGTTACAATTTCTTCGTGGGTTGGATTAACAACAGCATCAATTCCCGCACGTGTTTTGAATTTCAAAAGGACATCAATATTTTCACGACCGGTTTCTTTCCAAAGAGAAAGTGGAGCAATAACTGGCATACTTATTTCTTGACATCCAATTTTATTAAGTTCCGCCCTTATAATATTTTCTATATTTTGAAAAACCCTGAACCCAACGGAAGAGTAAGTATAAAGTCCGGCACCGGTTTGATGAATATATCCACCCTTTAATGCAAGTTTATGTCCAGAAGTTGTTGCATCGGATGGAAGTTCCTTTGTTCTTTTAATAAATAAATTTTCTATCTGCATTTTGATTCTTTTGCCACCTGTTCGGTTAGATATATGATTTCGTCAGAATGAACGATATTATATTTTCCTGCCTTTACACATTGTCCGCATGGACCGTGTAAATTCCAACTTACCGATTTACATTCATCAGAAAGGAAATGAGGACAGTTCCTTAAAAATTCCAATTCCTTTGGTTCTTTTCTTTCGCTTTTCTTGACTTCTTGTTTAGCAAATATTTTTATGTAAAAAGCCAATGCACGAAAAGCTTCGTCAAGCTGTGGATTCTTTATCATTTAAAGCTCTTCCTTTATTGTTCCTTGTTTATCCTTATAACGGAAAGTGATACGACCCTTTGACAAATCATAAGGTGTCATTTCAACATTTACAACATCACCAACCATAACCCAAATTCTGAACTTTCTCATCTTTCCAGCGGTATGAGCAATTACTTGATGTCCGTTTTCAAGTTCAACCTTAAACATTGCATTTGGAAGTTTATCAATAACAGTACCTTTAAACTCCATCAATTCTTCTTTGTCCATAATATAACCTTTTTTGTTGTTTTTATTGTTAAATTTTAATATACTTATAAAACAAATTGAATCGTTTTTCAAGAAGGATTTATTATGAATTATTTAGATTACTTTCACTTTGATAATTACCCATTTCCAACGGACAATACATATAATTATTTTTACCGCCGGAATAAGGTTTTGAAAATTGCAAACGATATTGCAAATACTTGCCGTTTTTACAGTGGTGTTTATGTTATAACAGGAAGTGAAGGATGTGGAAAAACCGTTCTTTTACAACAATTTGTTGATACGGTAAAAAATAATGATGCCGTTTTTGAAATAAGGGCAAATAATAATACCGATATTTTAAAGGTATTGGCGGAAAATTTGGACGTAAAAGAGGCAAAAAATATTGAAAACATCTTTTACAGCCTTAATTTGATATACGAAAAGGGTAAAAATATTATAATTGTTATTGATGATGCACAAAACCTTTCAAAGGAGCAACTTATAAACCTTAACGCCCTTATTGATACGGTTAGTTATTTAAGGGTTGTTGTTTGTGGAAATACAAAGCTTAAAAAAATAATTTCGGGAAAGATATTTCACGAACTTCGCGAAAGGATTGTTAAAAAATATAAACTTTGTCATTTATCGTTTTTTGAGGGAATGAAGTATATATCCAATATTTCAACATCCGCATTGGCATTAAGTCAGTATAAAAAGGTTATTTCCTTTCCGGCATTGATTTTGTTGTCGTTTGTTTCCAACCGGAACATTCATAATATAAACAAAATTACAGATATGGCGTTACAAAATGCATTTGAAAGAAACGCCCAGCGGGTTCAATTAAAGGACGTCTTTAATGTGGCAAAAAAGAATTTTGATATGGTTAAGCTTAACATATACCTTAAATTTCAAAAAATATTTTGTTTGGTGTTGGTTGCCCTTTCCATCTATTTTGCCGTAAAAATTACCATTGATCGGTACGATCTTATTGTAAACTTAGAGGCGCGACAATCCGTTAAAATTCAGGAAAAGGCGATAAGGAGTTTATAGGTATGAAAAAGCTGTATCAAACAAACTCGCTTGTCGGAAGAAGGGTTTCAAAAAGTGTTTCAAATGAATATGGTTGGATACGCGATTTACGACGTGGTGAGGTAAAGTTTGACAAGCCGGTTATACTTTGTCTTGCGGGGGATGGCACGAATGATGACAGGGATGCAAATGCCATTGCCAAATATACGGAAGCTATGCTTGGGCGGATTGGTGTTGCCGACAACTGTATTCAAATACTTTCGGCACAATATAAAATCAATACCAACAATGACTTTTTTGAATATGCAAAACAACGACTTTATTTTTCCGAACAGGATGAACTTTTCAGTGAAAATATTAAACGTCCGCAGTATATAAAGGATATTTATGATGCCATATTTAAAATGGCGATTGTAAATTCCCGTGGGAAAAGGCTTTCATTTGACGAAACACAAAAAAGATTTCGGAACATAACACTTTTTTCGCATTGCCATGGAACATTTGTTGCCTGTGCCATAATTGATTATATTAAGGATGATATGGAAAAGTATGGCTATACAAAGGATGAAATTTCAAAATTATTATCGGAAATTGTAAATATTGGGATAAGTCCACGCCTTGGGTTTCACAGGAATGACGGTACGGTAAAGGTTGGATTTACAATGTTGGAAGATACCGGCGCCGATTATACACCAAAGATTTTGATTGAAGATGCCGGTGAAGGATGTGTTTCATCAAAACTAAAAATAGGACTTAAAAAAGAAAAGACAGCAATGTATTTTATCGGTGATTCCCTTAATTACACACAAAGGGAAATTGAGGAAACTTTTTTGCCGGATGCAATGGATTTTATGCACGGGTTAAGGGCGTATATTGAACCTTCGTATGTGTATAAGGATTTTACATACAGGAAAAAGAAAACTGAACTTGGCAAAAACTTTTCACATTTAATTACAAAGACACTTCAAAATGCGGTATCCCTTTCAACCGAAGGTAAGAAAAGGACATCCGAAAATATTACATCAAATGAAACAAAGGTTGCATATAAACAAGGAAACATAAACCTTAACAAAAATGCAATAAACGTTCGTTTTTATGGAAATAATGAAGAATTTCAAAAGGAATATAGTGATTTTGTGAAACAAAAACAGCTTCAATCTGCCGAAAGGGAACTTTCAAAACTTATGGAAGATGATGGAGATTCTTTAAAATCAGCAATTTATTTGAAAAATCAACGGGATATATAAAAAAATGGGGCGAGTGATCGGATTCGAACCGACGGCATCCAGTACCACAAACTGGCGCTCTAACCAACTGAGCTACACTCGCCATTTATCAAAAAAGATAAAAGATTTATAACCTAAACATAATAAAAAATCAAGTAAAATCACTATTTTCTTAATTGGTACGGAAAAAATTGTATTATTTTATTTGTGCCAAGAAAAGAAAAAGCCCCCAAATCGGGGGTTTTTAATTGTGTTTCATTAACCTTGCCTTTTCATGCTTCCATTCACGCTCCTTTATTGTTTGGCGTTTATCAACGGCATTTTTACCCTGCCCTACACCAATAAGAAGCTTAGCCAAACCCCTTTCGGTAAAATATAACCTCAATGGGACAATGGTAATACGTTCCTTGTTATAAAGACCAATAAGGCGTTTTATTTCACCACGTTTAAGCAAAAGTTGTCTTGGACGTTTTTCGGTATGCATTGCAAAAATATTTTCACTGTCGTATTTTCCAATGGTAATGTTGTTTATAATAATATTATTGCCGTCCGGTGTTGCATAACCATCGGTTATATTCGCACGACCCTGACGTAAACTTTTTACCTCTGCTCCGGTTAGAGACAAGCCGGCTTCAAATGTTTCGGTTATGGTATAGTTGAACCGTGCCTTACGGTTTTCCGCCACAAGACCTGTTGATATAAGCCGTATGTGTCCCTTTTTATCAACCATTATTTACACGAATCCTCAATAACCTTTTCAATATCTGTTTTAACTTTATCAACCTTTATTTTTGGCATTTCCATATTCAAACTGAAATTAAAACCATCTTCGGACAACTTTTTAAAGTCAATTTCTGGCATTTTCATATCAAAATCAATGTTGTATTTGCCACCAAAACCGTTTGATAAATGTTTTTTGTAATATCCGGATATTTCTTTTAACTTATCATTTGGGAATTTACAAGTCAAAGTTTTTCCATCAGTCATTGTCTCCCTGTATTCACATTTGTTATCGGAAGAACCTAAAATTTCCTTTGTTGATGTAGATGAAGAAGCAAGGGTTGATTTTGATTCACCCTTAAACTTTTCACATTTTTCCAATTTTTCCAAAAATTCCATATCTTCCTTTTCAAGGTCGGATGTATCTTCATCCTTTGAATTGGAATTTATATCAATGGTAGTGTTTAATTTTGCACGGGTATTTGCAAGCTTTTTGGACATCGCATTTGTTTCATCTAAAATTTCCTTATCACTTGCATCATCGGCAAAAACATTTGTATTAAAACCAAGACAACAAAGCAATACCAAACATATATATTTTTTCATATTATTTCCCCTTTTGTTTCATTCTTAATCCAATATTATACACGACTTTTTTTGAGATATCAAATACAGAAGATATAAATTCGCTTGCATCTTTAAGGCTTAGTTTTGTAAGTAGAGATGAAAGCATTTTTTCAATTTTTTGTTCGTCAACGGATTTTTCCACCTCCGCCGGATGAATAAGTCCGACAAATTCACCACGTGGTGGGTTTTGTGTAAAATATGAAAAAAGTTCGGTTGCGGTACCCCTTTTAACCTCCTCATAAATTTTGGTGATTTCACGAACAATTGCAATTTGTCTGTTTCCAAAAATTTGTGAAAGAGTTGAAAGTGTATCAAGCAAGCGGTTCGGACTTTCAAAGAAAACAACCGTTGCACGTTCAGATTTAACTTCGTTGAAAAAGCCGGTCTTTTCATTAGATTTTGTTGGAACAAAGCCAATAAACATAAACCGGTCGGTTGGAAATCCGGTTAATGCTAATGCGGCAATTGGGGCACTTGGTCCCGGAACAATGGTTACATAATAACCGGCATCACGAAGGGAACTTGAAACCTTGTACCCAGGATCAGAAATAAGTGGTGTACCGGCATCGGAAATAAATGCAATGGCAATTCCGGCATCAAGCTTTGATTTGATAAAATCAATTTTATCCGCCTCGTTATAATTATGAACACTTATTGTTGGGGTATGGATTCCATATTTATCAAGCAAGACCTTTGAAACACGGGTATCTTCGCATGCGATAAGGTCAACCGAATTTAATGTTTCAACGGCGCGGAAAGTAATATCACCCAAATTTCCAATAGGTGTTGCAACGATATACAACCCCGACCGTAAAATATTTTTAATGTTTTCTGTCATTTTGCTTGTCATATTTAAAACCTTGATTTATTATGAATATATATTAACACTATTTACAGAAAAAGCGAGAAATATGTTTAAGAAAATATTAAGGGATTGTTCTTTATTACCCATAATTATTTTAGGTTCATGTACAACATACAGGGGGGTGCCAAAGGCGATAAATAAACCAAAAATGCTTCCCCTTGGTGAAACAAAAAGGACGGCTCCGATTACGAATGTTGAACGGGATGTTTCCTATGCTCCACTTTACACAAAAAGTGAAAATGAACAAAAATCAAGTATTCGTGATGTTTTTGATTTTTCAAAATATATTGAAAAAAAGCCGGCTTTTTCAAATTCTCCTGCTTTTGAAGAAGATTATAATCAGAATGAAAATAGGGAATCGGTTGCAACCCGCCCAGCGGAAGATGGTGTTTTAAGGATTGCCGTACTTCTTCCAATTGAAACTCAAAATATGAAGGTGGCGGAGGATTTAAAAAATGCCGCAACTATGGCTTTGTTTGATGCAAAATCAAAAAATACCATACTTCAATTTTATGATACAAATGGAACATACGATGATGCAAAGGAAAAGGCAAAAACAGCCGTTAGTGAGGGTGCCGATGTGATTGTTGGACCTTTGTTTGCAGAGGAAGTAAAGGGTGCAAGTCGTGGTGCGGGAAATGTTCCGGTTATTTCATTTACAACCGATACAACCGCTCTTTCGGGAAATGTATTTTCCATTGGATTTTTGATGGAACAACAAATAAAGCGTATTGTTGAATATGCCGTACAAAATGGAAAATCAAAATTTGCAATAATCGTATCAGATTCCGAATCCGGAAGATTTGTTCGCGACAGCTTTAAAAAATATGTATCCCAAAATAATGCGGAATTGGTTGCGGATGTAAAATATAATGCGAAAACTACCACTGACCTTATGAAGGCAGTAAAGGAAGTTTCAAATTTTGACAACAGAAAAGCAGAATATGACGAATATAAACAATCTGTGAAGGATAGGTATGACTATTTATTAAAATTAAAGGAATCCAATCCAATAGAATACAAAAATGCTTTTGACAGTGAACAATTTCTTTCTTCTGAGGATGAATTGAGTTTTATGGAAAAAACACTTTCTGATTTGGAAAAGAAACTTACTATATCTGAACCGGAATATGATTCAATATTCATTTTCGGCGATGATATAAATAATGTCCTTATGATTGGATCTTCGCTTATGTATTATGATGTACATCCGGATAAGGTTCAATATTTAGGAACATCACAACTTGAAAATCCAAAGGTATATAGTGAACGTGCATTCCGTGGTGCGTGGTACCCTTCTGTATCAACAAAATACAGTGGAAAATTTGATAGTGCATATAAGAAGTATTTCAATCGTGCGCCAATCAAAATTGCCTCGCTTGCCTATGATGCTGTGTCTCTTGTAAACTCGCTTGGCGAAGATAAGGGAACGGTGGAACAAAAAGATATACTTAATCCAAATGGTTGGACGGGTATCAATGGTATATTCCGTTTCAAATATAATGGTTCAAGTGAAAGAAATATGGATATAAAGCAAGTTATTGGTGGTGCAGTAGAAAAAACAAGGATTATTTCGCCGGCACAACTTAACTTTTTACAGGAAAAATAATAAAATACTACATTGAAGGATAAGGGCTGAATACATTGCATGGGTTAAAAAGGTTAATAAAGAACTTATGCAAAGTGTTGTTCATCGCGGTAAGTAATTAAACCTTAAAGAAAAATTAAAAAACCTCCCAAATGGGAGGTTGATTTTTTAAAGCATTAGGAAACCGACCTTTGTAAAGGCAATAATCAATGCTATAACAGGTGCCACGAATAATGCACTGTCAAATCGGTCAAGGAATCCACCGTGTCCAGGAATAAGGTTGCTTGAATCTTTAATATCATTTAATCTTTTCAACCAAGATTCAAACAAATCACCAATTTGTGAAATGATGGAAAGTACAATACTTATTGCACCCCATAATGAAACATTGTTGAAATTATCAATACTCATATTCCAAAGAACGGCAATGATAAAGCTTGTCGCAAAGGCAAAGGCACACAAAATACCACCCAAAGAACCACTCCATGTCTTTTTTGGGCTTATTTTCGGGCAAAGCTTTGGTCCACCCAAAGTACTTCCGATGAAAAATGCACCGGAATCGGTTGCAATTGTAATTATAAATATATAAATAAGTGCAACAATGCTTGAATAAAGGTAAGCATACAAAATTGACATTACACCGAAACCTATGTAAATAGGGGTTAAACTTTCCAAAACCCAGTGTTTTCTTTCAGATGCAATATTTGCAAGCATTGAAGAACAGAAAAGTCCAACAAGTGCAAATGAAAAATAATAATTTGGAACATTCCAAATAATTCTGTTCGCACAGAAAAGTGAAAGGATACCAATAATACTTATACAATCCCAAGCAAATTTTAGTCCGAGTTTTGGATTAAAAAGCCTATTAAATTCATAAATCATAGCAAGGGCAATGGTAAGTGCCAAACCGCAAACACCCCAAAAACCGAAACTGAAACAAAAATATGCAATCGCCAACATAAAAAAAGCGGTTGTAATACGAAGTCGTTTGTTTGTACCAACAAAGAAATTTTTAAACTTTTCCATAACGTCTGTCCCTTTTTGTATATTCTTCTATTGCAAGTTTTATTTGTTTTTCATCAAAATCTGGGAAATGAACCTTTGGAAAATAAAGTTCGGAATATGAACATTGATAAAGTAGGAAACCACTTAACCTTTGTTCACCACTGGTCCGAATAATTAAATCCGGTGGAAGTTGTCCCGATGTATAAAGATGAGATTCAAATAATTCTTCGGTTATATCATTTTCGGAAATTTTGCCGGATTTCAAATCCATTGCAATTTCACGTGTTGCCTTTAAAATTTCGGAATGACCGCCGTAATTCATTGCAACATTAAGTGTAAATTCGGAAAAATTCTTTGTTTGATTTTCCAATTCAACCATTGCATCCTGTGTTTTCTTATTAAACCTTGATTTATCGCCAAGAACATTAAACCTTATCTTGTTTTCAATAAGCTTTTTTGATTGATTGGTAAGGTATTTATAAAAAAGGTCCATAAGGAAATCAACTTCTTCCTTTGGACGCCCCCAGTTTTCGGTTGAAAAAGCATATACGGTCAAAGTCTTTACACCAAATTTTTTACACGCTTCAATTACACGTTGAAGAGCCTTTGCTCCATTGGTATGACCAACAGTCCGTGGAAGACCCTTTGCCTTTGCCCAACGACCGTTTCCATCCATAATTATAGCAATATGATTTGGTATTTTAAGAGCTTCTGCCATTCGTTAAACCCCAACTATATTGTCATAATATCTTTTTGTTTTTCAGCAAAATGTTTTTCAACATCGGCAACAGCATTATCTGTTAATTTTTGAATTTCTTCTTCGTATGATTTTCTATCATCTTCGGAAATAAGTTTTGATTTTTCCATTGATTTAACAGCTTCCATACCGTCATGACGAATACTTCTTATAGAAACCTTTGTTTGTTCAGCATAACCACTTGCAATTTTGGAAAGTTCCTTTCTTCTTTCTTCGGTAAGTTCAGGTATCGGAACACGAACAAGAGTACCATCAGATGCAGGATTTAAACCTAAATCAGAGTCACGAATAGCCTTTTCCACAGCAGAAGTTAACGATTTATCCCATACGGAAACACAAATAAGTCTTGCCTCAGGTGTAGAAAGACTTGCAACTTGGTTTATTGGAGTTGGACTTCCGTATGCAATAACGGAAATATTATCTAAAAGACTTATTGATGCACGACCAGTACGAAGTCCGGCTAAATCACGTTTTAAAACATCAACAGCCTTACCCATTCTTGTTGTTAAATCGCTTTTTAAATCAGAAAAATTTTCAAATGCCATTTTATTATTCCTTTGGTTAATTTTACCTAGAAAAATCTACCATAGGAAAAAAATAATGTAAACAGAAAAAACAAATATTATTTGATTTCTGTTGGTTTTGGCAAATCAATATCCTTTGAAATTTGATTTTGTTTAATTGGCATTTGCCAAACAGATAAAAAGATTACTAAAACAATAAAAATTCCCCAATAAATTTTCTTTTTTGAAAGTCCTTCTCGTCTTCTTGAACTTCCCAATGTAATTTTTCGTTCAAACATAAATACACCCCATCATTAACATTCAATAGTTTTTTCCAAAATCCAATCCGGATTTTTCTTTGTTAAATCCTTTGAAAAACACCAAACATCAGTCATTGTTTCAATTTGATTATCATCACCTTTTAAAACTTTACCTTCGGAATTTTTAAGTGAAGCTGTTTGTTCGGATACAAATTCAACAAAAACACTGGCTTTTTTCTTTAAAATAGAAATATCCTTTATAGTAATTGTTTTAAATCTTACTATTTCTGCGGAAATACTTTCCTTAACTTTATCAAGTTCGGAAATGCTGTTTTCAAATTCATGATAAACAGTATCGGAAACATTTTGTTTGATTGTTTTAATATCCTTTGCATAAAAAGCCCGAAACACAGATTCAAAAATGTTTTTTGCATTTGTCATAAATGTTTGAGGTTCAAAAGTCTTATCCATTTTCATAAGGCTTTCAACCTTTACATCTAAGCTTTCATTTTTAAGCGCATTGATAAAAATTTGTTCAATTTGCTTTTTATCCTTTAAATGTGCGATGGATAAAAGCCCGCCCTTTTTATTGTTTTTCACATTATCCTTTACCGACACCAAAATATCATCGGAATCATTTCCCCGTAAAGCCTTATAAAGGGAAAAAGAGATTATTGTGAAAATAATCATAACAAATATATCAAAAAAATTTAAAGACCCCATAGTCGTACATCCAATTCAAAAAATTTCTTGTTTTTATTACTTATTATATATAATATATAAAAAAACAAAATTAAAGAGGAAAATTAAAATGGCAGAAAATACAAAGCAAAAAAAATTTGAAATTTTAAATCAATTTATAAAGGATCTTTCTTTTGAAGCTCCTAACTCTCCAAGAATATTTTTTGAAAAGATTGAAGATAAACCAAATGTGGAAATAGGTTTTGAAGTGAAATCTATGGCTGCGGGCGAACATCTTTTTGAAGTAAATATTCATTTGACTGTAAAAAATACATTAAAAGAGTCAACACTTTACTTTATTGAACTTTCATACAGTTCTATGGTTGCGGTAAATGCCGAAGTTTCAAAAGAGGAAGAAGCAGAAATACTTATAAGAAAGGTTCCAGCATATCTTTTCCCATTCGTTCGTGGAATTGTAACTGATTTGACAAGGGAAAGCGGATTCCCTCCATTTGTTCTTGCTCCTGTAAACTTTGATAATGTAGAAGTAAAGACTAATGAGGCTCCTGCTAATACAAACCCTACCCCAGAACCAGTAAATTCAAATAAATAATAGGTGGATAATGAAAAACTTTGTTGTTTATTTAAAAATATCTTTTTTACTGTTATGGATATTTATCAATATGCCAATACTTTGGCTTATCAGTAAGACAAGGGTTTTGTGTAAGTGGTATAACAAAATGTATTTCAAGGTTGTTTGTTTCATCCTTGGGATAAGGGTAAAAATTAAAAGTGGAAAGCTTGCGGATGTGAAAAATTTACTCCTTGTATGTAATCATAATTCGTATTTTGATATATTCGCGCTGGGTTCCGTATTAAAAATAAACTTTATAGCAAAGGAAGATGTTAAAAACTGGCCTATTTTTGGAATTATTACAAGACTTGGAAATACAGTGTATATTTCAAGGGACAGAATGAAGGCCGGTCGTGAAGTGAATTTTATGGAAAAAGAGCTGGAAAAACGAAAAATTCCATTGCTTGTTTTCCCAGAAGGAACATCAACAGATGGAAATGAAGTTCTTCCGTTTAAAAGTTCTTTGTTCGCAATGTTTGAAAATCATATCGGACAAAAGCTTGATAATCAAATAACCGTACAACCAATTTCCATTGCCTATACACGTGAAGGAAAAAGACTGATAAATGATGAGGAAAGACATAATTATGCGTGGTATATAAAAGAACAAGGTCTTGTTGAACACCTTATCAACGCCCTACACCATACTCCTTTTACAATGGAAATTATAATTCATAAACCAATTGATATTTCAACCGGATTTAATAACAGAAAGGATTTAGCTTTGTATTGCCATAATGTTGTTGAAAAAGGATTTAAAGAATTGGTTGGTAAAGAATAATTGTTATAAAAAAGAAGATAAGAAGCCGAAATCAAAACAAGATTCCGGCTTTTTTATTATGAATCACAAATATGAATAATTAAAAAATAAAAATATCCTTGAAAGATTTTTGTAAATCTATATAATAGAACAGAATTAAAACAAAAGAGAAAATAATGAATATAGTTCCAGAATGGTTTAGTAAGTTAAACGATGAACAAAGAAGTGCTGTTGAAACAACCGAAGGTCCACTACTTGTACTTTCCGGTGCCGGTACTGGAAAAACACGTGTTTTAACATCAAGGATTGCATACCTTATATCAAAGGGAATTGCTCTTCCATGGCAAATTCTTGCCGTAACCTTTACCAATAAGGCCGCAAATGAAATGAAAACCAGAATAAAAAAAATTATCGGGGACAGTGCGGACAGTCTTTGGATTGGAACATTTCACTCTATCGGACTTAAAATATTAAAAAGGTACACCGAAGCGGTTGGACTTAAACCAAACTTTATTATATATGATGACAACGACCAAAAGGTTTTAATAAAAAAGGTTATGGAAGAAGAACTTCATATTGATGTAAAAAAATGGTCGCCATCAATTGTTTTGGAAAATATAGCAAGGCTTAAAGATAAGGGATATTATTTTGATGATGAAAATATAAAAATGATTGATGTGGATACCATAAACGGCCGGCTTTTGGAGGTGTATAAAACATATCAGGACAAATTAAAGGAGCTTAATGCCGTTGATTTTGGTGATTTGTTATTATATCCACTTATGATTTTTGAGAAAAACCCAGCTATTTTAGAGGAATATCAGAAAAAATTTAAATATATATTGGTTGATGAGTATCAGGATACCAATGCCGTACAATATAAATTATTAAAAATGTTGTCGGATTATCATCATAATATTTGTTGTGTTGGTGATGATGATCAGTCAATTTATTCATGGCGGGGTGCCGAAATTGAAAATATTTTAAGGTTTGAGCAGGATTTTGAAAATGCAAAAATTATAAGGCTTGAAACAAATTACCGCTCTACTCCACACATACTTCATGCGGCATCAAGTTTGATTGCAAAAAATAAAGGACGACTTGGAAAAGAGCTTAGACCTTGTAATGCTATGCTTGATGAAGAAAGCCAAAAGATAAAGGTGAATGGCGTTTGGAATGGCGAAGAAGAAGCCCTACAAATAGTTGATGAAATTGAATATTATCAGCGGAAAAAATTTAAACTTTCCGAAATGGCAATTCTTGTTCGTGCCGGTTATCAGACAAGACTTTTTGAAGAAAAGTTAATAAGAGCCGGAATTCCATATAAAATTGTTGGTGGACTTCGCTTTTATGAACGGCAAGAAATAAAGGATATTATCGCATATTTAAGGTTGCTTATATATCCACAAGATAACATTTCATTTGAAAGAATTATAAATGTACCAAAACGTGGTGTTGGGGAAAGGACCCTTCAATCAATTTCTTCGTATGCACGGGAAAATAAAATTTCACTTTTTAGTGCAACCGATGAAATGTTAAAAGCAAGAAAAATAACCGGAAAGGCAGCCTTAAATCTTCAAAAATTTGTTGATGATTTTTACAGATGGCGACTTATATATAATGGAAAGAGCGATGACCTTTTGGAAGCAACAAAGGTTATGGATCAGGCGGAATTGGTTGAAACAATAATACATGAATCCGGCTATATTGAGATGTGGCAAAATTCCAAAAAGGCAGAGGCAGAATCAAAACTTCAAAATATAATGGAATTGATGGGTATAATAAAATCCGATTTTGAAAGTATACCAGAATTCCTTGAATACATAACTTTGTTTACGGAAAACAATCAGACGACATTGGATAACAATGATTATGTATCACTTATGACACTTCATGCGGCAAAGGGATTGGAATTTGATATTGTATTCCTTCCGGGCTGGGAAATGGGAATATTCCCGAATGATAAGGCGATGGAAGATAAATTAAGTACATCCATTGAAGAAGAAAGACGACTTGCCTATGTTGGAATTACAAGGGCAAAAAAAATTGTTGAAATATATTATGCCGGAAGCAGACTTACTTTCGGTCAATGGCAACAAAATATTCCGTCAATATTCCTTCAAGAACTTCCACCGGAGGATATTAAACATACCAGTTATTCAGATGTATATACATATAAATAAAAAGAAACCCCAGTTTAGGCTGGGGTATTTTTTAAAGTCCGTAATTTATTTTATATTCAATTTTATTTATATTGATTGGTTCAATGGAATTTTTATTATAATCTTTAAAAGACAAAGCCTTTTGCCATTCAAAAACAGCCTCTCGCTTACGATTTAACGACCAATAAACATCAGCTAAATGATCAATAATAACCGGATTTTTTGGTTCAATACTTTTTGCCAATTCCAGCAATTTTAATGACTTTTCAAAATCACCCTTTTTAAATAAGGCCCAACCGAAACTGTCAAGAAAGAATGGATTAGTTGGTTCGTTTGCAACCGCCCTACTTATCAAATCAAGCCCCTTATCCAAATCAAGATTGTTATTTATAAGGAAATAACCATAATAATTTAAAAAGACCGGATTTACATCCTTTAATTTAAAAGCTTCCTCCAAATCATTTTTTGTATTTTCGGTATTTTTATCAATATCATAAATTTGTGCGCGGGCAAAATAAATATCCCCCTTTAATTTATCCGAGTCAGCAAAAGATAAGGCCTTTGAATAATTATCAATAGCCTGAACATAATCCTTATTATTTTGATAATAGGAACCAAGACGGAAATATAACTGTGGAATGTTTGGATATTTTGATATAAGGTTGTTGAAAATACCCAGTCCTTTATCCTTTGTTGTATCAGATTGAAGGTAATACAAGGCCTCATTCAATTTAGATGTAGTATAAAGATAATTATCTTCCGGTACCTTATTTGAATATTTAAAAAATAAAGCCGGCTTATTTAGATTTTTATAAACTTCCGATTTAACAAGTATTGACATATAAAAGTCGGGATACAAATCATCAATCATTGTTAAATACATAAGGTGTAAATCTTGGGATGAAGCAAAAACACTGCTGAAAATTGATGAAATATCAAAAATTGCCTTTGCCATACCCTTGTTTTCTGTATCAATGGAAACCGGAGTATACAATCCATCACGAACACCATTTAACAGCATCAAAACAGATACTGAATCCGGCATTTTTGCATAATAATCACTTATAATCTTAACTGCCTGTTTTTGATTTTTTGACCTTAAATAAAATGATGAAATATTTTCAATATCAAAAATATTCACTCTTTCAGTTTTTAAAACTTCCTCATATATTTCGGTGGCATAACTTTTGTCATCTGCAATTTCGGCAATGGCACCAAGGTGCATTAAAACATATTTACGAAAAGCTTTATTATTAAGTTCGGTTTCCAATAAATCAAGCGCGTCATCATATTTTTTTTGGGCGGTCAAATTCCATGCCTTTAAAAGCTTTACAATAAAAGTATCGGATTTACCCTTTAAATTATTTAAAAGTTGCAAAGATTTTGAATACTGTTTTTTAACAAAATAATCATTGGCAAGGTACATCACAGGCACAATATTTTGGTTATTTTTTTTATATTCCGACAATGCCAATTTTAAAACTTCATCCCTGTTTTCATTTGTTGATTGAAGAATGAAAAGTCTACCAAGAAAATCATTATTATTTTGCTTTACCGCCTCATCATAAAATGAAGATAATTTATCATAATCACCATTAAAATTTGCGTGAAGGCTTGATAAAAACAAACCATATTTATTTTCATTAAAATCTTCTTTATTTGTATAACTTACTGTTTTTACGATTTTTTTATTCTTTTCCATAAAATTCACAATAAGTAAAAAAGAAATAAAAAGTATAATAAAAACACCGGATAATATATTTTTTATATTTTTGTTTTGCATCTTTGTTTTATTTTCCCTATTATATATAGAGTATATTATAACACAAAAACCAATCAAAAAAAAGTGGAAAAAGATGACTGATTTTAATAAGGAACTTTTTGATAAATACATAAAAACTTTACTTAAATGGCAAAAGGCAATAAACCTTATAAGTCCGAAAACGATTCAAAATGTTTGGGACAGGCATTTTAAGGACAGTCTTTCACTTTTTGATTATGTAAAGGATAAGGAAAATATTTTTGATATTGGAAGCGGTGGTGGATTTCCAGGAATGGTTTTAAGTGTTGCCGGAATTAAAAATATAACTTTTGTTGAAGCGGATGAAAGAAAATGTTTTTTCCTTAACGAAATAAAAAAAGAATACAATCTTGATGTAAAAATTATAAATGACAGAGTTGAAAATTTAACATCAAAAGCAGATTGCATTATTGGACGGGCATTTGCACCACTTGATAAATTTTTAAATCTTTGTGAAAACATTATAAATGAAAAAACAGAAATGTTTTTACTTAAAGGTGAAAATATAAATTCAGAAATAGAGAATACAAAAAAAGACTGGAATTTTGATTATAATTTATATAAAAAAACAGATGGATTTATTATAAAAATCACAAATATTTCAAGAAAATAATAAAAAACTCTACATTTTAGACATAAAATAAAATTTTCAATAAAAATGTTTCACGTGAAACAATTTGACTTATTTTTACGTAAAATCAAAATGTTAATTTTTAAAAATCTTTGAATTTTACATCTCTTTTTAGTAATAAAAATAAAAAATTCAATAAAAATAATAAAAATAATAAAAATAATAAAAATATATTGCAAAGAATTGTAAAAAAACTTATATTTTAAATATAAATTTATTTGCAGGAGGAAAAATGAGTATATTTCAAAACACAAAAATTATAGCAATAACTAATCAAAAGGGCGGGGTTGGAAAAACAACTACAGCAATAAATCTTGCAACTGCACTTGCAACTGTTGATAAAAAAGTATTGGTTATAGATTTTGATCCACAAGGAAATGCAAGTACAGGTCTTGGTGTAGAACAAAATCAAAGAAGTGAGGATATTTATTCATTATTATTTGAAAAAAATACATTTGGTGAAGCTATACATCAAACAAAAATTAAAAATTTGGATGTAATTCCGGCTTCTATTGACCTTTCGGCCGCAGAAATTGAATTGGCAAATATGGAAGAAAAGACACTAAAATTAAGAACTTTGTTTCAAAAAAACCAGTTTTTGAAAAATTATGATTATATTTTCATTGATTGTCCACCGGCACTTGGCTTTTTAACATTAAATGCCTTAGGTTGTGCAGATTCAGTTATGATTCCTCTTCAATGTGAATTTTTTGCCCTTGAAGGTGTAAGTCATTTAATGAATACAATCCAACTTGTACAACAAAATATAAATCAAGAATTAACCATAGAGGGTGTTTTACTTACCATGTATGACAGAAGAAATAAACTTTCCGAACTTGTTGAAAAAGATGTAAGAAGTTGTTTCGGAGATACTGTTTTTAATACAATTATTCCAAGAAATGTAAGAATTAGTGAAGCTCCATCACATGGAAAACCAGTTATTTTGTATGATTTGGATTGTATGGGAAGCCAGGCATATATAAATCTTGCCGCAGAATTTTTAACAAGAAATGAAAATAAAAATCTTAAAAAAGTAGCATAAAAAATAAAAATGAGGGAATAAAATGAAAGTTGAATCAAGATTAGGAAAAGGTTTATCAACATTTTTTGAAAATAAACAACCGGAAGTTCCTGTGTTCCATACTCCGGTGTCGGAAAACCAAAATCAGGTAAAAGAGCAGGAAAATTTGAATGATATAAAGTATATTCCGGTTGGAAATATTATTCCAAATGAAAACCAACCAAGAAAAAATTTTAAGGAAGAACAATTAGAGGAATTAGCTCTTTCCATTGAAAAAAATGGTGTTTTACAACCTATTTTAGTTCGCAGGGATAAAAAAAATCCGGCAATGTTTGAAATTATTGCCGGTGAAAGAAGATGGAGAGCAGCAAACCTTGCCCGAATAAATGAAATCCCAGCTATAATTAAAGATTTTTCAGATAAAGAAACATTTGAAATAGGTTTGATTGAAAACCTTCAACGTGAAAATCTTTCACCAATTGAAGAAGCAAATGGTTATAAAAAACTTATGATTTCATTTGATTATACACAAGAGGATGTTTCAAAGATTGTAAATAAAAGTCGTTCCTATGTTGCCAATGTTTTAAGACTTTTGAGTTTACCAAAGGAAGTTCAAGATATGGTAAACAGTGGCGATATTTCATATAGTATTGCAAGAAGTTTGGTTGGAACCGAAAATCCACTTAAAACAGCGAAATCTATACTTAAAGGAGATATGACTGTAAAGCAAGCAGAGGAGATAGTACAAACAAATAAAAAATCTTTAAATAATGAAGAAAGTGAAGTTTCCGAACTTGACAGTGAATTGATTTCAATAAAGGAGAATTTATCTGATACCTTGAAAACAAAAGTAGATATAAAACTTAAAGGTAAGAAAGGAGAAATTATTATAAAGTTTAATGATTTGTCTGAACTTAACCTTATAACAACTAAATTAAATAATATATAATTATATTGTTTTTGTTGTTATGCCTGTGAAATTGTTTATTAAAAGTTATTATATCAGTTATTCACAGAAAAAATTTATTTTCATCCGAAAGAATCCCAGAAAACTGGGATTTCTTTTTTAGTTATTCACAGCTTTTTAATTTTATTCACAATTATTCACCTGTTAATAGAAATGTTAATTGATTTTGTTTGTGTGAAAAAGTATACTTTGTTCATAAGTTATTCACAGGTTATTAACAATTTATCAACAGATTTTATTTTTTATGGTGAAAAAATGGTAAAAATAGGTGGTCTTTATCAACATTATAAGGGAAATATGTATAAAGTTTTGGAAATTGCAAAACATAGTGAAACTTTGGAGGATATGGTTGTTTATAAGGCAATGTATGGTGAAGGGGTTGTTTGGGTACGTCCACTTTCTATGTTTGAGGAAATAATTGAAAAAGATGGAAAAATGATAGAAAGGTTTAAGTTTATAAAATAGTTGTTGATTTTTTAAAACTTTGTTATATTATTGTTTGCATTGTTGGGGTGTCGCCAAGTGGTAAGGCAGCGGATTTTGGTTCCGCCATTCGTTGGTTCGAATCCAGCCACCCCAGCCAATCTTTCATCCGTCAGAAATGGCGGATTTTTTATTTTGTTTAATCAAATAGTTAATTTAATTAGAATATTTACATCAAGGTTTTAGGAAGTTTGGTTTATATTTGAAATTTTTATTTACACCAAAAATTTTTAATGTTAGTGTGGAATTGTAAAGTTGGTCTTATTATAGGTGTTTGAGATGCAATTTATTTTGAATCCTTTTAATAGAAATGTGAGTGATGAAGATTTAATTATCGATATAGCTGATACAGCTAAAAAATTGGGTAAAAATACAATTACTATGTCTGATTATCAAAATACAGGTAAATATGCTCCTTGTACGGTTGTAAGAAGATTTGGTTCTTGGTTTAAAGCTTTATCAGAAGTAGGTTTGGAACCTTCACGAAGTTTAATAAATATTTCTAATGAAGATTTATTTGAAAATATAGAAAATTTGTGGCGATGCTTTGGACGTCAACCTAAATACCATGAAGTGGTAAAACCATTATCTAAATATTCTGTGGGAACATATGAAAAACGATTTGGGACGTATTATAATGCTTTAAAATCCTTTATAGAGTATGTTAATGGTGAAATATCTGAATATCCTAATAAAAATCGAAATATTACAGAAAATCCAAGAAAAATAAACTATCGTTTAAGATTTAAAGTTATGCAGCGAGATGGTTTTAAATGTAGAATTTGTGGTAGAAGTCCGGCGTCTGATCCATCTGTAATACTACATATAGACCATATTATTCCATGTGCAAAAGGAGGAAAAGCTACAATTGATAATCTTCAAACATTATGTTCTGTATGTAATTTAGGAAAAAGTGATTTAGATATGAAAAAATAGTAATTTTTTTATAAATAAATTGTTTATTAAAATTGATTTTTTTTATTTTCATTAAAATTTTAGTTTATATAATACTTTTAATGAAAGGAATTTATTATGTTTAAAACTTTGGAAGAAAAATTTAAAATAAAAACTTATCAATGTAGTGAGTTTGGAACGTTTAAGTTAAAAACTTTGTTTGATTATTTGCAGGAGCTTGCCAGCGACCATGCCGATAAAATAGGTGTTGGGTATGAAGAATGTTTGAAAA
>JAEDDP010000008.1 GCA_016297965.1 Alphaproteobacteria bacterium | reverse complement strand
CCTTTGCCATAACCTTATATCCGTCGGCTGAGGTTTCCTTTTCCAATTCCACAGATGGGCGTTCATAAAGTATGATTGATTGTTTTGCCTTTCGTCCACAGGTGCGTTTCATAACCTGGTTGGCAACAATATTTAACATATCAGAAATAGAACCATCAGGATCAGATGTCATATTTTGGGATTGAACGAATTTCAACCTCATTTCCTTTAAATCACGATTATTCCTTAACAATTCAATTCTTACATTATTTCCACGATAATTTTCCCAGAAGACACTTACAACACCATTTTTCCATTTGTTAATGGAGCTTGAAACCTCACTTGGTGTTAAAACTCTTTCCGATTGCAAAGTATCATAATCAACATTTGCATTTACATAAGGATTTGATTGTTGATAATATCCGGAAAAATTTTGCATTTCACCGTTTACAGGAGCAGAATAGTACTGATTATAGTTATAATTGTAGTTGTTGTTTTCATTTGAAAAATAAACCGCATTAGCGTCATTTCCCATTTGTGAAGAATAACGAATTGTTTTTGATTGGTTTGTTTTTTGTGTGGTTGATGAATAATTTTCCTCATCTTCGTCAGCCCATGCATCCCATAATCCAGCATTTGAAACACCAGAAAATGTCAATAAAAACAAGCTAAAAGCTAAACTTCCAATTTCTTTTTTCATAGTTCTCTCCTATATTCTTTTTTATTATAGCACAATTTTTGATATATGACAAATAAAAAAACTTAAATATTCAATTACGACAAAATACTTGACAAATTTATTTTTTGTCTTATTATGTGGATAACAGAAAAAATCTAAGAGGATGTAAAAATGATGAAAATTTTATTTGGTACCAGTGCAAATGCAAGATTAGATGGAGAAGCAGCAAAACAAGCTAGGTTTATAAAACTTGCATCACTTATCCCTAATAGGCAGACAAAGGAAAGACAGACTTTAACCTCTGCGAATCCGGATATTCGGACATTGGAAGAATTTCACAAAAAGCTTACCGATGGGACAATTACAAATATAAATGAAACAGATTATTATGGTTGGGGCTATCTTCACTATGCCGCAGCAAGAAATAATGTTGAAGCAATAAATATGCTTTTGAAATTTGGTGCGGATGTAAACCTTACATCAAAGGAGAAAGAAACTCCGCTTTATATTTCCGTTGTTTTTGAAAATTTGGAGGCGGTAAATGCTCTTTTAAAGGGAAATGCAAATGTAAATACCTATGATGCGCTTGGCAGTCATTTGCTTTTCATTGCCGAAATTCAAAATAATGAAAAATTGAATGAAATATTGAACCTTAACCAAAGAAAGCAGACTGTTGATATTTACAGGAATGAACTTCTTGAAAGGAAAAGGGGAAAAGAAATATTATTCAAACTTCAAAAGGAAAAAGAATTTTGTCGTTAAAAAATTTTCCCAACGAATTAAAAAGTCCCCCGAAAATTGGGGGACTTTTTTTTATATCAAATACGAAAAATTATTTATTTCTCGCTTGCCTCTGCAATTTTCCAGAATTCATCAGCTTTTAATGATGCACCACCAACAAGAACACCATCAACATCAGAAATTGCAAAGATTTCATCGGCATTTGATGACTTTACACTTCCGCCATAAAGAACGGAAACATCACGCAAACCGAACTTTTTTTCGGATACTTCACGAATCTTTGTTATAACATCAATAATGTCTTGGGTTGTTGCGGAACGGCCAGTACCAATAGCCCATACAGGTTCATAGGCAACAATAACATTTTCGGTTGTTGCATTTGATGGAATTGAGTTCATAAATTGGTCTTCAATTACAGCCAATGCGGAACCATTTTCCTTTTGTTCCAAGGTTTCACCGATACAAATGATTGGTGTTAAGCCCTGCTCTATTGCCAATTCGGCCTTTGATGCAACATCTGCATTTGATTCCTTAAAATATGAACGACGTTCAGAATGTCCCAAAATTACAAAATTTGCACCAATATCCTTTATCATCACAGGGGAAATTTCACCGGTATAGGCTCCGTTTAACTTATCACTGCAATTTTGTGCACCAACACGGATTGGGGAACCTTCGGTCATTGAAACAACTTCGGAAAGAAGTGTTGAAGGTGGACATACAATCATTTCAAAATTGTGTTTTTCGTCCGGTGTTTCATATTTTGAAAGAAGGTCATTGATAAGTTGCCATGAATCCCTTTTCAAACCGTTCATTTTCCAATTTCCGGCAATTATTTTTTTGTTTGTAAAAGCCATTTTGTACTCCTTTTCTATTAAATTTATTTTTTTTAATATTTTACTTGTTTTAACATATTTATTTTGCTATTTCTATATAAAAGTTAAAAATTTTTAGGGAAAGGTTAAAAAAATGCTTAAAGAAATGAAAAATTCATCCGAAAAGTTTTTTGTTAAACTTATATTTAGTTTAATAAGTGCAAGTTTCATCTTTTTTGGTTTTGTGAAAAGCGATTTTGGGGCGGATTCAACCGTACTTTCAGTTGCCGGAACAAAGATTTCAGCAAAGGAATTTGATGAGGAATTAAGACGTCAAATTGCACAAATTCGAAGGATACTTGGCAACACAAGAATAAATTACAAACAGGCCTTACAGATGGGATTTGTTGACCAAATCATTGACAATTTGGCATACAGAATCCTTCTTGATAAAGAGGCAAAGGAGCTTGGCATTGAGGTTTCAAATGAAAAAATTTATGAAATTATAAAGGCGACAAAGGAATTCCAAGATGACAAGGGTAATTTTTCGCCGGAACAATTTGCCTATATCTTAGAGGTAAACAACATTTCCGAAAATAAATTTGTTTCCGAACTTTCCAAACAAATTGCGCGTGAAATCCTTATAAATTCAATTATGAGTAATGTTGACAACTCAATGATGGCGGAAATACTTTATAAAAATGATGCACAAAAAAGAACCTTTGATGTTGTGTCATTTAAGGTTGCAAATGAGGTAATTACCGAACAACCAAAAGATGACGAACTTAAAGAAATATATGAAATAAATTCATCAAAGTTTATACAACCAGAATTTAGGAAGATTTCATACATTCTTATCACCCCAGAAATGGCAAGAAAATATCGTGATATTAAAAAGTCCGATGATGACAAGACATATAAAACTATGATTGAAATGGGAGAAGATATTATTGATGAAATAAATGGGGGAGCAAAGGTTGAAGATACCGTTAAAACTTTTGGTGTATCAAAGGTTGTTCTTCCTGATTTAAATGTTGATGGAAAAAAGCGTGATGGTTCAGCATTCAATGACAAAACATTTACACAAAAGTTCCGTGATATTGCGTTTTTCGCTCTTGATGAAAAAGGTATAAGTGATGTCCTTGACAATGGTGAAAATATAATGCTTGTTATGGTGGATGCAGTTTATCCATCAAAGCCAAAATCATTTGAAAGTGTAAAGGGTGAAATTAAAAATATTTGGAAAAGAACCGCCCAAATTGCACAGGCTTCACAAAAGGTAAATAAAATTTCAACATTGTTAGATAATGGGGAAAAGTTTAATGATGCCGTTAAAAAGGTTGATACAAAGGCGAATGTTATTTTGAATACAACATCCGGAAGGTTTAACAACCTTTACACAACAAACTTTTTATCAAAATTGTTTAACACGGAAAAAGATAAACCTTTTGTTATAAAGTCAGATGATATTTATTATGTGGCAGTGTTAAGAGATATCAGTCTTCCAGAAATAAAGGACAAGGCCGAATTTGAAAAGTTTAAGGAACAAAAGAAAGAAGCATTTGCCGGTATTATTGTTGATGATTACATCAGTTATCTTTACAAAAAATATGGTGTAAAAAGATACGATAAAATGCTTAACCGACTTTTTAACTAAATAAAAAAAATTAAGCCCCGAAAAAAAACGGGGCTTTTTTATTACTTTAATTCAATCCATAATGGTGTGTGGTCGGACGGTTTTTCATTGCCACGCGGAGTGGTATCAATTCCAGCATCTGTAATTAAATCCAATGCCTTTTGATTTACCAAGAAATAGTCCAACAAAATTCCGTATCCTTTTTGAAAACATCCGCCACGGTACCCAAAATATGTGTATGCCTTTTCATTATCCGGATAAAATTTTCGGTATGTGTCAACAAGTCCCATTTCAAACAAATCATTCATTGCCTTTCGCGATTCAGGTTGGGTTATGGCATCGTCTTCAAATGCCTTTGGATTATAAATTTCACGATCGGTCAATGCCACATTAAAATCACCACCCAAAATTACCGCCTCGTCATTTTGAAGGATGGATTGAAGGTGTTCGTGTAAATGTTCCATCCATTCCTGCTTATAAACAAACTTATCCGATGGAACGGGATTTCCATTTGGGGCGTAAATGCTTGCCACCCTTATCCGGCCATCAATAACGGCCTCTATATAACGAGCGGACGAATCGTCCGGAAAGGTTGGAAGTCCGGTTATTGTATCTTCAATTGAATAACGGGAAAGGATTGCCACACCGTTATATGTTTTTTGACCGAAGACACTGACATTATACCCCAAATCTTCAAACTCCATATATGGAAAGGCGTCGGTTTGACATTTTATCTCCTGCATAAGGATGACATCAGGCGAAAAATCATTTATCCAATTCAAAATATTTTGAAGGTGCGCCCGAACAGAATTTACATTAAATGTTGCAATAATCATAATTATTCCCCTTTGTTTTACTTAAAGTAATATATTATCACGGAAACGATTTAATATCAAAAAAAAAGTGTATGACACAAGTCATACACCCTTTTTATGCAGATGAATAAAGTCTATTCAATACAACAGTTAACAGCCTTTTTCACGGCATCCTTTAACTTTGAAATTGCACCGGATTTTTCAACCTTTTTTGATGAAGTTTCGGTCTTTGTTTCGGATGCGAGAACCTTATATTCATCAAGATGTTTTTTAATATTTTCAACATCAACACCCGAATCACGAACCCATTGCATATCTGCGGTATTGATGATATTCATATTCAATCCCCAGAATAGACAGTAAAGTTCGTATGCCTTATCAAACAAATCATAGGCATCCTTTGTATTACCCATAGATTGTTGTTTTGTACCAACCTCCATTAAACGGTATGATGCACCAAGAAGATGTTTGGAAATGCACCAAACTTCACCTTCGTATTCGCGAATCATTTTTTGCATAAGTTGCTTTCTCATTTCACGAACTTCACCAACCAAATCATAGAATGAAGTTTTTCCAGTCTTTGCACCAGAAAAGATAAGGTGTTCTTCAATAGAAATAAGGTTCATTATTGCAATTGATAAATCCTGATCCGAAGATAAATCCTTTGGATTTGCCTTTTTCATATTATCAATTTTTTCAACAAATTTCTTTATATCTTTTACTTTTGTATCTTGTTTTTTAACCATCTATACCCCCACTATTTTCTTTTTCTTGAAGCTGTTTTCTTTGCAGGTACAGATTTTTTTACGGATACCTTTTTAGAAGATGCCTTTACAACCTTTTTTTGTGTTGGTTTTCTTGTTGCAACTGGTTTTGAAACCTTTGCATTTTTTACAGATTTAATTCTGTTTGCAATGCAATGATATGCGATATAGAAAACGTATACAACAAACTTTAATAAAATATATAGTGCATAAATAGAAAAGAAATAGCTTAAATAAAACACGATGTATGTAACACTTGAATCCACAACTTCACAGAATGATTCACCAAGTGTGCAAAGTGGAATACGAACTAAGCCAAATGAAACAATTAAAATATAGATGAAACCGGCAAATTCAAAATCGCGGGTCCATTTGAATTTCAAAAGTTCAACAACTTTTTCTTTCAATGAAAGTAAATTATCTTTTAACATTTTATTTTCTCCTTTTTGTTAACGTTTATATTTTACCCTTTTTTAATAAAAAATTAAATAAATATTTATACCTATGATATACATTCAAAAATGTATGAAACGATAAGTAATGAAACGATGGCAAAAACAACCTTTTCAAATGGAAAGTGTGCGTGTCCGCCATTTTTTTCCTTTAACTTTTGGTATACAACTTGGGAAAGCCAAAATGTAAATGCACCGGCAAGCATACTTATCAAAAAGGCATCAATACCAAAAAATGTATTTGCCATATATGGAACAAATTTATACATAACAGGCACAATTAACAAAGTCATCAATCCCCAAAATGGTTTGTAAAATTTAAAGGTCCATTTTTTCGCTTCAACAAACTTTATCACGAAATAATATGTCATCAAAATAAGTGCACCAATCCACACACCGGCGGTATTGTCGGCAACGCCAAGTTTTCGTGCAATGCCAAGGAAAGCCCCCATTGCAACAGTACATACGGCACAGGCAGGATTTGCGAATGCATTTGATGATAAAATCATTGATAAAAGAAATACTATTTTTTCCATTTTATCTTTTCTCCTTTCTTTATGTACGCATTATAGCATAATAGAAAAAAAAATGAAAACATTTTTCATATTTCAAAAACAATATATAGTATATTTGATATATATATAAAATTATCAACTAATCTATAAAGCTTCATTTATTATGATATAACAAAGGGAGTTCACAAGACCTCCCTTCAATGTATTCATAACAGATATTCAATTTATAAGAAGGATTTTTAATTCCCTTCTTTAAGTAATTTCTCTACTGTTTCCTGATCTGTATATGGAATATTTTCGGAACCAAACGTAACGAAATCTTCGTGTCCCTTTCCGGCAACAAGAATCACATCGCCAGCGCCAGCAAGAGACATAGCCTTTTTAATTGCATCACGACGGCCGGTTTTAACCTCAATTCCACCAGGGCAATGAAGCATCACTTCATCACGAATCTTTTGTGCGCTTTCGGTCCTTGGCGAATCGTCGGTCAAAATTGACACATCGGCATAAGTACTTGACACCGCACCAAGTTCAAGACGGCGTGTCTTACTTTCGTAAATATCACCACAGGTACTGAACACATTCAAAATCTTTTTATCCTTTGATATCATAGAACGAAGGGTTTTAAGTGTGTTTTCCAACGCCTCACCTTTGTATGCAAAATCCACATATACCGAAGCCCCCGCCTTTGTTTTACCCATATATTCAAGACGACCAAGGGCATTCCTTATTTCACCAAGTTTTGGAATTACATCCATCCAATTTGGTGTGGTTGCAATAACCATTCCAAGGGCGCACATAAGGTTGTTTAATTGGAATGAGCCAAGAATTTTTAAATCCAAATGGTATTGTTTTCCAAATAATTCAACATCCGCAGTCTGTCCTTCAAGGCTTATCTGTTGGGATAAAATTTTAAGTTCCGAACCGTTTCTTCCGTATGAAAATACACGTATTCCACGGGAATCACAAATTCGTTTTAAATAATCATATTCTGGAACATCAGCGTTTAAAACGGCGGTACCATCAGATGATAAATTTTCACGGAAAAGTTTTGATTTGGACTTTAAATAAGCTTCATAACTTCCATAAAAATCAAGATGATCAGTTCCAAGATTTGTAAATCCGGCCGCACGAATTTTTATATTTTCCATACGAAGTTGGTCAAGTCCGTGTGATGATAATTCAATGGCACCGTTGTCAACCCCAAGCTCCTTAAAATACTTTAAAAACCTGTATATTTCGCCATTTACCGGTGTTGTATAATCAGCATCAGTATATTTCACAATTTGTTTTTGACTGTAAACATTTTCTGCAATAATTCCGATTGTTCCAACACTTATTGCAGGAAATTTTAAAAGTCCCCAAATTTGTCGGGTGAAATCAACAACCGATGATTTACCACTTGTTCCAGTAATTGCACAAATCGTTTCAGGTTGCTTTCTTTCATAAAAATTATAAACCAAATCGGCAAGTGCCTTTCTTGGGTTTTCAACGTGGATAACCAAGACATTTTTTTCAGAAATAAGCTTTGTTGCATCATCCTTAAACTTATAACCATTTTCAACGATTACAACCTTTGCCCCACGGGAAATTGCATCGGCGGTATAGTCAGCACCGTTTTGGGTAAAGCCCTTAATTCCAACAAAGATACTGTTGTCTATGATTGTATGGGAATCGCAAGAAACAAGGCTTATTGGTGTAGATGGAATATTTTCAATGTTAAATCCAGCATTTTGTAAAAGTGTATTAAGTGGCATTGAATGAGGTGTCAATTTTTTCAAAATGAACTCCTTATCCTTTTCATACATTGTACCACAAATTATGATAGAATCCCATTCGCGGGATGTATCAATAACTTCATTTATCGCTTCATATCGGTTTGGAATTTCGCGTGCCTTTGGACAATTTTCAAGCAAGATTTTACGAATACGTGCTGGGTCTTCGGTCCTTGGATTATCATCAACGATTATTGCCGTATCGGCATACTTATTCAAAATCTGTCCTATTTCAATACGGCGAACATCTGGACGATCACCACTGCATCCAACGATACAAATAAGGTTATGTTTAACATAAGGGCGAAATTCAGTTAAAAGCTTTTTAAGGCCATCACCATTATGTCCGAAATCAACAAATATTTTTGCACCGTTCGGAGTGGTTGCAACATATTCTATACGTCCGGTCTCATTTTTTAATTTTGGAAGAAATGGAATAACAACTTCCCAATCCTTATTACTTGAAATAAAAAGTCCCAATGCGCACATAAAATTATAAACCTGAAACTTTGTAATAAGGTTCAAATTCAGGTCATATTTTTTTCCAAAAATATTTAATGTTATATACTGGCTGGAATTTTTGATTTCGTATTTTTCAAGTCGGATATCGGCATTTTCATTTTCACCGTATGTGATAATTTTCACACCACGATTTTTGCATACATCCAAAATCTTTTTGCCATAATCATCATCCGTATTTATAACGGCAGTTCCGTTTATATCAAGAAGTTCCGAAAACAACCTTAACTTTGCCTTAAAATACTCGCCCACTGTTTTATGATAATCAAGGTGATCATTGGAAATATTTGTAAATCCGGCAGACATAATTTTAATACTGTCGGCGCGGTGTTGTTCAATGCCGTGGCTTGATGTTTCAATGGCAATATGTGAAACACCATCACGGGTCAATGTATCAACATTTTTATGTAAATCAATCGCATCCGGTGTTGTTAAGGTTTTGCCCCCTACTCCGTTTGATGTATGAATGCCAACGGTTCCAATTGATGCAGAATTTACACCAATAAAGTTCCACATTTGACGAACAAAGTTCACGATTGAACTTTTGCCATTTGTTCCGGTTACGGCACATACAAATTCTGGCTGTAATGGATAAAAATTATTTGCAATAATTGATTCAACCAATCGGATATTTTCCACAAAAATAAATGGAACATTTGGATACTTTTTTGTATCAATCACAGATTTATTTTCAACATCGGATAAAACTGCAACCGCACCTTTTTTTATTGCCTGGTCTATAAAATCGGCACCGTTTGTTTTGATTCCCTTTATCGCAAGAAAAAGACTTCCGTTTACAATTTTTGATGAATTATTTTCAATATCCAATATATCAATATTTAAATTTTCGTTTTCAATTGTATATGAAATATTTTTCAATAAATCTGAAAGTTTCATTTTGTTTCCTTTTTAAAATTTTTATCCATCTATTTTATAAGAAAAAATGCCAGTAATCAATAGAAACTTTTACTTGTATAATTATGTAAAAAAATGTAGAATTGTTTTAATAAAAAAGAGGATATTACAATGGAAAATTTGGCGAATTATGATGTTATCAGAGTTTTTAAGGCAAAGGCATTTGAAAGAAACCTTTTGAAAGTAATTGAAAAGTTTAGGGAAAAGGTTGGCGTTGTGGTGAAGGCGGATGCCTATGGTATTGGGATTAAAAATGTTTTGCCAATTTTTGAAAAGCACAAGGTTTCAAATTATTTTTGTCAGGATATTATTGAGGCATTAAAACTTAAATCTCTTTTGAAAAATATGGATGCAAATGTTTTTACATTCGCCGGTGTGCAAATGGGACAGGAGGCAGAGTTTGTAAAAAGTGGGATTATTCCGGTTTGTGTAAGTTTGGAACAAATTGAAAGGTTTAACGATTATGCCAAAAAGAATAATGTGAAACCAAAAATCGGCATACATTTTGATACGGGAATGAATCGGACCGGACTTTCCATTACCGACAGTGAGATTTTGCGGGAAAATTTTGCGGGGTTTACATCAAACCTTGATGTTGTTTTGTACCTTAGCCATCTTTACAGTGCATACGATAAGGGGGCCGTTTCAAATAAGATACAACTTCAAAGATTTAAATGTATGACAGCTGGACTTCCAAAGGCAGAACTTAGCCTTTCGGCAAGTGGTGGAAGTTTCAGACTTTCCCATAATTTTCATTTTGATATGGTACGGATTGGTGCCGGACTTTATGGTGAAATAAGGGAGATGGAACCAGTGGTTTCGGTGTATACAAAAATCCTTCAAATTCGTGAGGTTAATAAGGGTGAAAGTATCGGGTATTTCGGTGGATTTAAGGCAAGAAAGCAAATGAAAATTGCAATTACAAATATCGGATACAAGGATGGATATTCAAGAGGGTTAAGCCATACGAACAAGCTTACCGATATAATTAGGGCAAAGCTTAAAAGTGGAGCAAATTTTGCAAGGTCGTATATGGTTATTGATGGAAAATATAAATGTCCGGTTGTTGGAATTATTTCAATGAATAATACGATAATTGATGTATCCAATGTTCCACAAGAAGTCCTTAACAAAACCGAATTTGTGGAAGTGCTTGGCAAAAATGCAAACCTTTTGGATTTTAGGGAAGCAAATGGATTTGTTCCATGTGATTTGATAAATTCATTGTTGGCACCAAATCCAAATGCCGTTGATTTAACAGAAGATGAATTTAAAAAATTAAAAATTTAAGACGGCTGCATCATATAAAAAATTACCCCCAGTATTTTTTCTGGGGGTTTATTTTTACCAAAAGAAGGGCGGGATTATTTTCCCTGTCTGTTTTGTGTTTTTGGTGATTTTGAAGGTTGTTTTACCTCGGTCTTTGCCTTTGATTTTGAAGAATTTACCTTTTCTTCAAGCTTTGATTTTGTCGTATTATTGCGTTCTTCGTAAACGGCAATACCCTTTACCAAATCAACGGCACGGATAAGTTGATAATCTTTTGCATCACGTTCTTCATCGGATTTTTCACTATCGGATTTGGCGTCCTTTTTTGTATCCTTTTTGGTATCGTTTTTAAGGGCATTTGTTAAGGTTTCCTCCGAAAACATTCTGTCTTCCTTTTCTTCCTCAATCTTTGCACGATTAACAACGACATCCGGTTCAATACCTTCGGCCTGAATTGAACGACCGCTTGGTGTATAATATCTTGCAGTTGTAAGTTTTAGTGCTGTATCACCAAGTGGGATTAAGGTTTGAACGGAACCCTTTCCATAAGATTTTGTTCCAATCAAAACTGCACGGCGATGATCTTGAAGTGCACCGGCAACAATTTCCGCCGCAGATGCAGAAGCTCCGTTTATAATAACAACAAGTGGTTTGTTATCCAAAACATCACCTTCGGATGCGAAAAATACACGACTTCCATCCTTTTGTCGGGACATAATTGAAACAATTTCTCCTTCATTTAAAAAGGCATCGGAAATTTTTACCGCCTGGTCAAGAAGACCGCCAGTGTTGTTTCGTAAATCAAGCACAAATCCCTTTACATTTGGATTATCGGATTTGATTTTTCGTATTGCCTTTACCATATCATCAAATGAATTTTCATTGAATGTAGAAAGGCGGATATAACCAACATTTCCATCATCTTTTACCTTTGATTTAACAGGTTCTGTCCGAATTATATCACGAACGACGGTAATATCCAAAGGTTCAGAATTTTCACGGAAAATTTTAAGTTTTACCTTTGTCCCCGGTTTACCCTTCATCTTTTTTATAGCCTCAGTCAATGTTAGACCTTGAACCTGGGCGTCGTCAATGTGAGTGATAAGGTCACCTGCTTCTATACCTGCCTTGAATGCAGGACTGTCATCAAGTGGAGAAATAACCTTGATTACCCCCTTATCCATTGTAACTTCTATACCAAGACCACCAAATGAACCCGTTGTTTGTTCGGTCATATCGTTGAAATCGTCGGCATTTAAAAAGCTTGAATGAGGATCAAGTTTTGAAAGCATTCCATCAATTGCATTTTCAATCAACTTTTTATTATTAACATCGTCAACATATCGCTCCTTTGTTATTTCAAAGGCACGACCAAAAAGTTCAAGCATTTCGTAAACATCCGCATCCTTTTCCTTTGCCTTTGCTTCGGCATCCGATTTCGCCTTTGCCACAGTTTGACGAGAAGTTGAAATTTCAAATGAAATAATAGATGCAATGAAAAATACAAATGCAAGAAGTGTAAATGTTTTTGCAAGTGATGATTTATTTTTTTCCATAATTTTATCTCCCTTTGTTTTGTATAACTTTAATCGCATTAACAAAAAATATCAAGTTTTTAGATTTTAAAATATTTAAGTGGGTTTATCGGAGTTTCCCTGTCCCGAAGTTCAATATAAAACTCACCACCACCCATTTCACCAACAGGTTCACCGGCAAGAAGACTTTGCCCTTCATCGGCGAAAATCTCGCTCATACCACCCATAATAAGGTAGTAATTATCGGATGTGTGAAGTATAAGCAAATTTTTGTATCCGTAAAAACTTCCGGAAAAAACAACCTCGGCATCGCTTGGTGATATAACCTGTACCCCAGAACGGGCGGTAAGGTATATACCCTTTGATTTAACGCCGGATGTTTTTTCATCACCAAAATATGTTGTGATAGTACCTTCTATTGGAAGGGTATTCGTTCCCGTTGATTTTCGTGAAACAAATTTTGATGAAAGTCCATCCTTTTTCCTTTTTTGTTCGTTTTCACGACGCAACCGTTCCGCCTTTTTCAAAAACTCCTCAATTGTTTTTGATTCCGCAACAAGCTTGTTTATTTCACGTTTATTTTTTTCCTGTTCGGCATTAAGTTTTTTTTGGGTGCTTTTTTTGGATTTTATGAGGCTTGCAATTTTATCCTTTTCCCCCTTTACCTTATTATTCAAAGTATAGATTGAAAACTTTGCATCGGTAATTTGTTTTTTAAGGGATATAAGTTCATTCAAATCGTTTGTAAATTCAACCTTTGATTGATTAAGTTCATCCACCAATGTACGAAGCAAAACAGAGGTGTTGAAAAAAGTATTAACCTCGGTTCCGGAAAAGAAAAGATAGCCCTTTGGCACCATGGCAATATTTTCAAAAACGGCAATTATTTTTATAAGTTCCGCATTGTTTTGTTCAATCTTTTTATTTAAAATCCGTTCCTTTATTTTAAGGGTGGCAAGTTGTTTATCATATCCAGAAATTTGCCGTTCATAAGTTTTCACGTTATTGGCAATTGCGACCATTTTATTTTGGGTCGCGCGAATTTCTTCGGATAATTGTTTTTTTTGTTTTTCAAGTAAGGCCGTAGTTCGTTTTTTTTCGGCAATTTGTTTATTTATTTGTGCCAAATTATTCGCATTTTTTGGTGCAGAATATACCGTGTCTGTAAAGGCAAAATTTACACACATAAGGTAAAACAAAACTTTGATTTTATACTTTAACAAAATAATTCCTTAATTTTGCTTTTTATGTTATACTAGAATCATAAAAGATGCAAGGATTTAGAATGAATTTTGATTTTTTAAAAGAGCCGGAAGTTCAATTATTATTTTCTTTATTTAATGAAAATGCAAAGTATTTATTTGTTGTTGGTGGAGCGGTAAGAAATGAAATTGCAGGATTTCCAATTACCGATATTGACCTTTCAACACCGGCAAAACCCGATGAAATTACGAATATACTTGGTTCGGCACAAATTGAATTTTCGGATAAGGGTAAAAAATTCGGAACAATATGCGCTAATATAAACGGGAAAACATTTGAAATAACAAGTTTCAGAAAGGATATGTATGGTAAATCCCGATTTCCAAAGGTGGAATTTATAAAAAACCGAAGGATTGATGCCTGGCGTCGTGATTTTACGATGAATGCAATATATGTAAACCAGAATATGGAAATTTTTGACCAATTCAACGGGGCAAATGACATTAAAAATGGTGTGGTTCGTTTTATTGGAAATGCAAGTAAAAGTATAAGTAATGATCCGTTAAGAATACTTCGTTATTTTCGTTTTTGCAGTCAATATTTTTATGAAAATTTTGATGAGGATACATTCAACCTTTGTATGAGAGAATTTTCAAAAACTTTTGTATTAAGCAGGAAAAAATTCGCCACTGAATTAGAAAAAATTCAATGTGGTAAAGGGAAAAATATAATCCTTGATAAATGGGAAAAATCTGGTATCCTTAAAGCAATACAAAACTTTACGAAAGAAGAAAATGTTAAATAAAAATAATGAACAAACAAGATGTGGATTTGTAGCCCTTATCGGTGCAACAAACAGTGGTAAATCAACCCTTTTGAATACAATCCTTGCAACAAAGGTTTCAATTACATCACACAAGGTTCAAACGACAAGAAATCAAATTCGCGGTGTTAAAACGGATGGTGATACACAAATGGTTTTTATTGATACACCGGGAATTTTTAATCCAAAGGGAAAGTTTGATAAGGCAATGGTTTCAAGTGCATGGTCCGCAATGAATGACAGCGACTGTGTTATATTCTTGCTTGATGCACATAAGGGGATAACCCCAACATTTGATAATATTGTTAAGCATTTACGGACGATAAAAACTCCTATTGCTCTATGCCTTAACAAGGTGGATCTTCTTGACAAAGAAAAGCTTTTGAAATTGACATCTGACATTATGAAAATTGCGCCTGATTTATTCCGTGAAATATTTATGATTTCCGCCCTTCAAAATGATGGTGTTGGTGATATGATGAATTGGATTAAAGGTCAGATGCCGGAATCTCCATTCTTTTTTGATAGGGATACAAAAACCGATTTGCCATTGGAACTTCATTTGGCGGAAATTACAAGGGAAAAAGTTTACGCACTTCTTCATCAGGAACTTCCCTACTCTATTGCAATTAAAACAGACAGTATAGAGGAAGAAAAAAATTCATTTACCGTAAAACAAACTATATACACAAGTCAGGAAAATCATAAATCAATTATCATTGGTGAACGTGGTGCAAAAATAAAGGCAATTGGCATAAAGGCACGTGAAGAAATGGCGTTTATTATGGGGAAAAAGGTGAACCTTTTCCTTTTTGTGAAGGTAAAGGAAAATTGGCGTGATGTGCCGGAATTTTTTACCGATATTGGACTTGATTTCAAAAAATAAATGAGGTTAAAAAATGCAAAAAAAATACATTCTTGTTGATGGTTCCGGATATATTTTCAGGGCATTTTATGCTTTGCCACCTATATCACGAAGCGATAATCTTCCGGTTGGTGCAGTGTATGGATTTTGCAGTATGCTTTTGAAACTTTTGAATGAAAGACACAATCCAAATGAAATTATTGCCGTTATTTTTGATAAGGCAAGGCGAAATTTCAGGAATGAAATTTATCCGGAATACAAGGCAAACCGTGCGGAAACACCGGCGGAACTTATTCCTCAATTTGCATATATAAGAAAGGCGGTGGAAGCATTTAATATTGCATCCATAGAGCAAGCAAATTATGAAGCGGATGACCTTATCGCGACCTATGCCACACAGGCAGAAGCCCATGGAGATAAAGTCGTAATTTATTCTTCGGATAAGGATTTAATGCAACTGATGGATGAAAATATTCGCATACACGACCCCCTTAAAAACAAAGATATAAATGAGGAGGATGTGTTAAAAAAGTTTGGTGTTGAACCGGCAAAGGTTGTTGAAGTACAAGCCCTTATCGGGGACAGTACCGATAATATTCCGGGGGTAAAGGGAATCGGTCCGAAAACAGCATCAGAGCTTATAAACAAATATGGAAATATTGAAACACTTCTTGAAAATGCACGAAACATAAAGCAGGACAAACGCAGGCAAATGATTATTGATGGTGCCGAAAATGCACTAATTTCAAAAAAGCTTGCAACACTTTGTCGTGAAGTTCCGTTGGATTTTTCGCTTAGTTCAATTGTAAATTGTCCGGTTGAAAAAGACAAAGTTATGAAGTTTTTAGAGGAAATGGAATTTAAATCCCTTATGACCAAGGCGAATAACTTTATTGACAGTGTTAATAAAATTTTTGATGCGAATGCTCCGGAAATACAAAACATAAATAACAATGTTGATACGACAAAAGTTTACAATAAAAAAATTGAAAAAAAATATGAATTGATTCAGGATGTTCCAACACTTCAAAAATGGATAAAAAAGTGTGAGGACAAGGGAATTTTTGCCGTGGATACGGAAACGACCGGACTTGACAGTTTAAGTGCAAATATTGTTGGTATGTCAATTGCCACAGATGAAGGTGAGGCATGCTATATCCCAATAGGACACATTAAAAAAGTTTTTGATGGTGGGGATCTTTTTAATGATGGAAAGGATGTTTTTCAGGACGGTCAGATACCTCTTCAAACACTTATCCCACAAATTAAACCATTGCTTGAAAATCCGAATATAAAAAAGATTGGGCATAATATAAAATATGATATGCATATTTTCCGGCAACTGGGGATAAATGTATTTCCGATTGAAGACACAATGGTAATGAGTTATGTCCTTGACAGTTCAAAAAATCTTCATAATATGGACGAGCTTGCGAATCTTCACCTTAACTATACAACAATTCATTACACGGATGTTTGTGGTACGGGAAAGGCACAAATTGGATTTAATGAAGTTCCGTTTGATAAGGCACTTGATTATGCGGCGGAAGATGCGGACATAACACTTCGTCTTTACAATGTATTCAATGAGCGAATCAAAAATGAGGATAAGACAGAGGTATATAAAAATATAGATTTACCACTTGTATACTGTCTTTTTGAAATGGAAGAATGGGGAGTAAAGGTTGACACGGAAAAACTTCAATCTTTGAGTCAGAAATTTGAAGGTGAACTTAAAATACTTGGCAACGAAATATACCAGCTTGCAGGGGAAGAATTTAATATACTTTCACCAAAACAACTTGGGGAAGTTTTGTTTGAACATATGGGAATCGCATATCCGGAAAAGAACAAAAAGACCTATTCCACGGATGTTGAAATATTACGACAACTTTCATATCAAGGATTTAATATTGCAGACAAAGTTTTGAAATATAGGGAACTTTCAAAACTTAAAAGTACATACACAGATGCTCTTGTGGGTCAGGTACTTCCACGGGATGGACGGGTTCACACGAATTATTTTCAATGCGGAACATCAACTGGACGGCTTTCATCAAATGATCCGAATCTTCAAAACATTCCAATCAGGACCGAACTTGGTAAGGATATACGGTCGGCATTTATTGCATCAAATGGGTACAAAATTTTGGCGGCGGATTATTCGCAAATTGAACTTCGCCTTATGGCGGTTCTTGCCGATGTGAAAAATTTGAAACAGGCCTTTATTGACAATGTTGATATTCATACACGGACCGCTTCACATGTATTTGGCATACCGGAAGTGGAAATGACGCCGGATATAAGGAGGAAAGCAAAGGCAATAAATTTTGGCATCATTTATGGAATATCGGCATTCGGGCTTTCACGACAACTTGAAATACCGCAGGAAGAAGCAAGGGGATATATTGAAAGTTATTTCAAAACATTTCCGGAAATTTTATCATATATGGATGAAGTTAAAAACTTTGTACACAAAAATGGATATGTTGAAACGATGGATGGACGAAAGCTTTTCATTGCAAACATAAATAATCCAAAGCTTAAATCCTATGCCGAACGTGCGGCGATAAATGCACCGTGTCAGGGAACGGCGGCGGACATCCTTAAAAAAGCAATGAATAAAATACAACAAATTTTAAAGACAGAGAATCTTGACGGTGAAGTTCGTATGCTTTTACAGGTACACGACGAACTTGTTTTTGAAGTAAAAGAAGACCTTATCCAACGGGCAACCGAGATTATAAAAAGCACGATGGAAAATGTTGTAAAGCTTTCGGTTCCTTTGATTGCCGAAGTTGGTGTTGCCGATAATTGGAAGGATGCACATTAGTAAATTTGTAATAAATAGAAAAAATTACTTTACATTTATCTTTCTATTTGTTATATTGGATTTGTTCATATTTTTTGAATAAAAATGGGACGGGGGAAAAATAGCCATGAAAAATCTTAAAAGCGTATGCTTAATTGCATTCACTTTGTTCTTTTCGCATAATTCTTATGCTGTGTCTTTGGATTCTATTCAACAGACCCTTTCAAAGTATTGCGTTGGTTGTCCTGGGAATCCAATAGAGGAACCTTCGTATAAGCCAAGTGCGGTTGGTAAACCAACCCAATGCAGTTGCCGTACCAATGAAGGTTATGTCTATGATATAAATCAAAGAAAGTGTAAAAAGTGTGAAATGATTCAAACTGCAAGTGGTCTTATGGCAACGGCGGCAACTGAATTTGCTGTTGATTGCCAACCGATAAAGTGTCCTTCGGGATATTATGGTATGGCATTCACAACTGGTTGCCCAAGTGGGTACTATGCTGTGAATGTAGCTTCAGGATGTCCATCCGGAATGTATGGTCATTTGCTTGTAGATTCAAAAGTTACTTATGTAAAAGAATAACAATAAAAAAGGAGAAAACTAAAATGAAGATGAAGTTATTAAATCTTTTAAATAAGATATTGAAAAAGTTCGCATTTTTGGGAATTTTTTCGTTTACAACATCGGCACATGCGCAAACAATTTATCAATGTTTTCCATGTCCAGATGGAACAACATCAAGCCCTGGGGCTATTGGTGTTGGAAACTGTTTTTCAGTATCAACTCGTTCAGGTTCAGTTGTAAGGGATTTTTCCACATCAAATGGATCTGTTGAACTTGCACCTGGTTGGTACAGAGTTACAATGAAAACATCAAATGCTTCAAGTGGAAATAATGCAAGTTGTGGTGCAGTAGCAAGTACTTGCACTAATTTGGTGAAACAGACCAATATGTATGGAAACGTCATCGGCACCTATTGCACTTCGTATTCATCGGCTCAACCTGCTGTTTCTGCATCTGGTGGTGCCGGTGGTTCAGGTAATACCCTTGCCTATGTTGTTTATTTGAATCAAAAATCAACTGCTTCTTATGAGTATAATAGTGGTGCTCCTCAACTTGTTATAAGAGGAAAGGAAGATGGTAATACAAGAACATTCGGACTTTCACGGGCAACAAACGGTGGTAATGCAAGTTGCAATTGTATTTCAAGACAATGTTGGAATGGTGGTAGTGGATCATCAAGTCAAAGATCTGTTTCTGGAACATCAAGTAAGGATGTTGGAACAGGTGCGGTTGATGGATATGCTTCTGGCTCTGTATCCTGCCGTATTACAAAATTATAAAAAATGTATGTTTATGATAACACAAAAAAGAAAGTATATTTTGCTTTCTTTTTTTGTTGTCTTGTGCTATCGTGTTTTTCATTTGGAAGTAAGTAATTATGTTTAGAAAAAAAAATCCATTTGGTAATGATTTTACCGTTATTCCGCCAGAACTTAATGTTGGTGGATTTGTTATATCAAATCAAATGCCGGAAATGCAAAAATTGTTGGAACAATTTTCCATTATAAATAAGAAACTTATGGATATGGCAGATATGGTTGGAGATTTTGGTGAATACCTTGATAAAATAAGGGAAGAACAAAAAGGAAAAAAAGATATTCAAAATGCCGATAAAAAAAACGTTCTTACCCCTAAAATGGAAAAATTTATAGACAGCATAAAAGATTTGAATAAAGAGCTTGATAATTTGGATAATGAATTTTGGGCAACGGTTGTTGAAATTACATCACAAAAACAACGTATGGGGATAAACGATGAAGCCAAATAACCTTATTTCTATCATAGTACCGGTATATAACAGAGAAGACAGAATAAAAAAATGTATTGATGCCCTTTTACATCAAACATATAAAAATATTGAAATTGTTTGTGTTAATGATGGCTCAACCGATAATTCACTTAATATCCTTTATGATTATCAAAAAAAGGATGCCCGTGTAAAGATTGTAAATAATGAAAAAAATATGGGTATTGCCTATTCTCGTAATGTTGGACTTTCGTCTGCATCTGGGGAATACATTATGTGGTGCGACAGTGACGATTGGTTTGAAAAAAATATGTGTAAAAAACTTCTTCGAACATTAAAAAAATATGATGTTGATTTAGTTGAATGTAGTACAAATGATATTTTTGAAAAGGGGCTTGGGGTACGAAAAAATCTTTCAAAAGAAAGTTTTTGTGTTGCAAAAAATGAAAAATGGGAAATGACACCAACAGCAGCAATAAATGTTATGTGTGTTTTGTGGAACAAAATTTTTAAGAAATCAATTATTGATAAGTATCATCTTCGTTTTCCACCCATTTCAACACATGAAGACGAATATTTTGTACTTACCTATTGTCTTTTATCAAAAAATGTATACCGAATAACCAACAAATTATATAACTATGTGATGCATCAGGGGTCTTCTCTTAATGATGCTTATGAAATGAATAAGGGCATTATGGAATTTGAAGCCATAAGGACTTTGGGAACATGGGTACCAAAAATGCTTCAAGAAAGAAACCTTTTTGATTTATACCCAGCATTTAACGATGCATATTTACAATTTCTTTTGGGTATGAAGGATGCATGTATAAGGGTTAAAAATGGATTTGATTGCTATCTTGGGGAAAAATTACAAGCCATATACACCAATACACCATATTCAAAGACAAGGATGAATATATTTTTTGCCGTGGATCATAATTATGTTGAACATCTTTGTGTTGCAATGGTTTCTATTCTTGTAAATGCACGGAACTTTGACCAATTCAACTTTTATATAATTGACAGTGGGCTTTTACGTGGGGATAAAAAGAAAATTGAAAGCCTTAAAAAATACAAGGACTTTAATATTGAATATTTAAAGGTTGATATGAAAATATTCAAAAATTATCCTATAAAAAATTTACACCTAAGTTTGGCTACATATGCCAAATATCTTATTGTTGAACTTAAACCGGAACTTGACCGGTGCCTTTATTTGGACTGTGATATTGTGGTAAATACTTCGCTTGAACAACTTTATAATATGGATTTTGATGAAAACCTTGCCTTGGCTGTAAAGGATTCAATGGTATCTTTTGATTTTGCGAAAAAATATAATATAAAGCGTTATTTTAATGCTGGCGTCTTACTTATAAATTCAAAAAAATGGTGCGAAAGTGACATAACTCAAAAGTTGTTTGATGCAACTGAAAATTTAGGTAATATCGGAGAGTTGGAACATGAAGACCAAGATGTATTAAATTATGTTTTAAATGAAAAAGTAAAGTTTGTTAGTACTCGTTGGAATTGTCAATGTTTTTCTTTTGCATTTAATAATTCAAAAACAGAACAAGAAATATTAGATATAGTATTTTCTCCTTTTATCATTCATTATACAAATCCTGGAAAGCCTTGGCATCCGGAATCTTTGCACCCTTATGCCTTTAAGTATTTTGAGTATAAAAAGCTTACCCCGTACAGGAAAAACATAAAAAAGGACATAAAAAGGATTTATGGCTTAAAAAAATTTTAATTTTTGTTGAAATTTGGATTTTTATGAGTATAATATCTCTATATTTTATTTCTTATAGGTCAATATTGCGCCATTAGCTCAATTGGATAGAGTATCTGACTACGGATCAGAAGGTTAGAGGTTCGACTCCTCTATGGCGCACCATTTCTTACAATTTTTGTTTTGGGGTATGTTTGGGATGGATGTTTTTTTTTGTTTGAAAGTATTCGTGCGGATGTAAATCGTTCCTTTAAGTAAATTTCGTGTATTTATAACGATTTTTGTGTATCCCGATGAATATTAGATGGGAGCGATTTAATACCCTTGCAATTTCTGCTTTTGATATTTGTTTACAAAATCTTTCTATATCCCCTGATAACACTCTGTTGTTTTGGAATTACAAGCAAAAAGACACAAAAATAACTAAAAAAAACAGTATTTTTCAATCAAAGTTTGAAAAATTTTAACGAAAAAACCTCTATTAAGAGGCTTTTTACTATTAAATCAATCTATTCAATATCTAACTCATCTTTATATATATAAATCAAGAAAATAGTTTATACCCCTACAGATACAAAACTATATTCACCCATTTTAACTCCTTTCTTTTTATAAATAATTTACTTCTCAATACCCTTAAAATCATTCAATGCATCTTCAAGATTTGAAACAATTTCATCTGCTAAAACTTCTGGTTCTGGGAGGTTTTCTAAACTCTCCAAACTTTCATCCTTTATCCAAGTAATATCAAGATTTGTTTTATCTCTTTTTATTATCTCATCATAAGAAAACTTTTTAAATCTCTCTGTCTCTTCTCTTTTTGATATATCATCTGCTTTATATACATCAACAAAATTCTTTAAATGCTCATCCTTTAAAGAATTTGTAACCAAAGTCAAATTTACATTTGTCCTAAAATCATAAATCCAAACATTCTTTGTTCTATGATCATTTTCAAGTGGAGGAAACTTATCAAAGAAAAGGACATTAGCTTTAACTCCTTGAGCATAAAATATACCGGTAGGAAGTCTTAAAATAGTATGTAAATTAAATTCATTCAAAAGTCTTTTACGAACTTTTTCACCTGCACCACCTTCAAACAAAACATTATCCGGAACAACAACTGCTGCACGGCCATTTGTTTTAAGTATTGTCATGATATGTTGCAAGAAATTTATTTGCTTATTTGAAGTAGTAGCAATAAAATCATCCCTGTTATAGTTTTCTTTTTCAACGCTAACAGAACCATCTTCACCCATAACTTTCAACCCCCCTTTTTTACCAAAAGGAGGATTTGCAAGTACCATATCATAACGCATATCCCCAGCGAACATAAGGGAGTCTGCTTCCTTCACAGGACTATTTTTACCGCCGATACCATGCAAATACATATTCATTGCACAAAGACTAACAACCAACGGTGTAATATCTGTTCCAAAAATCTTGTTTTCTTTTAGGTTTTTAATAACTTCTTTATTCTCCGTTTGCTTTCTCATATAATCATAAGCAGCAAGCAAGAAACCTCCTGTTCCACATGCTGGGTCACATATTGTCATTTCGGGTGTTGGCTTCATTACTTCAACCATAGCTCTAATCAAAGGACGTGGTGTAAAATATTGTCCGGCACCACCTTTCGATTCTTGAGCATTTTTCTGCAATAATCCTTCGTAAATTTCCCCTTTAACATCAACATCTAATCCCATCCAGATTTCCCCATTGATAAGGGATATTAGTCTTGATAAATTTGCAGGATTAGAAATTTTATTCTGTGCTTTATTGAAAATAGTTCCGATAATTCCATCTTGTTTTGATAAAGTTTCAAGTGTCTTTTCGTATTTTTCTTCTAGTTCAACACCGGAAACAGCAAGAAGCTTTTTCCACGAACAATCTTCTGGTATCAAAGTTGTATTACCAAGCAATGAAACATTTTCATCATCCATTTTAAGAAATAAAAGATATGTTAATTGGGAAACATAATCAGTATATCCAACACCAGATTGAGCCAAAACACTTGCATAATTCCAAACTTTTGTAACTAAATTATTTTCTGTCATTTTTATTCTCCCAACTATTACTTAAAATATTATCTATTTTAAAAATTAAATTTGCACATGTTTTTTCAGTTAAATCACTAAGAAAACACAAATTATCTATTAGAGTTCTTTGAGCTTTAAAAAAATCTTTACTAATCAATGAATTTAACTTTCTTTCTTCATTAAATAAAATAATATCTACATCAAAGTAATCCATATAATTTTTACAATTTAATGTTGTAAAATTATCAGGCATCATTTCTTTTCTAAATAATCTTAAATTTTCCAATCTTATTTTATAATTTTCATTATTGTATATAAAATCCTTTAGTTCAGTATAAAGTTCTATCAATAAAGTTTTATTTTTACTTGAAGGTAAAATACTTACTTCTGAAATTAAATTATCAAATAATGGAATTATGGCTTTTGTCTCTGTATGAGGATTTCTATAATATCCATAAGGAGACTTTGCAGCTCCTTCAAAAGTTCCAACTAAGATAACTTTAACTTGTTTCAAAATATCATTTAAAACAGAATAAAGAAGTTTTTGTTTTTCATTTAATCTCTTTTCTTCAACCTTGTTATTAATAAAATATGTAATAAAACCTCCAATACAAACACCAGCGAAACCAGAAAATAGATTGCTAGAAAGTAACTTACAAAAACTATCCCATAGCAATATCATTTCTTTTTTCCTTTTACTTTTTCGTTTTGTTGTTTTTCGGATTTGATACGTTCCAAAAGCACAGATGCCGGTTCATCATTTGGATCCTGATGAACAAGTTTTCCTTCAAATGCCTTCTTTAAAACAGATTGTTTCAGTTGTTCGGCAGATTTAAGAGATTTTTCAACAACCTCCAACATTTTATCCGCTTTTGCGAACCTCTTTTCAATTTCTTCAACTATTTTTTCTTGTTCTGGAAGAGTTGGGAGTAGAAAATTTATCTGTTTTAATTCTTTTACTGATGCAATATTTTGTATTGCCGCTCCTCTAACACTATCTAATATTAATTTTTGTGTTTTGGGAGAATTAAACCAATGAATAAAAAATAGATTTAAGACCTTATTATTATCTAAACGAATTTTTAATAATGCTTGATTTATTATTCCATCTTCCACATCATCTGGTAATAATAAAATTTTTCCTAATGTTCCAGAACAACTTACTAATAAATCTCCAGCACCAGCTTTAAAAGTTTCCATTTCTTTAAATTTTTCTTTTGTGATGAAGTATCTAGCCCAATATGGATCTTCATTAATTGGATTATACTGTTCAAAAATTCTAATTCCTTTTTCTACAAAATATTCTTTTTTTAGAGAACTTCCAAAAGGACCTCTTTTCATAGCATATTTATCCTTGGATACAATATCACCAAGAGTGCAAGATTTCCATTCTGTAGCTTTGTAGAGTTTGCCGGTAAAGGCGGAATGAAGGACGGATTGTTTGTATTGTTTGATTTTTTCCTGTGCGGATTTAAGTTTTTCCACACCGGCATCAATCTTTGCAAATATCTCCTCAATCTTCCCCACAATCCTCTTCTGCTCAGCAAGTGGAGGTATACGTAATCCTAAATTTTTTATTTTATTAAGGGATACGCCTCCAATCAAACCATTTTTATTTAATGAAAATATCGAACGAAATTCTCTACTTTGTAAAAAATAGAAAATATATAAATTGATAATTTCATTTTTAGAAACGAATGCGCATAATTTATTTCCAAAACAAACGTCTTCTTTTGTATATGCTAATTTTCTACCAGCACTTCCTCCTTCAATACATAATAAGGGAGTATTTTTTGGTGCAATTTTAAAATTTTTATTATCAAAAGGTATTTTAACACCATTGTTATAATTAATAGTTTGATCAAAACTTATATCTTTTGTTCCTATATAATTGTAACCAGAATCTAAATTTGTATATTTAGATACTTTTTCCTGTTCATTTATGCTATTTCCAGTATATATCTCTAACAAGTCTGAAAATTTACACTCACACCAATTTAAAGGTAATTTATTTGTCATTCTTTTCCTTTGTTATACACGCTTTTATAATCTCACAAATATTTTCTATTGGTGGCAATCCTCCATCATCACGACATTCAATAGGAATAGAAAAGAAATCACGAATCAAAGACGCTTTTAATTTATCTTTTTCTGATTTATCTAAATCTAAACTATCAATAAATACACCTGATGTCATAATTCTACATTCCATATCTTTAAATTGAAATTCTTTATCTTTCAATTTTTTGGATTCTCTCATCATAAATAAAGCTGGTAATAAAATAAATACACCTAAAGATAATCTTAATAAAATTTTAGCATTATCTATATTATTTAAATTCCATAAATGATAAATTGAAAAACCTGCAATCAAAAACATTATTATAATACTAGACCAAAACAACCATCTAGCTGATTTTCTATTTCTTTCTGAATATTGAATATATCTACCTGCATTTGCATTTTCAGAAATAGTCCCAACAATACTATCAATTTCTGTCTTTTGTTTCTTTACTTTATTTAAAACAGATTTAATTTCTGATGATTGTTTATGAAAATTGATATTCTTTAATTCTTGTATTTCATCTTTTATAGAAGATAATTCAACAGAAAATTTTGCTTTTAATAAATCTATTTCTTTTGCATTTAAATCATCTTTATCTACTATAGGATAGTGTATTGTAACTCCTGAATTTTTTTTTATTGATTTTTCTAATTCAAGAATATAATCAAAAATTTGTCTAATTAAATCACTTATAATTTTTATATTTTTAGAATCTTCATTTCTCCTAATTTCAAGTAAACGAGAACGTGATCTAATTTTATTATAATAATCCATATATAAATTAAGATTTTTTGATGTTAATACTGTAATATTACTATTTATAAAATCTAAAGCAGAGTATATCTGTTTTGGTATGATAACAGCACTTAGTAATATTTGGTTATAAACAGTATTTAATAGTTCTTCCCAATCTTTTTTTGTTATCTCTCTTGTATCTTTTTCACTCATTTCATATCTCCTTTACGCTACCAAGGCTAATGACATATCGGTTAAAATCTTCTCAGTTTTGTCACCAAATAAGTTGGTAAGTTTTAATATTCCACCATTTTCAGAAAATGCTTCCTGAACATTTTGTTTGGTAATATATACATTATTTATTATATAATCTTTTATCCTATCAAGCCAGACTTTTTGTTCTTCTGTAAACTCTATACCTGCCCTTTTCTGGCGACCAAGCCAAAGTTCATACCTGCTACTTGCAACTTTACCAAAATCTTCCAACTTTTCATCAAAACCAAGGGAGAAACGGACAAGTTGTATTATATTAGTCAACAACTTTTCCGGACGAGAAACGTGTTGAACTTTATCTTGTTCCATAACTTCATAAGCTCGCCATATATCAGCCAAAGCAAGAGGAGGATGTGCCAATCTTAACTTTTCATGCAATTCAGCAATATTTTCATAACTTAAATGTCTCTGCTGATACGAAGCATTATATATAATAGAAAGTGCTGTAATTTCGTCTTTATTTTCCTCTATAAAGTTCTTGAAAGATTTTACTATTGAAGATGCTTTTTCCTTGTTTTTATCAACAGATATAACTTTATCAGTACTTATATCATCAATATAGATTTTTGACTTTTCAGAAAGTTCCAAAATCACTTGTCTAAATGTCGGTTTATTAAATGGAGTAAGAATTTTTTCTTTTAGCTCTTCAATTTCCCTAACACCATGTTTTTCAATAAAGTCTTCATCTATTGTGTTTAATAACTCACCAGAAACTTGTGTTAAAGACATTCCATTAGTATATTCAATAACTCGTTTCTTATCTTTATCATCAAGCTTTCTATCAAGATTAACTAAACGACCAGCAAGGGAAGAAATTGCATCTTCATCTTGTTTACCTTGTGCAATTTGTTCCAATAATTTCTTTAATGGAGTTCCTTTTTTCCTTTCCAAAGGTTGAGAAGCACTCTTTTTACTTTCCGTTACACCAACGGCATCAATTAAATAAAACATTGATTTTCCGTTTGCATTTGGAGTTACAGACTTTAAATCAGTATCATTTATGGAACGAACTCCACGACCTTTCATTTGTTCATAATATAAAGAAGAATGAACATCACGCATAAATATAAGTACTTCCAAAGACTTTATATCTGTTCCTGTTGCGATCATATCAACAGTAACAGCAATTCTGAATTGAGGTGAACTTTGGAATTCTTTAATAAGATCTTCTGCTTTAACACCACCGGTAACTTTACATGTAATTTTTTTACAAAAATCATTTCCTTTACCAAAAACTTCACGTGTAATACGAACAATTTCTTCTGCATGATTATCATCTTTGGCAAAAATTAAAGTTTTTGGTATCCATGTTGGTTCTCTATCAGGGAATAAATCTGTAAATATGGAATTCTTATAACATTCCATAATGGTCCTTATTTGGTTAGGAACAAGCACACTTCTATCCAAATCCTTTGCTGTATATTCTTTATCTTCATCAAGAGATTCATACAAAACTTTCCTTGATTTTTTGTCACGAACTGGCACTTGGAAATTCTTATCAATCTTTCCACCATTTTCAGAAATTTCTGTTTTTATTCTTAATACCTGATAATCAACATTTACTCCATCTGCGACAGATCTTTCATAAGGATAATCAGATACCAAATTCTGATTAAAATATCCCAATGTTTGTTTTGATGGTGTTGCTGTCAATCCAATTAAGAATGCATCAAAATATTCCAATACCTGACGCCAATCCCCATAAATACTACGGTGACACTCATCTGTTATAATAAAGTCAAAATATTCAGGTGGAATTTGTGGATTATAAACAACTTCTTTTGGTTTTCCCATACTACCAAGTTCAAAAGCAGAAACTTCTTCATCTTCAGGATTGTACTCAGCTTCTCCTCTAAGCATCGAATAAAGTCTTTGTATTGTAGTTATTACAACTTTTGCATCTTTATCTATTGTATTTGTTTGTAAATGTGAAGCAATATATACATCTGTAAATAAACGATTTTCATCTTTTAATCTGAAGTTTTCAAATTCTTTCTTTGTTTGTCTTCCCAAATTATTTCTATCGACAAGAAACAAAATTCTTTTAGCTTTACCATACTTAAGTAAACGATATACAAAGTTGCAAGCAGTATAAGTTTTTCCTGCTCCTGTTGCCATACAAATCAATGACCTAGAAGAATTAGAAGAAAAAGATTTTTCCAAACCATTTATTGCTTCGTATTGGCATTGTCTTAAACCAACAGGATTAACTTCTGGAAATTTTTTTAATCTATTTCTTAAAGTATCATCGTCTTGTAACCACGAATATAATGTTTCTGGTTTATGTATAGCAAATACTTTTCTTGATACAGCATTTATATCACGACCATCTGTAAAATATGTTTCAAGACCAGTTGTTTCATAAATAAAAGGTAGTGGCATCATCCAATTTTTAACATAATCAGGTAAATGACAAGAATATCCACTAGATTGATTTTCAACACCACTTAATGTTTCACCAAATTTTTTAGCTTCAATAACACCACAAGCTTTACCATCTACAAACAAAAGATAATCCGCTTCTGTATTATCATCCATTAAAAATTCACGTACAGCAACACCCAAACCGGCAGTCCTATCAAACTCACTTCTGTCTTGAATAATCCAACCTGCTTGAGTAAGCAACTCATCTATTTTAATTCTAGCAACTTCTTCAGGTGTGGACATTTTATACTCCATCAATTAATAATAAGAAATTATACTTTACACAAACACATAAAGCAATATTTCTTTTACGATTAATTCAAAATGGAATTATTTATATTTTACCTTCTTTTCTAAGATATTTCAAGAAACATTGGCATCCTTCATAAACATCCCAATAGGTTTCATCGAAGTTACCGGTGTACCATGGGTCTTTGATCTTTCTGGGATGGTTTGTATAGTCTAAAAGAAGGCTGATTTTGTGGTCTTTGTCCGCACCAATCAACGCCTGAATATCCTCCACATTGCTTTCATCCATCGCGATGATATAGTCGAATTTTTCATAGTCGGATCTACGAATTTGGCGGGAATAATGCTCCACAAAAGGCACATGCATTTGCGTCAAAATATCCCTTGTCCCGTAATGAATTCCAGCATGATTGATTTCGTTATAACTCTCGGTCCCTGCTGAATCAATTTCAAATAAATGAGTTAATCCCGCCTCATCCAGCATTTGTTGAAACACAAACTGAGCCATAGGAGAACGGCAGATATTACCAAGATAAACAAAGAGAACTTTAATCATTTATAATTTTATTATTGCATCATAAAAATTATCTATACTTATATCATTTAATTCTTTATCTACGTTTTTTAAATCATCATATATTCCTTTAAACAGTGTAAAATAAGATACAAGTTTATGCTTATTTGTATTTCTAGCATACTCATTATTTTTTATATGATCATGATTACTACAATTATTTGAAGATAACGAAACAAAAAATAACTTTACATTTTTATCATATTTAACTTTTACGGGACTTGATCCATAAGAAAATTTACACGTTAAATCATTATTTTTAAACTTATTATCGTAAGTTATCATCTTATTTAAAGCTTCTTTAGCTTTAGCATCACGACAATATCCCATTCTTGCCTTAATTTCCATGAATGCTACAACTTCGTCTTTTTGATTTATAACTAATAAATCCGGTCTATATGTTTTCTTATTGATTGTAATACTTGGATCTAAAAAAATTTTATATTCTGATAATATTTTTGAAATAAATCTAGCAATTGTATCTTCAATATCTGTACTTATACATCTACTATGACCTCTAAAAATTTTTTCACCAACAGCATTTCTAGTTTCATCATATTTATTTTTTATCTCTTCCTTTAATTCATTAATAATTTTATTTTTATCCATTTTTCATCCTTTCATTATCTTCCTATATTCTAAATCCTACTAAATATACTTCAAGGAAAAATAAAATTCCCCTCATAAAATTGGAAAGAGGGGAAAATAGGTAAATAGAGTAAAAATTTTATTGTTTATTTCTTCTTTTGATTTTTATTTTAATTCCTAAAAATGTTAATACTTTATAATATTTATCTTTATTTTTGACAGAAAAAATACTTTCTAGTAAAATTTTAAAATAATCATAGTAATAATTTTTAAATTTTGTACTTTCAAAACACATTATTCTATTTAATTGATAAATATCTTTATTATCTCCTTGATAACAGGATACCCCCCCCCTGA
>JAEDDP010000004.1 GCA_016297965.1 Alphaproteobacteria bacterium | reverse complement strand
CTATTTTAACGGAATATCAGAAAAAAGATAATCGTATAAAAATTATTTCAAGAGAAAATAGAGGAGAAGATTCTACAAGAAAAGAACTGATTGATAATGTTAGTGGAGATTTTTTTGTTTTTGTTGATATTGATGATTGGATTGAAAAAGATTTGGTTGAAACAGCGTTTAATGTTATGAGAAAAGAAAATGTTGATTTGGTTGAATATAATACAAACACTATAATGTTAGGAAATAGAAAGACCGATTTTTCGGTGAAAAAATTCGGAAAATTTACTTCAAAAGATTATATAAATCATTATAGGGCAATTGTTTGGAATAAATTATATCGTATTGATATTATCAGAAAGTATAAGGTTAATTTTTTAAATAGGAACGATATACTTTGTGGATTTGATAAATGGTTTAATTTTGAATATATTTCTGTTTGTAAAAATGTGTGTGTAATACCAAATAGATTATATAATTATGTTATTCATAATATGTCCGCTTTATCAAATATGAGTGATGAAAAATGTTTAAGTGATTTTGTTGCGATGAATGAATGTTATTCTTTCTTGAATAAAAATGATTTGTTGAAAAAATATTATAAACCGTTTTTTCATTTGGTTTGCAAGTTGTCTTCTAAATTAAATAAAGGTGATGGTTATTATTTGAAGGCAAAACAACAGATTGAAATTCTTTCAAAAAATTTGCGAAAAGATTATCCAATGTATTTTATTTATTATCTTGTTAAAAAGTATTTATCTTTGAAAAATATTTTTGGGATGCAAGGAAGTAAGTGTGGAAAATACCGAATCATTACTTTGTTGGGAATTAAGTTTAGGATTAAAAAATGTTAAAAGAAATAAATGTGGCGTATTGTTTTGATAAAAATTTGTGGCGACAGATGGGCGTATCTGTTGCGTCGCTTTTATCAATGTCGGGTGGTGATTTTAAATATAATATCTTTGCGGTGGTGTCTGCCGATGTTGACGATGCGATGAAGGGGCAACTTCGTGATATTGTTAAATACTGTAATCCGAATGCGGAAATAAAGTTTTATACGGTTAATGATGATTTTTATAATCCAAAGCTTAACCATGCACAGGGATATTATTATCGGTTGCAAATTCCAAACCTTATTCGTGATATTGACCGGATTGTTTATGTTGACATTGATACTGTGTTTAATTCCGATTTGTTTGAACTTTATTCAATGGATATGGGGGACAAACTTGTTTTCGGGGTAAAGGATGGATTGAACCTTAACCATGCATGGAAAAAATATCAAACGAAAACCGATAAAAAATATATCGTACAACAGGGCGATTATATAAACAGTGGTGTGTTGCTTATGAACCTTAAATTGATGCGGGAAGAAGGTGTTTATAAAAGCCTTGTATCTCTTGTCGGTGAACGGTTAAGGTATAAGGACCAAGATATGCTTAATTATGTTTGTTGTGGTCGGGTTGGCTATTTACCGCTTAAATATAATTTCACACCAAAGGCGGGGCATAAGTATACCCGTATGGTTCGTGAGGGGATATTTACAAAATCCGAAGTTATGGATGCGGTGGCACACTCTGTTATTATGCATTTTGTGAATTGCAATCCATGGAATAAGATTACAAAATGTTGCAACAGGTGGTGGTATTTTTCTGAATTTACACCTTTTTATAAACAATTTCGTCGGGAATTTTTTGCCCGTGCTGGAATTGTGCAAAAGGTAAAATTTTTGATTATGCCAAGGTGGAGAAGAAAATATGAATAAAAAAATTGATTTGGTTTATTTGTGGGTTGATGGTTCCGATGAAAAATGGGCGGAAAAAAAAGCGAATGCCTTGGCAAAGTATAAGGGGATTGCTCTTAATAAAGATACTGTTGCTTCATGTCGTTTTTTGCAAAATGATGAACTTAAATACTCGCTTCGTTCGGTGGAAAAATATGCTTCGTGGATAAATCATATTTATATTGTTACCGATAATCAGGTTCCAAAATGGTTAAATTTAGATAATCCTAAAATAACAATTGTAAATCAAAATGAAATAATGCCAAGTAAGTTTCTTCCTTGTTTTAATTCGTGTGCAATAGAAACTCATATTATCAATATTCAAAATCTTTCGGATGATTTTTTGTATGCAAATGATGATATGTTTTTTTGGAATAAGGTTTCACCAAGTTTCTTTTTTGATGAAAAAAATCGTGCTGTTTGTGTGATGGATAAAAAAATAAAAAATAGAGAATATAAACATCAATATGGTCATACTGTTGTGAAGGCATATAAACTTGTTCGTGATAGATTAGGTGTGGATGTTCCTTATTTTCCACATCATGGAATTGATGCGTATAAAAAATTGTTGCTTAAACAATGTAATGAATTTTTTTATGATGAGATTGAAGAAACCAAACAGCATAAATTCCGTGATTTTGAAGATGTTCAACGGGCAATTTATCAATATTTTATGATTGCAAAGCAAGAGGGAGTGTTGAGTGTTCCGAAGAAGAAATCATTTTTTGAAAAATTGTTTAAATCGGATGTTGAATATGTATCGTGCAAGATTTCTTCTCTTAAAAAAGCATATAAGTCAAAATCTGAAATTATGTGTATCAATGATGGACGAAAAACTACCGATGCGGACAGACGTTTTATGAAGGAAATTTTGGAGAAAAAATTTGGTGAAAAGTCCAGTTTTGAATTGTAAATTGTTGTTTAAAAATGGTTGGTTTAAACAATTTTGTATCGTCCTTTTGATGGTGGGTTTGGTTGTTGTGCCGGATCTTTTGTTTCGCATTTTTAATGATGGACTTTGTAAATATTCATTTGGCAATATTATTCAGGCGTTGCTTGTTGCCGGATTGATGGTTTTAATTCCGTATAAAAAATTGCGGTGGACGTTGTTTTTCATCATACTTTTCTTTTGTGGGATGGAACTTTGTCATTTTGCATTTTTTGGTGTGATTGCGACGCCGTATACCTATGTTTGGATGATGTCCGAACTTTGGGATACGATTGATGGTGCACTTCATTCGCTTAACCTTATATATGCGCCGATTTGTGTATTGTTGCCGGCTGGATTGTTGTTATTTTTGGATGTGAAATTTGATGGAAAAATCAAACGGTCAAAGGTGGCACTTTATATTTTAACATTTGTTTTTATTTTTATGGTGGTTGATGTTAATCGCCAAAATCGGGCGTTCTTTTATATGGGTACAAATAAAAAGGCGCCGGTGTTTGTGAATGCCGTTAAAAAGCTTAACTTTATTTTGTTTAAGGCGGTGCCAAAGGTTTTGTTTTCCGGATATAATACTCATTTTTCCGAATACAAAATTGAAAATGTTGCCGGACCAAAGCGTATAAATATTATTTATATTTTTGGAGAAAGTGCGAATCCAAATTTTATGTCCCTTTATGGATATAATCGTCCGACAACTCCGTTTTTGGATGGTCTTAAAAATGATAAAACTTTTTATTATTCAAAGGGGTATTCGTCAAGTGTTTCAACGGTGTATTCGGTTATGATGAACTTTTATATGCAAAGGGAACCGGAAAATTATGCCGTGCAACAAAACAAAAAATCCGATATTTTAGCGTTGGCAAAGCAGGCGGGATTTAAGTCTTGGTTTATTGAGGCAAATACTACACATCCGGATTATGAGGGAAAGGTTGACAACTTTATCAATATTGTTCCGGTGTTGTCAGCGAATAATTATTCGCAGGGTGAGGTGAATGTTGTTTTATCAAAGTTGCCAAGGCCGGCTGAACTTGGGGACAAGAATATAATTTGGTACCATCAAAACATAATTCATTTTGATTATGCGAAGCATTATAATTTTGATAAAAAGTTTGATGTGTTTAAGCCGGATGATGACAGTACGAAATCGCGAAAGGTTGCAGAATACAGCAATTCTGTTTTGGTGTGGGATGATTTGAATAAAAATATTTTCAAATATGCGCGGGAAGTTGCGCAAAAGACCGGAGCACCGACATATATTATTTATCAAAGTGACCATGGTGAATTGGTTGGTCAAAACAAGCGAGGACATTCGTTCCTTTCGCGGGAGGTGGCGACAATTCCGGTATTTGCAAAATGTTATAATTGCCGTGAAAATATTTTTATGGGGATGAAAAATCCAACACATTATCGTATGAATAAGAAATTGTTGAACCTTTTCGGTTTTGAATTGATAAATGAGAACGATGATGGAAAAACTTTTTATATCAATGGTAAAAGTTTGTATGGTGATGATGATTTTATTACGATGACTGACTAAGGTATAAAAAATCACTTTAAAGGTCATCACCCTTTCAAAGTGTTATAAGTTATCTATCATCAATGTATATAAGTATAATATCACGATTCGCGAAATAATGCAAGGGGTAAAATTTTACCCCAAAATTTTTTTATAAACTTTGGGGTGTAATATAGTGTGTAAAAATTTTAAAAATATAAAAAATATTTCTTTCTTTTTACTTTTTTATTCAAAAAGGAGAAGTGGCGGATGGGGAGGGATTCGAACCCCCGGTGGAGTTGCCCCCACAACGGTTTTCAAGACCGCCGCATTCGACCGCTCTGCCACCCATCCGCAAAAGATGTTAGGATTATAATTCAAGAATCTTTTTTTGTAAAGTAAAAAAACAATTATCGTGTTTTTTCTTTTACCATTGATGGAATTACATTTGGAGAAAGATTGTTTGTATTCTTTTCTTTAACAATTGAATTTATTGGTTGGTGTCTGTGTTTCCTTGATTGCATTTTTTCATATATTTCATCAAAGGCATCAACAAATTCATCGTTGGTTATTTTTTTGAAAAGGAATGATAAATTCTTTAAATTTTTGATTTCGGATGTAATCTTTTTTGTGCGGTGTCTGCTTAACGTTGAAAAAACAACATACATTAAATCGCGTTGTGATGGGGTGATTTGTTCGGAAAATTTTTTGTTATTAACGTAAAGGGTGATAACTTCTTCTACTGGGTTTAATATTTGAGAAAAATCGGTTGGCTCGTTGTTGTGATTAACCCTTGTGAAATAAATATCAATTTCTTCGGCCACGCGGTCCTGTAAGATACTGTCCAAAAACTGTTTTTGAATTTTTGGGGGTAGCCTGAAATTACTTTCTTTTGCACATCTTTTTTTATAATTGATAAGTGTATTTGCCAATAACATTTTTTTCCTTATTTTTATTTTATGTTTTAGAATATAGACGATTAAAAATAATTTGTCAATAATTATTTTTGTATAAAAGAAAACCCCCATGTAAATGGGGGCTGACCTTTAAAATTTTCCAATATTATCTTGATGCTTCAATTGCTTCAATAATAACTGGTGTATCAACATAACCACGGAAGAATTTTTCACCAACGATGAATGCAGGTGTTCCTTGGATACCAAGTTTTTCTGCAAGTTGACGAGTTCTTAAAAGTTCTTCTTCAACAGAAGGAGCTTCCATATCTTTTTTCAACTTTTCAACGTCAAGTCCAGCTTTTTGTGCAACTCCAAAAACGATAGCTTTGATTTGGTCGTTGATATCTTTTTCGGTTGCCTTTGCATCTCTTTCTGGCATAAGGTTTGCTTCAAACAAAGCATTGTGGAATGCTTCTAACTTTTCAACACCTTGTTCTTTTGCTGCGATTTCAGCTTTTGCTGGAATTTGAGAGAATGGGAAGATTGGATAGTTTTTCAAAACAACCTTTACATTCTTGTCAGAATCAAGAACTTGTCTTAAAGCCATATTTCCACGTTTGCAATAGCCACAGTTGAAATCAAAGAATTCATAGATAACAACGTCGCCGTCCAAATTACCAATGGTTGGTGCAAATTTAGAATCATCTTCCTTTACATTTTTAAGGGATTCTTTTGCGGCCTTTTCTTGTTTTTGTTTTTCAACTTCTTCAAGTTCCTTAATTGTATCTGTTAAGATTTCTGGGTCATTTATCATTGCAATTCTTACAACAGAATGTGCAGTTGTATAAATAGCCAAGAATAAGATAACAATCGGTGCAACAACAGTTGCAAGAATTGAAGTAGATTTTTTGTTAAAAGTCTTTGTTGCAACAGTTTTTGTATATACTACAAAAGCAATTACCCAGATAAGACCCAATACTAACATAAGTGTGTTCATACTCTTTCTCCTTTCTTGTAGTTTATGAAACATTTCTGATAGTAAAATTTTATTTTATGATTGTAAAGTCTTTTTTTAGTAAAAATATCAAATTTTTATTGAAATATTTGTATTCTATGGTACTTTTTAGTCAATAAGATAAAAAGGGTGAATTTAGATGAAAACTCCGAAAGAAAATATACGAAATTTTTCTATTGTTGCACATATTGATCACGGAAAATCCACTTTGGCAGACAGGCTTATTCAAAAATGTGGTGCCGTAAGTGATAGGGAAATGAAGGATCAAATCCTTGACAATATGGATATTGAGAGGGAGCGTGGAATCACAATTAAATCACAAACCTGTCGCCTTAATTATAAGGCGAGTGATGGAAGGATGTATCAACTTAATTTGATTGATACACCGGGGCACGTTGATTTTTCGTATGAGGTGTCAAGGTCGCTTTCCGCATGTGAAGGAGCTTTGCTTGTTGTGGATGCGTCGCAGGGAGTTGAGGCACAAACCCTTGCCAATGCATATAAGGCGATAGATGCAAATTTACAAATTGAAGTTGTCCTTAATAAGGTGGACCTTCCGGCGGCAGACCCAGAAAGGGTGAAAAGGCAGATTGAGGATGTTATCGGAATTGATGCATCGCAGGCGATACTTATTTCCGCAAAGACTGGTTTGGGGGTTGATGATGTGTTGGAAGCGATTGTGAAAAGACTTCCTCCGCCACAGGATAGGGATGATGAACCATTAAAGGCATTGATTGTTGACAGTTGGTATGATGTTTACCTTGGTGTTGTAATGCTTATTCGTATTGTAAGTGGCGTTATACGAAAGGGCGATGAAATAAAAATGATGTCAAATAATGCCAATTATAAAGCCGAGCAAATTGGTGTGTTTACCCCAAAAATGCAACAAGTTGATGAACTTTGTTCCGGTGAGGTTGGGTATATTATAAGTGGTATAAAGCAACTTTCCGATTGTCGTGTTGGTGATACTTTGACACTTGTAAAACAGCCAGCCAGTGAGGCATTGCCAGGGTTTAAACCTTCGGTTCCGGTTGTGTTTTCATCTATATTTCCGGTTGATGCTTCGGATTACCCACTTCTTAAAGATGCGGTGGCGAAGTTGGAACTTAATGATGCAAGTTTTGTTTACGAAATTGAAAATTCACCGGCACTTGGGTTTGGTTTCCGTTGTGGATTTTTGGGACTTCTTCATATGGAAATTATTGAAGAAAGATTGGAACGTGAATTTAACCTTGATATTATTACAACGGCTCCATCGGTGGCATATAAACTTCATCTTACAAATGGGGAAGATATTGTTTTGACCACTCCGGCGGATATGCCTGATCCATCAAAGATAAGGAGTATGGAAGAACCTCTTGTACGGGCAACGATTATGACGCCGGATGAATATTTGGGTGCGATAATGAAACTTTGTAATGACAGGCGCGGTATTCAAGAAAACCTTACCTATGTTGGAAGTCGGGCTATGGTTGTTTATCAAATACCTCTTAATGAAATTGTTTTTGATTTTTATGACCGGTTAAAATCAATCAGTTCTGGGTATGCAAGTTTTGATTATGAACTTTCAAATTATCAGGAAGCGGAGCTTGCGAAAGTGTCAATACTTATAAACGAAGAACCGGTTGAGGCGTTGTCGTTTATTGCGCATAAAACCGAAGTTGAAAAGCGTGGTAGGGCGATTTGTGAGCGGTTGAAAAACCTTATTCCTCGGCATATGTTTAAAATTCCAATACAGGCGGCGATTGGAGCAAAGGTTATTGCAAGGGAAACTATTTCTGCATACAGAAAAGATGTCCTTGCAAAATGTTATGGTGGTGATATTTCCCGAAAAAGAAAGCTTCTTGATAAACAAAAGAAGGGAAAAAAGAGAATGCGTACTTTTGGTTCGGTGGAAATTCCGCAGGAAGCATTTATTCAAGCCCTTAAAATTAGTGATGATTAGGATATAAAATGAATAAAGTTGTTTATGAAAAAGATGATGAAGAATTTGATGTCGTTAATGCATTAAGATATTATTATTTTGGTCGTGCCTTTAATGTGTTTAATTCTTCATTAAAATTGTTAAAGAAAAGGCAAAAGTTATTGGAAATTATTGTTGAATTGGAAAATGATGATTTTATAAAGTCGGCGAAACTTAGTAAACTTTCGGACAGTATTGCAACAATAATTTATGATAAGGTAAGAAATGTTGAAGCGGAAATTGAGGCGAAAAAGTTCAAGCTTCCTTTTTCATTTAACTTAATAAAACGAAAAAATACACGTGGATATTAAAGGGTGAATTTTTATGCGAAAAATTGGTTCAAAAATTGATGTGAATATCAAAAAGAAGGAAATTTTTGATAAATATTTGGGTGGTTTGGAACAAGTTATGCAAAACAAAAATCCATCAAAGGTTTACAAACAATTACTTTCTTTGCGGGATGAATTTGTTGATGATAAAAATGTAAATCGTTTTTTAAGTATCAGTGAGATTAATTATTTTCGGGCAATGTTTTCAATAAATATTGAATTTTTTAAAACACAAACAAAACCATCAAAATTTAAAAATTTTGTGAAATATTTTGTTCAGGGGATGGCAAGTATTCATCTTTGATTTCAAATATTTTTTATTAAAAGCCCCCAAAAATTGGAGGCTTTATTTTTTATTTTTTGAACTTTTATTCTTTATTAAAACAAAGGTTTTCCCGTCATTTCAGAAGGAATTGGTAAGTTCAAAAGTTTAAGCAATGTTGGTGCAACATCGGCAAGTTTTCCATCGTGAAGTGAATGGATGTCCTTGTCATTGCTTACAAGTATAGAAAATACCTTGTTGCTTGTATGTGCGGTAAATGGTTCACCGTTTTCATCAACCATTTTTTCGCAATTACCGTGATCGGCAATTATTAACATTGCTCCATTTTTTGCAAGTATTGCCTTTTCAAGACGTGCAATACAATTATCCAAAGTTTCGGCGGCCTTTTTGGCAGCGGACATAATACCAGTATGTCCAACCATATCGCCGTTTGCATAGTTAAGGATTATTGTATCGTATTTGTCTTCGGCAATAACTTTTTCAAGGTTATCTGTAATTTCGTATGCCGACATTTCCGGTTTTAAATCGTATGTTGCAACGGATGGTGATGGAATTAAAATTCGGTCTTCGTTTGGGAAAACTTTTTCCTCTCCACCATTAAAGAAGAATGTCACATGGGCATATTTTTCCGTTTCGGCGATACGTAATTGTTTCAATCCCGCATTTGCAACTTCTTCACCAAAAATGTGTTTTAGTGTAACCGCAGGGAACAAAGTTTTGTATAGCTTGTTTAATTCTTCGGAATATTCCGCCATACCAAGAAGAGCCGAGAATTTAACAACCTTTTGGCGTGTGAAATCCTTAAAATCTGGGTCTGCAAGTGCGGATGCAATTTGACGAACACGGTCTGCACGGAAGTTTGCAATTAAAACACCGTCGCCGTCGTTCATTCCATGGTAATTTTCATTTACGGTTGGAACGATAAATTCGTCTGTTTTCCCATTTTTGTATGATGCTTCAATTGCATCAACAGGGTTTGTAAATTTGCTTTCTGATTTTGCCATAGTCATTGCATCATAGGCAAGCTTTGTCCTGTCCCAAGTCTTGTTTCGGTCCATTGAGTAATAACGGCCGGAAATTGTTGCAATTGAAATATTTTTGCAATCCTTTGTTGCATCAATAAATTGTTTTACATATTCAACGGCAGATGAAGGAGGTGTATCACGACCATCAGTTGCAACATGAATGTATGTCTTTATATTATTGGCATCAAGAGCCTTTGCCAATGCGATTATGTGGTCAATGTGTGCGTGAACACCACCATCGGATAAAAGTCCGAAAAGATGGCAGGCACCATTGGCATCCTTTATCTTTTTTATAAATTCCAAAAGGTATGGATTTGATTTAAGGGTGTCTGTTTGGATTGCTTGTTCTATTTGACCAAGAAGTTGAAGAACAACACGACCAGCACCGATGTTTGTGTGTCCAACCTCAGAATTACCCATTTGACCGCGTGGAAGTCCAACATCTGTACCACTTGCATCAAGTAAACCGTGAGGGTATTCATTTAACATCCTGTGCCAATTTGGAGTGTTCGCCTCCTCAATTGCATTACCGGTTTTGTTTGGATTATATCCCCAACCATCAAGAATACACAATAATACAGGTTTCTTTCTGTCTGTCATAATTTATCTCCTATTTTATTTAACGATGGTTTTATGATAATATTTTATTGGGTAAAAATCAATAAACATTTTGAAGAATAAAATACAATTTTTGTAAAGAAAATTATTGCAAAATTTAAAAGATATCCTATAATTTGCGGTGTATTAAAAAATAAAATCGTAAATAGGAGTGTTCAAAATGGACAATAATTTATCTGCAAATCTTAATGTTATAGTTGGTGCATGTCAAAGGGTTTCACGTTATATGTTGAGGGATTTCGGAGAAATTGAACAACTCCAATCTTCTGTTAATGGCGCGGGCAATTTTGTATCGGCTTCACAAACCAAAATTGAAAAAATTCTTGTTGATACATTGTTAGAGGCAAGACCAAGGTATGGTATTCTTTCTGCGAATGAGGAAATAAAGGGTTTGGATATTTCACACAGATTTATTATAAGTGTGTCCGATGGTGTGGAAAATTTTTCACGTGGACTTCCTTTTTTCACAATATCAATTGCAATTCAGGAACAAAAAAATCTTATTGCATCTGTGATTTATAGTCCTGTACTTGATAAGATGTTTTATGCGGAGGCAGGTTCTGGAACATTTGTTTCAGAGTCAAGAATGACAAGAAGAATAAGAGTTTCTTCTAATCGTGAACTTTTCAATGCAGTTATTGGTGAAGTTGGCGATTTTAAAAGATTTTCAACCGCAAAGATTTTGGATTTTGGTTCGGTTGGTCTTTCACTTGGTTATGTTGCGGGGGGAATGTTGGATGCATTTGTTGGATTTAAGAAAAATGTGTTTGATTTGGCGGCGGGTCTTTTGCTTGTAAAGGAAGCCGGTGGTTTTATTCGTGCGTATGATGGTGAATGGAAGGAAATCCAAGATGTGTTTAGTTCCGACATTGTTGTTTGTGGAAATAGTTATTTACAATCAGAAATTAAAAGTTGTATAATTAAAAAGTAAAATTTTTAGGAGAGATAAAAATGAAAAAATTTTTGTTGCTTTCGGTTTTGTTTATTGAATCAATTTCGCCTTGTTTTGCTCGTGATTTCAAACTTAATGTGCGGGATGATGTGAACGATGATGTTGTGCTTTTGAAACAAAAAAAGGTTCGTGGTGATTTTGAACTTATGGAACCAGTATTCCTTAAAAATCCATCAAAGGTAAGATATGGTTTTGATGCAGGCGCTCCTAAACGGTATGTGCCGGTTATTTCAAAACCAGTCGTAAAAACAAAAAAAGTTGATGTTTCCGATGTGAAACCTGTTGTACTTCCTGCAATGCCGGAAACTATGCCAGTTCAGGTGAAGAAAGAGGTTAAGCCGGTTGAAGCCGTTGTTGCAGAGCCAGTTATTCTTCCAATGCCAGAAGAAAACAGGAAACCAGTTGTTGAAGATGTGAAGATTGAACCTGAAAATCGTGAAAATGTTATTGCTGATATTAAAAAGGAACAAGAGCCATCACAAACAGATAAAAATATTGATGAAGCAAAGAAACTTTTGCAGGCGGCGGAAAAACTTGCTAACTCAGTAATTGATGATGAAGAAAAAGAGGCAAAAGTTGAAGCAAAGAAAGTGAAGAAGGATATTGAAGCTGTTGTTGAAACCAAAAAGTCAATGCCCGCAAAATTTGCAATAAAGTTTAAAAAGGATGTTGAAGAACTTTCAAAGGCAGATGAAAAAAAACTTGAAGCATTGGTTGATGATGTGAAAAATAATTCAGAAAGTATGTTAAAGATTGTTTCATATTATTCTGCTATTGATGAAAGAAATGTTGCCTTTTCAAGGTTGCTTAATGCAAGAAAAGTTCTTTTGGAACGTGATGTTCCAACATCACAAATAATGATTATGGTTTTGGAAGATGATGATAAGGTTTCACCAAAAGCCGATACCATAGAAGTTTTTTTGAATAATAAATAGGAGGTTTTTTATGACAGATACAGAACTTATGCCACTTGTACTTGATGTTTTAAGACAGGAAAGTTATGCAATTGATTGCCTTAAAAATAATTTTCCGGTTGATGCTTTTGTTAAGGTTGTAAACTATATAACACACGAACTTACCGGAAAAATTGTTATTACAGGTTTGGGAAAATCGGGTGATGTTGCCAAAAGATTGGCAACAACTTTGACATCTACTGGAACACGGTCAGTTTATCTTCATTGTACTGAGGCATCGCACGGTGATATGGGTATCATTTGTGATGATGATCTTGTTATCGGTGTTTCAAACAGTGGAGAAACAAAGGAAATGAGCGATGTTATTGATTATACTCGTCGTTTTGGTATTAAATTATTTGCAATTACCGCAAATCCGAACAGTATGCTTGGAAAACATGCGGACTTGAACCTTACAATTCCAGATTTGCCAGAGGCTTGTTTGATTGGAAAGGCGCCAACAATTTCAATTATCCTTTTAACGACAATGGCAAATCTTTTGGTTGTTGCATTGGAAAAGGCAAAGGGATTTACATCGGAAATGTATAAAAATTGGCATCCACATGGAAAGCTTGGGGCATCTCTTTTGAAGGTGTCAGAGTTAATGCACGTTGGGGCGGAACTTCCAATCGTTTCTGATACTGCATCTATGGCCGAAGTTATTGATGTGATGAGCCGTAAGATTCGTTTTGGTTGTGTTGGTGTGGTTGATGCGGATGGACGTCTTGTTGGTGTATTTACCGATGGTGATATTCGTCGTAGGTTGGTCGAAGGTGTGAACCTTATGCAACACAAGATTTCTGAGGTTATGGGAAAATCACCAAAGACCGTTTCTGATGACAGTCTTGCATCGTCTGCATTGTTGAAAATTAACGAAGCAAAAATTCAGGTTTTGTTCGTGGTTGATGCGGACAATAGACCGGTTGGAATTATTGGATTCCATGATTTATTAAAGGCAGGATTAGTTTAATTGAAAAGATTTTCTTCATTATTCAGAAAGTTGAAAATTTATGGTAGGGCGATTAAGTCCGTTTACAGAAGGATGACCTCACACAGTCGTGTTGTGTTCCTTCTTAAACTCGCCTTGCCAAGTATTATTGCCTTGTTCCTTGGGGTGATTATTGTTGTTCCACAATTTATTGATGAAGTTAAAAAATTTAAAATTGATATGCCGACCATTGATACAACCAGTAATGTTTCGTTTACTATGGATAATGGAACATTTTACGGTCAGGGTGAAAAGGACAGCTTGTTTTCCCTTAAAGTTGAAAATTTTAAGGAAAAGCGGGATGATATGTCAATGTTGTTTAAAAAGATAAATGGAAAAATTTTCCTTTCGGATGGAAGTTGGATTGATATTTCAACGGACAATGGAAATTATAAAAAAACGGATAATAAATTTTTGATGACCGGAAATATTTTCATTTATGATAATGAAGAAAATAAGGTTTATTCGGATGAAGCTGTTGTTAATTTAAAGAATATGTCCGTTTATGGAAGTAAGCCGATAAGGGCGATTACTTCGTTTGGTGAAATTGAAAGTCAGGGGTTTGATTTCAAAAAAAATGATAAATATATTTTTACCGGAAAGGTAAAGGGAAAAATAGATACATCAAAAATTGAAAAATCAAAGTAGGGCTCCAAAGTTAAAATAAAAAGGTAAGGTGTTAAAAATCTTACCTTTTATTTTTTACGATTATTGAAAGTTGGCGTCCTTCATCTGTTGGGGATGTCGCGTAATTACCGGAAAGAAGGCTTCGTCTGTAACTGAAAAATAAATCGGATTGGGTGTAGGTGTTGAAATCTAAAACTTCAATATTTTTATTTAGGACTCCTTCATCCTTTAATTTTAAAACACAAAACTTTGTGCAATCAAACAAAAACTTTCCATTGGATTTTTTTGAAAAAAGGCAGGTGAATTTTTTGTTTTGTGCAACGATTTTTTTCACAAAATCTTCATCCACTTCATAGCTTTGTTTTTTAAGGCATGGACCAAGAGCCACCCTTATATTTTTAACATTACAACCAAGTGTTTTTAGTTTTGTTATTGATGTGTGAACTATGTCCTTATAAATACCCTGCCATCCGCAATGAATTGCCCCGACAAAGCCAGCCTTTTCATCGGAAACAAGCAATGGAACACAATCGGCAGTAAGTATTCCAACGGCAAGGTTTGGTTGATTTGTGATTACTCCATCAACATTCATATTTAAAAACTTTTGTGTCGCAACAACTGGGGATGTTATCACAACAACCTCGTTTGTATGTTGTTGGTTTACGGTTATAAGGGATGTTTCGGCATCAAGTCCGATTGTGGAAAGAAGAAGTTTCCTGTTTTCCCGAATGTTTTCCGCATTGTCCGATGTTTCAAATTTACAATTTGCCGATGCAAAAACACCAGTGGATACACCGTATTGACGGGTGAAAAATCTGGTTGTTGTTGATGTGGAATCAAGAAATGGTGATGATGTATAAATTTCCATTTTTTGTTTTCTTTTGAAAAGGAAACAAATTGATATTATTGATATGGCAATCATTGGGATGGAAAGTAATTGTCCCATGGTAAGTCCGTATTTAAGAAATCCGATTTGCACATCCGGTTCACGGAGATTTTCAACACCAACACGGGCAATTCCGTAAAGTCCCAAAAATGCAAATGCCAATGTTCCGTAGCGGTTTCTTATTGCTTTTACCTTTCGTAAAAAGAAAAGGATTGTGAATAGGAGGATGCCTTCGGCTATTGCCTCATAAATTTGGCTTGGGTGGCGTGGAAGTCCGTTTGTGTTTGGGAATATTATGCCAAGTTTTGATGTGGTAATTCTTCCGTACAATTCTCCGTTTACAAAGTTGGCAAGGCGACCAAAAAACAATCCAATTGGTCCGGACATACATATTATATCGGCGATGTATAAAAATGATTTTTTATTTTTTTTACACCAAATGAAAAGGGCGATTATACATCCCAAAAGTCCGCCGTGGAACGACATACCACCTTCCCATAATGCAAAGATGTGGAGCAGGTGTTTACTGTAATAATCAAAGTTGTAAAAAATTGTATATCCAATTCGTCCGCCAAGGATTATACCCAAAACTTCGTATGTGAAAAGGTCGTCAAGGTCAGCATACGACATTTGGTTGTTGGTGCTGTGTCGTAGGATGTACTTTATATAATGGAATGCCAAAATAAAACCAATGATGTATGCAAGGGCATACCAACGAATTGGAAATCCCAAAATGTAAAAAGCAACGGGAGAGATGTTTGGAAATTGCATTTTATTTTCCTTTGTTCCTTAAAAATTTAATTGTGTTCTTTGCATTCGGAAAATAAAGACCGGTAAGAATTGCGCCAATAAGCAATACTATGTATACCTCAGTCAATGTTCCGATAAGTGAAATTTGTAATGCCACGATGATATATTTTAATTTTTTGTATTCATCCAATGTTTCGTGATTTTTGTGAAGTACGAAAATCAAGGTTGTAAGCATTATAAAAAAGTAAAATAACCCCAATGCAATTTGTGATTCAGTAAACAAAAAGAACAACCATCCGGTGAACGAAAAAGTGATAAGGCTTTTTATTAAAAAACTTATACCGGAAAAATTATATGTTTTGTTTTTGAAAAGGATGTTTTTTTTCTTTGCCTTCGTGATGGCGGTGGTTGTGATGAATGCGGAATTTATTAGTGTAAAAATACTAAATTCCAACATTGTTATTATATCCAATTTTCCGGAAATTCCGGTTCTAAAAAACTTTGGATATGAAAAAATTGTTGTGATTAAAATCAATGCAACAAAGCTTATCATTACGGAATGCTTTGAAATGAAGTTTGTAAATTTTTCGGTGATGTTTGCGAATCTTTTCTTCTTTGCATTTACCAAAAGTAAAACTATGGTGATAAGGACCAACCAAAGGTTGAATTTGTCCGCCATATTTATCAAATTGGAATCACAGGAAATATTTTCCTTTGCAATGTCGGGAATTTCGGTATAGGTTGAAACACCGGTTGATTTTTTTTCAACCTTTTCAATATCCGGAGTTTGTACGATGGTTTCCTTTACCTCATCCGTTGCAATATTTTCATCCGAAGTTGTTATATCAGTGTTTTCCGAAGTGCTTGTTTCGTTTGTTTCTTCGGTAATATTTTCATTATAAAATGGATTGTCCTCAAACATATTTTTCTCCTTTATAAAATCAAAGTTTATGATATAATATAAAAGTTGTAATTTCAAGTGGCAAAGATATGAAAACAGAAATAGATACATTACTTGGTGGAAGGGTTAAAATAGTACAATTTGAAACGGGGGTAAAGGTCTCATCGGATGCGGTGTTGCTTGCCTCGGTTATTGATGAAAAACTTATCAAAAAGGCAAAAAATATTTTGGATGTTGGTGTTGGTGGTGGCGGTGTTTCGCTTTGCCTTCTTTCACGATTTGATGATGTAAAGGTGCTTGGCATTGATATACAGGATGAAATGATTGAACTTTCCCATCAAAGCAAGATTCAAAATAATTTTGGCGACAGGTGGACCATACAAAAACAAAATGTTTTAAACCCCGATAGGGTTTTTAAGGAAATGGAATTTGATGTGGTTATTACCAATCCGCCTTATTATAAGGGGCATACTTCACCCGATAAAATAAAGGCGACCGCACACAGTGAGCAGGGACTTGATTTATCGGAATGGATAACGATGTGTATTAAGCGTCTTAAATCACGGGGGATCTTTGCCATTGTGCATAAGGCTGAGCGGTTGGATGATATTTTGTCCGCATTAAAGCAAAATTCCATGGGAAAAATTGAGGTATTTTTGTTTTATTCAAAGAAAGGTGATGTTGCAAACCGTGTTGTTGTGCGGGCCGTAAAATCCCAAAGGTCGCCGGCGGTTATTTATCCTCCGATTATCCTTCATAATGATGACGGAAGTTATACGGAAAGGGCAAATGAAATACTTTTGAATGGAAAAAGTCTTTTTGATATTTAGGTGTGTACTTTTTAATATAATCATTTTAGTTCAATAATGGTAAGGGAAAGTATTGTTTATTTTCCCTTGAATTTTTTATGGCTTTATGTAATATTTGAAACCAGATATGGTTTTCCATATTTAGCATCCATAGGTGGATGCGGGACCGTAGTAAGTCTTTTCAATAATGTTGGTCGTTGACCAAATCCCCACATAGTGTGGGGAGTCTTTGATGTATGTTCAGAGGGTATACCCTTAAAGATCAAAGAGATCATTTTCATTATTGATGATTTACTAACTCCCCGCCACTTATGACAGTGGCAATTTTTTTACAAAGGGAGTGTTTTATGACAAAATTTGAAAAGGTGTTAAGGAAGATTATTTATTGTTTTATTCCATCAAGAAATTTAAGAAGGGCTTTTAGAAACGGGATGTTTTTGTATTACTTTAAAGTCCTTAGAAACTATAAAAAAGATGAAAAATTAAATTTCCCGTATTATTTGAGTGTTGTTTTGATTGTTAAAAATGCCTCTCGGTACATAGAGGAGTGGATAAATTATCACAGAATTGTTGGGGTTGAAAAGTTTTATATTTATGATAACGAATCAAATGATAATTTGAAAGAAGTCCTTAAACCATACATAAAATCGGGAATTGTTGAATATTTTTATTGGCCGGGAAAGAAACAACAGGACATAGTTTATAATGATGCATTGAAACGGTTAAGGTTGACATCAAAATATGTTGCCTTTATTGATGATGATGAATTTATTGTTCCAATGAAGGGTAAAACAATAAGGGGTGTTTTGGAAGAACTTGATTTAAAGGCACCGGTGGCAGGACTACTTGTTCCTTGGTGGCTTTATGGTTCAAGGGAAACGGAAAATACAACCATAAACGACCTTGTTATTGAAAGGTTTAAATTTCATGGAAAAATTGCGAAAGAAACAAAATCTTTGGTTAAAAGTATTGTAAATCCTCGTCTAGTTTATAGTGCAAATTGTGTCCATACCTTTTATTATATAAAGAATTTTTATGCTGTTGATGAAAATTGTATTTTGGGGACTGTATTGCTTTTTAATGACGTTCATAAAATTAGGATAAATCATTATCATACAAAATCTTTGGATGAGTTTTTGAAGAAAAAGAGTAGGGGAGATGCTTTTTATGGAGAATATAGTAAAGCAAACACAGTTAAATATTTTGATGATTGTAGTAAGGCCTGTAATGTAGTTGAAGATGATTCAATGGAAAAGTATGTTGAACCAATAAAAAGAATGATTAAAGAAATGCAGGATGAAAAATAAAAAATCACTTTAAAGGTTATCACCCTTCCAAAGTGTTATTAAGTTATCTATCATCAATGTATATAAGTATAATATCACGATTCGTGAAATAATGCAAGGGTTTATTTTATAACCCTTGCGTAGGCGGTACCGTCCTTTTCAACCTTTGTAATTTTTACATTTACAATGGTATTGTTTGGGATTGGGTCACCCTCTATATTTACAAAGATATAATTTTCTGTATAACCTTGATTTTTGTTTTCAACAAGGACAGTTGTTTTCTTTCCCTTTTGGCTTTTGATAAATTTGTATTTTAATTTATCTCCAAGTTCACGAAGCTTTTTTGCCCGTTCCTTTTTTACATTGCCGTTAATTTGGTTTTGCATTTTTGCGGCAACTGTACCCGGACGAATTGAATATGGAAATACGTGAAGGTGGGTGATGTTGCATTTTTTGACAAGCTTATACGTATTTTCAAACTCCTTTTCGGTTTCACCTGGAAAACCAACAATTATGTCCGCTCCGATGGCGGAATTTTTATTCGCACGGTGAATTTTTTTGCATAAGCTTATTATATCTTCACGATTATGACGACGGCGCATATCGTTTAAAACCTTGTCATCGCCGGCCTGAATTGAAAGGTGAAAATGTGGCATAAGTCGTCTGTCAAGTTTCATCAATCCCAATATTTGGTCATAACTTTTTGCCGGATCAATTGATGATAGGCGAAGTCGTTGAAGTTTTGGAAAGGTATCAAGAATTTTTTTTACCAATCCAAACAGTGATTTGTTTTTTGTATCCGAACCGTATGCGGCAATATCAACACCCGTAAGGATTATTTCCTTGTATCCTTCCTTTATAAATGTTTTGCATTGGTTAAGTATGCTTTTTTCGGAAAAACTTTGGTTTTTACCGCGGACAAATGGCACAACACAATAGGTGCAACGGTTATTGCAACCTTGTTGTATTTGAACGAATGCCTTTGTTTTTCCATCAAATTTGAAAAGGTCGTCCTTTGGTTGTACCTCAATCATTTCTGGTGGATTGGTAAGGATTTCGCCAACATATATGTGGGGTGCATCCTTTTGGGTAAGTATTGCCAATTCATTATAATATTGTTGTGAAAGTTTTTCCTTATTCCCAAGGATTGCAAAAATGTTTTGGTTGTCCTTATAATTTTGCCATGAATTTTGTGCGGAACATCCGGTAAGGATTATTTTTGCGTCTGGATTTTCCTTTATTATTTTATGAATTTGTTGTTTTGCCTGACGTTCAGCCTCACTTGTAACGGCACAGGTGTGTACGACAATGGCATTTTTTATGCCTGCCTTTTGAACTCGTTTACGAATGATTTCTGATTCAAAAATATTAAGTCTACATCCGAATGTTATTACTTTTACTTCGTCCATTTACCTACCTTTAAAAATATTCAAAAAAAATCTTGCAAAGATTACAAATTTAATGTATAAACTATTCAATACATTATAATAGGAGTTTTTAAAATGGCAAGAGTTACTGTTGAAAATTGTATAGATAAAGTGAACGATAGGTTTGAACTTGTTATCGTTGCATCCGAAAGGGCAAAGGAACTTTGCAATGGTTCACCCGCTATGGTAAAAAGGGATGATGATAAAAATACAGTAGTTGCTCTTCGCGAAATTGAAGAAAATAAGGTTGATATTGCAAGATTGAAAGGTGAAGCAATACTTGGTTTCCGTCGCAATATCGCATTTAAGGATACAGAAGACAGTAATAAGGAATTGGAATTTATTGAAAAGGAACTTATGGGTGATAGTGTGTTCCAAGATGAAAACCAAGAACTTAATAATGTATCCGAAGAGGATCTTCAAAATACAATCGCATAAAATATAAGTTTTTGTTTGAATGGATACAGGGAGTATTTATTTGCTCCCTGTTTTTTGTGTGTGGTGGCTATCTTGTGCGGGTGGCAATTTTGTATTCTTCAATCAAAATTTTTTCCTTTATTTTTGGAAGTTCGGTTCTTTTTACCCTATTTATGTAATTCTTTATGTGATTTTTCTCAAGGTCTACCGGATTATAAAAGATTAAATCTTCGTTTAATTTTTTGATTTCGTTAAGGCGGAGTTCCAATTCGTGATTAAGTGATTTTATGTTTTTGGTTGGCTTTATTATTGATGATTTTAAATCCTGAATTTTTTCATTTTGAGAAATTATGTGAAAAATTTGTTCGCGAGTAAAAAGTTCCCTTTTTATTAAATCAATCTTTTTGCCATTGTATTTTTCGTCAAGTGTGAAATTTAATGATTTTGCATATTCTCTTTGGTTTTGGGATGATATGAACCAAAGTTCCCTTTTTAATTTTTGTATTTCAATTTCAAGCTTTTCTTTTTCTTTGCCGATATTTATAAGGTCGTGTAACAGAGTTAAAAGTTGGATGTAATCTTTTTTGCTGATATTCAAATTTTTTATTGTTTCGTAAAGCATTTTGTTAAAACTTTTCATTTTAATCTCCTTTCATTAAGTGTAAAAAATATTCCAACTTTTCCCAATAAAGTCAATAGGATAAGTTTCTTTATTGCTTATAAATTGAATGATTAACAATTTTATATTTTAAGTCTAAAATAAATCTAAATAAAAATTATGGGGTTAAAATGAAAAAAGTTTTTAGTGCAGAAGAAAAAAAGAATTTTTGATATGTATATGGCGAACAGAGGGCAATTTCCCGAAGTCCAAAATCCACGGATGCGGAAAAAGGAAGATTTGCTTTTAAAAAAAATTTGAAAAACTTTTTGCAAAATATTCTGCATTGATTTCTTATATGCGAGATGAAAAGGAGTTGGCGGAGTTGTGTTCCGGACCGCGCGATTATTACGATAAAATAATGGATGAAATGGAAGATTCATTTAATACCGCATTGGAAAAGAAACAGAAAAAGTTGTTTGAAAAAATTAAACGAATTAGGGGAAGGGTGTTTGAAATTGAAATTCAAAACCTTATTCAAAATCAAAAATAAGTTTTGTATGAACGAAATTAAAAAGGGGAAATTTTACTTTCCCCTTTATCTTTCTTTAACTAAACAATTTTGCCCAAAATCCCTTTTTACTTTTCTTTGTTCGTTGAAGTTTATTTGCGGGACTTTTTTTGATTAGTTCCTGATTACGTTGTTTCGTGCTGTCATTACGGAACTTTGTGTTTACAGGTTCCTTTTCACGGAAATATGTACCAAGTTTTCGGTCAAGATCCATCTTTTCAAGCAAGTATGACTTGTCATTCAAAATATTGTCATCGCCGTTTATGATGATACTTGTATCATATCTTTGTTCAAGTTCAAGCAAGTCATCACGTTTTTGGTTAAGTGTGTACAGTGCAACATCCGATGGAATCGCAACGTAAATTCTTTTTGCCGGTTTTTTGAGAAGTTCTTCCTCAATATGTCTTAACAAATTGATTGATGCAGTCTGAACGGATGGAACGAATCCGGTGCCAAGACAGTGAGGGCAAACCTTATGACTTACTTCAAGGAAACTTGGGCGAAGTCTTTGACGGGAAATTTCCATCAAACCGAATTGAGAAAGTTTTGCCATTTGAACCTTTGCACGGTCCTTTTTTAATGCTTCACGCATTTTTTGTTCAACAGCTTGGTTGTGCTTTGGGTCAACCATATCAATAAAGTCCACAACTACAAGTCCGCCCATATCGCGAAGACGAAGCTGACGACCAATTTCAATTGCGGATTCAATGTTTGTTTTAAGGGCAGTTTCCTCAATATTTCTTTCCTTTGTTGCACGACCGGAGTTAACATCAATTGCAGTTAATGCTTCGGTTGGATTTATAACAAGGTAACCGCCGGATGGAAGTTTCACAACAGGGTTTTGTACGGCCTCCAACTGTGCTTCAATCTTGTTTTCAATGAATATTGGAGCCTTACCTTCATATTTTTTAATCTTTTTAAGTTCATCAAAACCAATGTGTTTTGCAAACTCAATCGCCTGTTTATAACCTTCATCACCTTCAATTAAAATTTCTTCAAAATCAGGTTTATACATATCACGGATTGTACGTCTTAACAAATCGCTTTCTTCGTGAATAAGGGCAGGTGCAGTTGATGCAAGTGTTGTTTTCCTTATTTCATTCCAAAGTCCGGTAAGGTAGTTATAATCACTTAAAATTTCCTTATATGAACGGTTGCATCCAGCAGTTCTTGCAATAACGGTCATACCTTCTGGAATTGGAAGATCTTTTAATATATTTTTAAGTTCCTTTCTTTCCTCGCCGTATGGAATTTTTCTTGAAACGCCATATTTTACGCGTTTGTTGCTGTTTGGCATAAGGACACAATAACGACCGGCAAGTGAAATGTAGGTTGTGATTGCGGCACCCTTGTTTCCACGTTCTTCCTTTTCAACCTGAATAAGAAGGATTTGACCGGATTTGATAACTTCCTGTATTTTATATTTTTTCATAAGGAGTTTTCTTTTTTCTTCCGCCTGTTTTTCGGCCAATTCATCCTCATCATCAGAGAATATTTCAACACCGGTTGCCTCCGCATCCTCCTCACTTTCTTCATCAACATCTGATGAGTTTATAAGTAATGCCTTTTTGTCCTCAATTGGAATTTGAAAATAATCAGGATGGATTTCAGAAAATGGAAGAAAACCGTGTTTAATTCCGCCGTATTCAACAAATGCAGATTGCAATGATGGTTCAACACGAATCACCTTTGCCAAATATATGTTTCCCTTTATTTCCTTTTTTGATATGGATTCAACTTCAAAATCTTCTAATATATTATTTTCTGTAATAGCTACGCGAGTTTCCTCGGAATAAGTAGCATCTATCAATATTTTCTTTGTCATTTTTTATAATTCTCCAATTTTTATTTTTTTCTTCTGTATATAAATTTTGTGAGTTCAATGTGTACCCAGTCGCATATTCGCAAACAAGGGTATCCGAAAGGTTAAATAAACAAAAAGCCATATCAAAAACATCACCATTTAATGTTTTTGCCAACTTTTTTAGAAATTTTGAAAACGTTTTTATCATATTAAGAGCAAAATCTTCTTATTTTTATTTAACTGCCGTACATTATACTTTAATAAAGAAAATATTACAAGTTTTTTATTGTTTTTTTCCTTTTAATTTTTTATATATGTTATATACTTTAAAGGAAATTTTTCATTTGGGGATTTTATTGTGAGAGTGTTTAGACGCATAGTTGGAATATTTTGGATTGCTTTGTCAATTTTTGTTTTTTCCGGCGAATTATTTGCAAAAAATAAGGCAATAGTTTTACGTACCGGAATCCAACCGGGTAATGTTTCAAGGTTCGTTTTGGAAACAAAGGAAAAATCACTTTACAATATATCATATCTTGATAATCCACGTCGGGTTGTTATTGATATTTCAAATTTGGATGTTGATGATGTGAAAAAGGACAGTGTGAAGTCCGGATTTATTTCTGATGTAAAGGTTTCATCGGGTGATGGTAAGACATCGCAAATTGCACTTCATTTATCAAATACTGCAAAGGTGAAGAAAAATTTTGTGCTTAATCCGATAAAGGATGGTGCAAATTACAGGTTGGTTTTGGATTTGGAACAGGCTTCGGGTGATGAATTTTCAAAGCTTGCCGGTGGGGCAAAGTCTTCTTCAAAAAAAGAAAATGTTGTTGAGGAGGAAGTCTTTTTATCAAATAAAAAGGTGGTTAATAATAAAGTTGTTTCAAATAAAACATCATCAAATACTGGAAAAAAGAATGTAAAGCCAGTGAATAATCAAAGTAAAAAGATAATTGTTATTGATGCGGGACATGGAGGAAAGGACCCAGGAACAATAGGTTCTGGTGGTACCTATGAAAAGACTATTGCGCTTGCTCTTGCAAAACAACTTCGTGATATTTTGGCGAAAAATCCGAATTACAAGGTTATTTTGACACGTGATGATGATACCTTTATTCAATTACAGGATCGGGCAAAGATTGCAGAACGGAATAGTGCATCAATATTTATATCAATTCATTTAAATAGTAGTCCGAATAAAAAGACGAATGGATTTTCCATTTATACCTTATCGGAAAAGGCGACCGATGATGAGGCAAGAAAGATTGCGGAAAAGGAAAATGCTGCGGATTTGTTGGGAATTGGTTCATTTGAAGGTTATGATACCGTTACAAAAAATATTTTGGGGGATTTGCTTCAAACACAGGTGAAAATTGCATCGGTTGAATTGGCGAATGCGGTTGTTGACCAGATAAAAAAGGATGTGGCATGTATTTATCATCCGCACAGGGAGGCACCGTTTATTGTACTTCGTTCATCAATTCCATCTGTTTTGATTGAGGCAGGATTCCTTTCAAATAAGGATGAAGAAAAGAAACTTAATCAAAAATGGTATCGTGAAAAAATGTCATATTCTTTTGCTCGTGCGATTGATGGCATATTGGCGGAGTAGTGTGCTTTTGTTTTTCCCATAATACTTTACAAAGGAGTTTTTGTTATGCGTGTAGATTTATTTGATTTTGATTTGCCAGAGAAATTTATTGCAAAGGTTCCACTTGCAAAGCGGGATGAGGCAAAACTTTTACTTGTGCCTCAACTTGAAAACAAGCAGGTAAAGGATTTGGTTGATATTTTGCCTGAAAATACGTTGATGGTTTTTAATAATACAAAGGTTATTCCGGCAAGAATTTTTGGTATATGTGGTGAAAGACATTTTGAGGTGACACTTCACAAAAATATTGCATTGGATACGTGGTTGGCATTTATTAAAAATTCAAAAAAATTGCATGAAGGTGATGAAATTTCGTTTGGTGAAGGATTGCTTGTTGGTCGTGTTAAATCAAAGCAAGGTGAAAGTGGTGTTGAACTTCAATTCAATAAATCAGGTCATGAATTTTTTGATGTACTTTCACATATTGGGACACTTCCATTGCCACCATATTTGAAAAGGGAGGCAACAACAGAAGATTTTGAACGTTATCAAACAGTGTATGCAAAGGAGGAAGGGGCGGTTGCGGCGCCGACGGCCGGACTTCATTTTACAGATGAACTTTTGCAAAAACTTCATAAAAAAGGAATTGATACAGTTGAACTTACATTGCATGTTGGTGCAGGTACTTTTCAACCGGTAAAGGTTGAAGATACAAAGGATCACAAAATGCATTCCGAATATGTTGTTATAACAAAGGAAGTTGCCGATAAAATAAATCAGGCAAAACGTGATGGAAAGAAAATTGTTGCGGTTGGAACAACTGTTTTACGGTCGTTGGAATCGGCGGTTGATAGTGATGGATTTATACATCCATTTGCACAAGAAACGGATATTTTTATAACACCACCATACGTGTTTAAATCAGTTGATTATTTGATGACAAATTTCCATTTGCCAAAGTCAACTTTGTTTATGTTGGTAAGTGCTTTTGCCGGTATGGATGAAATGAAAAAAGCATACGAATTTGCAAAAGAAAATAGTTATAGATTTTATTCTTATGGTGATTCATCACTTTTAAAAAGGAAAGATAACTAATGGAAAAAACTGAATTTTCTTGTGGTGATATAGTTAAAGTAGTACTTCCACTTGCAAGTGATGGTTATGACTATATCGTGCCGGAAAATTTGGAACTTTGTGTTGGTGATTTTGTTCGTGTTCCCCTTCGTAATAAAGAAGAAGTTGGTGTTGTTTTTTCCGAAAAAAAGGAACCCTTAGATTACGATATTTCAAGGGTAAGGAAGATTATTTCAAAGGTTAAAAATTATAAACTTTTGCCAACGCAAATTGAATTTGTTTTGCGGGTTGCCGATTATAATTTAACGCAGGTTGGAAATGTGTTAAAAATGGTTATGGGATTTGATGAAGTTTTTTCATCAACCATTCCACGGGTGAAAAAAACAAACTATAATCCGACCTATGTTTCGCCGGAATTATCCCCAGAACAAAAAAATGCAGTTGGTGTTTTATCAAAAAAACTTGGGGCTGGTTTTTCGGTCAGTCTTCTTGATGGAATAACGGGAAGTGGTAAAACCGAGGTTTATTTTAATGTGATAAATGAAGCATTAAAAAAGCCGGAAGCACAGGTTCTTATAATGCTTCCGGAAATATCGTTGACCGGACAGTTCCTTTCAAAATTTAAGGACAGGTTTGGAATTTTGCCGGTTTTGTGGCACAGTAGTGTGACAAAGGCACAACGTCGGGATAATTGGAAGGCGATTATTTCCGGTGATGCGCGGGTGATTGTTGGAACCAGATCTTCTTTATTTTTGCCATATAAAAATCTTTCACTTATTGTCCTTGATGAGGAACATGACGGTTCGTATAAACAAGAAGAAGGTGTTATTTATCAGGGGCGCGATATGGCGGTGCTTAAATCTATGGTTGATAAGATTCCAATTATTTTGGCATCGGCGACCCCATCAATTGAAACAATAAATAATGTGAACCTTGGCAAATATTCGGTTGTAAAACTTACATCCCGATTTGGTAGTGCGGTTATGCCGGATGTTGAACTTATAGATATGAGGCAAAATCAACCGGCAAAGGAAAGTTGGGGAAAGGCGTGGCTTTCATCCATACTTGTGAAGCAGATAGAAGAAAAATTGTCGGCCAAAGAACAGGTGATGCTTTATATAAATCGGCGTGGGTATGCTCCGTTGGTGTTGTGTGGAAAGTGTGGACACAGGATTCAATGTCCGAATTGCAATGTATATTTAACTGCACATAACAAAGATGATACCAGATGTTGTTGTCATCACTGCGGGTATTCAATGCGACTTCCAAAGGTGTGTCCGAAATGTCAGGCGGAGGACAGCTGGACGCTTTGTGGACCGGGGATTGAACGAATTGAGGAAGAGGTTAAAAATCGTTTCCCAACGGCGAGTGTTGAAACAATATCTTCGGATATTATAACTTCTCAAACTCGTCTTAATGAAATAATTTCAAAGATTGCGAAAAGTGAAGTTGATATTATTATTGGAACGCAGATATTGGTGAAGGGACATCATTTTCCGAACCTTACCTTGGTTGGGGTGGTTGATGGTGATATGAGTTTTTCATCATCGGATTTGCGGGCAAATGAAAATACATTTCAGTTGTTGACACAGGTTTCCGGTCGTGCCGGTCGTGATGTGAAAAAGGGAAATGTGGTAATACAAACCTATAATCCGGAAAATTCGGTGATGCAGGCGATTAAAAATAATGACCGAGAAGCATTTGTGAAACAGGAACTTATTGACCGACAAAATGCAATGATGCCACCTTTTTCAAAGCTTGGGGCGCTTATCCTTTCATCAAAAAATAAACTTGCCCTTGAAAATGTTTGTGCAAAATTACGGCAAAAAATGCCGGTTGGATTGGATAATATACAGGTGTATGGTCCGATTGATTCGCCGTTATCGTACCTTAAAAATAATTACAGAAAGCGTTTTTTGTTGGTGGTTGACCGAAAGATTAAAATACAGGACATTTTGAAACGTTGGGTTTCCATGGTAAATATTCCCTCGTCCGTGAAGTTAAAGGTTGATATTGATCCGTATAATTTTATGTAATTATTTTCCTTGAAGCCAAGATATTTTTGTTATATATTTTTATTTTATTTTATGAGGAAAGTGAATTTATTATATGAAAATATCTGTTGAAGATACCGCTACGATGAATGAAAAATCCGTGCTTTATGTACAGGATACGATAGATTTAATTTCAAAAATTACCTATTCAAAAAGTGTTGATTTGGCAAAGCACAGTCGTGAAGTTTCACAAATTGCCAGAGTGATTTTGAAAAATATTGATTTTAAAAAAGTTTCAATTTCTGGGATTGAAGAAAGTGTTTTTAAAAACATTGATTTGGATACTTTGTCGTACATCTATGAAGTACATGATTTAGGCAAATTAAGAATTTCCGAAAAAATACTTAATAAACCGTTTGCATTGACCAAAGATGAATATAATCAGATTAAACTTCATCCACTTTATGGTAAACAAATTTTAATTGAGTTGATGTTGTTAAAGAAAAACCTTACAAAATATGAGGGAGAATTTTATAAGGCGGCATTGTGTGTAATTACCGAACATCACGAAAATTATAATGGTACAGGTTATCCGTTTGGTAAAAAGGGAACGGAAATTTCTCTTCTTGGTCGTGTGGCAAAGGTTGCCGATGTGATTTCGGCGCTTATGGGTACACGGTGTTATAATAAAAATCCGTTTACATTGTTGGAAACACTAAACTATCTTAAAAAGAACAAAAGTATTTTATTTGACCCATATATTGCTGATACGGCAATAGTTTACAAATATCAAATAGAAGAAGTTTTTTCATCAAGCTGTGTTTTGGATGATATTTTGAAAAAAATCCGATAGTGTCGTGATTGACTTTTACCTTGAAATTTGGTATTTTATAGTAGTTGAAGGGTAAATGGTTATGCAGGAAAATTTACAATATTTTTTTAAATCTTTGCGTCAGGTAAAGGGGGTTGGTGAAAAGTTTTTTGATGGACTTTCGCGACTTTTACCGAATACAAGGTTTAAAGATTTGCTTTTTCATTTTCCGGTTAGTTTTATTGATAGAAGTTATTGTCCGTTGATTATGGATGCGGAAATTGGAAAAATTGCCACCCTTCGGCTTAATATTTTAAAACATACTCCTGCGCCGTTTGTTCGTGGTCGGAAAATTCCGTACAAAGTTTTATGTAGTGATGAAAGTGGTTTGATAACACTTAACTTTTTTAATGCCGGTGATTACCTTAAACGGCAACTTCCAGTTGGTGGAAAGGTTTGTGTAAGTGGCAAGGTGGATGAATTTAATGGAGAACGGAGTATTTCCCATCCGGATTATATTGTGTCGGTGTCTGATTTTGAAAAAATTGCAACGTTGGAACCAATATATCCGCTTACCTATGCCATTACAAACAAGATGATACGGAATGTTGTTTCAATACTCCTTAATAATTTACCGGACCTACCGGAATGGCAAGATGGAGCAGAGATTTCATTTTCGGATGCATTAAAACGACTTCATAATCCGCAAAAAAATAATGATGTTATAACACGGGCGAGGGAAAGAATTGCCTATGATGAGATATTGGCGAACCAGCTTGCCCTTGCATTATCGCGGGAAAATTTTAAGAAAGAAAAGGGTGTAAAAGTTTTGGCGGATGGAAGTCTTACCGTTCCTTTTTTGCGGGCGTTTGGGTTTGAACTTACGGGTGCGCAAAATCGGGTATGGAATGAAATTTATAATGATTTAGTTTCGGATGAACGAATGCTTCGCCTTCTTCAAGGTGATGTTGGAAGTGGTAAAACGATTATTGCGATGCTTGCCCTTCTTTCGGTTGTGGAAGGTGGCGGGCAGGGTGCCTTTATGGTTCCAACGGAAATTTTGGCGGAACAACATTTTGAAACATTTACAAAACTTCTTAATAATGCCGGAATTTGTGAAAGGGTTCGTTTGATGTTGTTGACCGGAAAGGATAAGGGGAAGGTAAAACGGGAAAAACTTGACCTTTTAAAATCCGGAATGGTAGATATTGTTATCGGAACGCATGCGCTTTTTCAAGACAGTGTTGAATTTAAAAACCTTTACCTTTCGGTGATTGATGAACAACATAAATTTGGGGTGCATCAACGGCTTAACCTTTCGGATAAGGGAGGTGAATTTAGTGCGAATATTTTGACAATGACGGCAACGCCAATTCCACGGACCCTTGCCATGGCATCGTTTGGGGATATGGATTTGTCGGTTATTGATGAAATGCCACCGAACCGGAAAAAAGTTGAAACCCTTGTTATGAATATGTCAAAAATTGATGAACTTATTCAATCAATTAAACGGAACCTTGATGACGGAAGTATTAAAAAGCTTTATTGGGTTTGTCCGTTGGTGGAGGAAAGTGAAAAGCTTGATTTATCGGCGGCCCAGACCAGATTTGAAGAAATGAAACGTGTTTTTGGTGATGCGGTTGCCCTTATTCACGGAAAAATGAAGGGTGTGGAAAAGGATGTTATAATGTCCGATTTTGCGAATCCGAATGGAAAAATAAAAATACTTGTTGCTACAACGGTTATTGAAGTTGGTGTTAATGTTCCCGAGGCAACATTGATGGTTATAGAACACAGTGAACGATTTGGGCTTTCCTCACTTCATCAACTTAGGGGACGAATTGGTCGTGGTGGCGATAAGTCTGTTTGTATTTTGCTTCATTCAAATAAGATTAGCAAGATGGCAAGGGAACGGCTTTCGGTGATGAAGGAAACAACCGATGGATTTAAGATTGCCGAAAAGGATTTAAAGCTTCGTGGTGCCGGTGATATTTTGGGGATACGGCAAAGTGGTATTGTTGATTTTAAAATTGCTAATATTGAGGATGATTACCACCTGTTTATGGCGGCATCGCAGGATGTAAAAAATATCCTTTTGTATGACAAAAAAAATAATACCCAAAGATGGAAGGATTTACAAAATTTATTGTATCTGTTTGAATATAGTACAAAAAGTCTTAATTTGAAAGGTTGAAAATAATTTGACAAAACTATTGACAAATGGGTTCAAAGTAATTATATTATGGTTAATAAGGAAAATAGGTATAGTGTATTATGGAAAATATTAGAACGGGAAAACCAAGACAGCCAGATGATGTGAAAGTAGATGACCTTATCAATTTTGGTGGGGCAGTGAAGGGTGCTTTTGACTATTTTCTTCTTGTATTAAAGGAAAAGTTTGAAAAGGCACACAATACGACTATGCGTACAACTGTTGTACCACTTAAAAGCAGAAAGCGTATCAATGAAAAAATTGAAAAGGATGATGATATTTATGGTGCCAGTGATATTCTTGATGTTGTAAGGGGTACCGTTTCATTTAAAACAGTTGAGGAATTGTTGGACTTCCTTCAATTTATTTCTACGACCAAATTTACCGAAGATGATTTTACACAAAATTATGACTTTTTATCACCATCGTTTAACGATGAGAGCTTTACCTACATCTCCGAAAAATTGAATGAAAATGGTGAACCGGTAAAGGATGAAAAAGGTAATGCAGTCCTTGAAAAAACACATACAATAGATAAGCTTTTGAAAAGATATAATCCGGCAAAATATTTGATGAATAATTTGCCACGGACCGATATTTGCATTTCAAATTCCTTTTTATTAGATGTTGATGAAAAACAAAGAAAAAAATACAGATTTTTAACAAAGAAACCAAGTCTTAAACCAAGTAATTATATGGACTTTAAATTTTATGTTAAAATTCCAATCCCAAGCTTTATTGATGGCAAGAGAAAACGAAAGGGTGATTTTTTAATTTGTGAAGTTATTGCAACATTGGATTGCTTTGTTGATGTGTATGAAAAAACACACGTTATTTATGAAATAATAAGGACGTTTACTCCTATGGTTGGGGATGATTTGCCAGAACAAACCTTTAAAAAGGTGTTAAAGGCTTTGCTTCGTGCAATTCACGTTGATAATGTTATCACAAATTATAATGTGAACCATCCAAATTCAATTCAAATTCTTCCTTATAATGATAATAAAGAAGAACGGGATGAAATGCTTAATCGTGCAGGTTCATCCATTGCGTTAACGAAAGCTCTTTGTCAAGCAAGAGATTTATGAGGTGTTATTATGTCTTATATTTATGAAATACCACAAATTGATGTTTTAGAACAAAAAGTGCTTTATCTCGTTCCGGGCGGTCAGGACAATGTGTTGGCAACAGATGTTATAAAGGCACCCAATGATGCAAGACATTCCAATGTTTTGGAACATGTTGAAAAAGTACAGCTTTTGTCGGATGCAGGCAGGCGAAATAAAAATGGTGAGCTTTTGTTATTTAAAAAGCAAAATGAATTGGGTGAAGTTGATAATTCTGATGTTATTGCGACTATGTCATATAAGAGATTTGGTGCAAAGATTGCAAAACAAATTTCCCTTTCAAAAGGTTTGGATTACTTTTTCCTCTATAATAAAATGACTGGTTTTTTTGACAGGGAAGGTCAGTTCCTTGATTCCTTTGGCGAAGAATATTCACTTACAGATATTTCTTGGAAGGAATTTTATGAAGAATTGGTTAGTGTTTTAAAGAATCGATTGGTGCTTGGCTATCTTGGCAGTTCGGATAAGGATGAAGATGATGCCGGATTTTATTTGAATCAGGCGCATAAGTATATTGTAAGTGATAAGTACAATCTTGAAACTAGTGAGGTTTTGAACTTTGTACGAAAGATTGTTGAAAAATCGTATTTCCCAGAAAAGTTTTTTGACAGCTTTATACGGGAATTAGATAAAATGATTTATACAAGTGAGCTTTCAAAGGCGGATAAGGTTTTTGTTGAAACAATGGCGAAAATGTCTTTGTTTAACGAAAAAAGAGGTATGGTTCCATTTTCCGATGTATCCCTTCATAAAAGGGCATTGGATGAAATTAAATTCAAATATAATGGTCGTAAAATCAATGCGATAATGTTGAATGAAGTTTTGGATAAGATGAGATAAAAGTTTCTTTCCCTTCTTTTTAATTAAGAAAAAATAAGGCGTCATATAAAAGTGATGCTTTTATTTTTTTTGTAAAAAAACGGTTTGAAAAAGATATAAAAAAAGCCCCCACATGCGGAGGACAATGATTGTTTCTCTGACATCAAATTTCAATGGTCGGGGAGACAAGATTTGAACTTGCGGCACCTAGTTCCCAAAACTAGTACTCTACCAGACTGAGCTACTCCCCGTTTTGAAAAATGATGTATAAAGTATATCACGTAAAAAATTCTTTTCAAGATATTTTTTCTTAAAAATTTAAAAATATTTGATTTTATGTAATAAACACTTTATCATTACCTTTGTAATTACAGATAAAGAGGGTTGTTTTGGGTAAGATTTTTTCTTACATAGTTTCTAATTTACGGGAGGAAATTCAAAATTTTCCCCTTTTTATTCCGGTGTTTATTGGACTTGGGATTGGGTATTATTTTCATTTGTATAATGAGCCAAAAACTTGGGTTGTAAATTTAGTTTTTATTATAAGTAGCCTTATTCTTTTGTTTGTGAACTTTGGAAATTCGTCGGATAAGGTGAAGCGTTACAAGCTTTTAGTTATTCTTTCTACTTTCAAATACATTATTAAAAAGGTGTTAAAGTTTGCACTTTTTGCATTATTATTTCCGATTGTGGGGCATATAACACTGTTTATTTTGATTGGAAGTTGGTTTGTTTCAATACTTGAATATTCCTATTACCTTAAATATTTTGCACTTATATACGATAATTCTTTGATGAAGGGGATTTGGAAGGTTATAAAGTTTATTTTTCGTCCGATTACCAACCGATTCCAAAAAACAAAGCTTTCAAAGTATTCAAAGAATGTGGTGAAAACTTCGCATAACAAAAAGAAACCGGTACACAAAGTTTTTCGTTTGCTTATCAAAAAGACAAAGTTGTTAACCGGATTTGTGTTTGGTGGAATCTTTAACAATCCTTTGGTTCGTTTTATTATTCGTATAAAAAGAATCGTTCGTCGGAATGTTGTTCGGTTCTTTCGTCGTACGGTTGGGTTGGTTTTTAAATATGTTCCGGAAAATGTTGTAAATGGTTGTGTTCGGTTTGTTGTGTCATTTAATTATGTTTTATTCTTTTTTATTTTAGGGGTGTTTGTAATAAAGCTTAAAACAAATGTGTTGAATACGTATCTTCTTGATAAAAACATAAAAAATGCACAAATTACCGCAAGGGTGATAAGCAGTGAAAATTTTGAAAATCAGTACAGGCTTACCTTTGATAAGGTGCAGGTTGTGGATGGGGAAAATGTACCACTTAATAAAATTCGGGTGAAGTTTGATAAGTCTTTTGGGATGCCGAAAATGGGAAAAACATTGACCTTTAATTCCTCACTTATTCCTCCGTTTGAACCAATAACTGTTGATGGATTTGATTTTGCACGATATTCTTATTATAAGGAATTATCAGCAAGTGGCCGGTCGTTTGATGGATGGAAATATTCCGAAGTTCAAATTAAAAATTCCGTTTTTGAAAATCTGTTTTTTAAATTTTTGGATTTAAGAAATCGGATAAATTTAACTGTTGAACGTGATACAAGTAAGGATGTATCCGGTGTTATTATGTCAATGATGACAGGGGAGCGTTATTCAATTTCAGATGATATTTCAGAGGCGTACAAGGGTGCCGGTATATCACATATGCTTGCCATTTCTGGATTCCATATGACCTTAATTGTGGGATTTGCATTTTTTGTCGTTCGGTTGATTTTGGCATGTTGGATGCCGTTGTCAAACAGGTATAATACAAAAAAAATTGCCGTAGTTTTTGCATTGATGTTCAGTGTGTTTTATTTGTTTGTAAGTGGGGCGCGGTTGCCAACGCAACGAGCATTCATTATGACAACATTGGCGCTTATTGCCGTATTGATTGACCGGAGTCCTTTTTCCCTTCGGTTCATTGCAGTAAGTGCGATTATAATATTATTGTTGTCGCCGGAAGCATTGGTTAATGCCGGTTTTCAAATGTCATTTGTTGCGGTTGTATCTCTTATAAAACTGTATGAAAAACGGGAATCATGGATTATTCCAAACAATGATTACGAATCACCATTTAGAACAAAAATCATAAAATTATTAAATACATTTTGGGCGACAAGTTTGACTTCGTTTTTTACGGGGCTTGCCATTGCGCCATTTGTCGTTTACAACTTTAACACAGTACAACTTTATAGTGTACTTGGTAATTTCTTTGGTATTCCGTTGTTTTCTTTTGTGGTTATGCCGGCGATATTGTTTGCCTTTTTAACTATGCCATTTGGTTTGGAATGGTTGTTTTTAAAGGTGGCGGAACTTGGGGTTGATGGAATAAATTTCTTTGCATTTCGTGTTTCTGCGCTTCCGTATGCGTCAATTGATGTTAAATCAATGAGTCTTTTTTCGTTGATGTTTATCCTTTTGGGAATGATTTGGTTTTTCCTTTGGAGCCAAAAATGGAAAAAGTTGGGACTTGTTTTTATTTGCTTGGGCTTGGTGTCGTATGTGTTTACAAAAAATCCTAATCTTTTGGTGGATAAAAATGGGACTTTGTTTGGTGTTGTGGAAAAGGATAAAATTGTTGTTGTAAGTAAAAGTAAGTATCCACCGGCAAAAATGACCTTGGATGGTTGGTCGCAACATACCGGAATAAAAAATATTGAACAAAGCAGTCAGGATAATTTCAATTTGAACGGTGTGAATGTGTCGTTTGTAAACCAATATAAGGATTACAAGGATGCCTGTTTAAATAGTGATGTTTTATTTACAACATTTTATAAAAACAAGGCCTTTTTTAAATGTAAGAAAAGGGTGTTTGACAAGTCATTTTTGCGTCGGGCGAGGGGTGCCGAATTTTTCTTTGATGATAAAAAGGTAAAATTTAGGACGGTTAAAAACTATATCGGAAATCGTCCGTGGGTTTATGGTTATACACCAAATAAAAATGACGATTCATTTTCAAATGTATTGAAAACGTTTGATTAGTGTGAAAGCTTACAGGTTGCGCCTTCCTTTGTTGTGGTGCAATAGTAATGTCTTTTTGATGATGATTTTCCGGAATTTGAAGTTGTTATTGATGTATATGAAAATTTTTCACCAATTTCTTCCTTTCCATCAATGCGGGAGCAAGTTTTTGCATAACAGGAATATTTTGCATTTTCCGTTTCTATTGTTTGGTATACCTCCTTTACAGCAGAGGCATTAAAGGATAATATTGAAATAAGTATTGCGGTAAATAAAAGCTTTTTCATTTTTGAATTCTCCTTATCTTTCACTTTTATTATACATAAAATTTGGGTGTGTATCAATAATTATTATGTGGATAAAATACTTTTATTATTTTGCTTGATTTTAAATTTTTTAGTTATATTCTCTTCAATCTAAAAAGATAAAATAAGGAAAATGATATGTTGAATGTAAATGAAATTATTGGTGCCTTTTTGGTACTTTTTGCGATTATTGATGCCTTTGCGGCAATGCCAACAATTATAAATTTGAAAAAGCAGGGGAAAACAATTTCTGCATCAAAGGCGGCGTTGTATTCTTCTGTAATGCTTCTTATATTCTTTTATGTTGGGGATGTAATGCTTAGGCTTTTTCATATTGATTTGCCATCGTTTGCCGTTGCCGGTTCCATCGTTATTTTTGTTATTGGATTGGAAATGACACTTAATATTGCTATTTTCAGGGACAGTAAAACAGAAGGCAATGATGCAACATTTATACCGGTTGTGTTTCCGCTTCTTACCGGTGCGGGGGTGTTTACGACGGTTCTTTCCATCCGTGCACAATATGCGGATATAAATATGCTTATTGCGATGGGATTGAATGTTGTACTTATATTCATAATTATTGCAAGCATTGATTATATTGAAAAGTTTTTGGGTGATGCAATTATTTATATGATGCAAAAGTTTTTTGGTGTGATTTTGCTTTCAATTGCACTTAAACTTTTTATAACGAATATAACTTATATTGTTGAACAGATTTAAAAAAAATCCCCCGTTGAATTGGGGGATATTTTTTTCTTAATAAAAACTTATTTTCCGCATGGGCTGATAAGTTCAGAAATAGAAATAACACCAAGAAGGTAGTCATTTGTGCAAACTTTTTGTGAACCGATTTTTCCACGTGTACCAGTACATGCAGCAAGTGTAAATAATAATGCGATAAGTGTTAATTTTTTCATTTTTATTTTTCCTTTCGTTTTTACTACTCTCTCTTTTTAAAAGAAAGTATCTGTTTTATAGCAAATATTAGGAAAAAATGCAAAGAAAAATTTTTAAATTAAAATTATGGCGGAAAGGAAGGGATTTGAACCCCCGATGGAGTTGCCCCCATAACGGTTTTCGAGGCCGCCGCATTCAACCACTCTGCCACCTTTCCGTAAATGATTTTTCTATTATAGCACAGGTTGGTGGCAAGAATCAAAGGATTTTTTATAAAATTATATTGACAAATATGTTTTTTTTGTTAATATAATTATCGTGATTTAAGAAAAGAATCGGAAATTGAATTAAAAATATAATAATTAAGGATAAAAGATGAAAAAAGTTTTTAAATTAACAGCAAAAGCCAAAAAAGAAATTGAAAAAATTCAAGGTATTGATGATTTGATTAAACGTAATAGGGAAGGTATTGTTTCAATTGATAATGAAACCTATATCCCAAGCGAAAAAGAAACAAACATTAGTACTGTTTTAGCAAATGCAAGAGATAAAAGAATTTGGGAACTTTATTCAAGATTGGATGGTTATGAATTTGAAAGTAAGGAAGTTCGTGATAATGTTGAAAAGCTTCTTAAAACTATGAATTTAAAGAATGGTGTTTGTCCGATGGCTGAAAATGCAAATATTGATAAAAATGTTCAATCATTTATTCGTGAACGTTCAAGATTTGCAAATAAAGATTGTGAAGGTATTTGTTGCGATATGTGGAAATGTCAAGATTGTTGGCAAGATTTAATTTCATCACTTAACAGTAATGAAATTGCAAGCTTGATTTCAGATGCGATGAATAAATCAAGATAAATTATAAAGGAATACCTTTTTTAGAAACTCCCATCAGATTTTTGTGGGAGTTTTTCTTTTTGGTTGATGTTTTATAAAAATATAAAATAACCCCTTGCATTATTTCACGAATCGTGATATTATATTTATATACATTGATGGTAGATAACTTAATAACACTTTGAAAGGGTGATGACCTTTAAAGTGATTTTTTATTTCTGTATGGTTTTTATTGAAATTTTTCATAATTGACGGTAAAATGAACCATTATTGTTTAATTGTTGGAAGTATAAATGGCAAAAATAATATCTGCGGTACAGGCTTGTTCCTTTATTAAATCTGGAATGACTTTATTCGTTGGTGGTTTCCTTAAATGTGGGACACCAAAGGAAGTTATAAAAGAAATCCTTAAAACTGATACAAAAGATTTAACCCTTGTTGGAAATGATACATCACTTGTTGATTCAGACAGGGGATTGTTGGTTGTAAACAAAAGGGTGAAAAAGGTTATTGCTTCGCATATTGGGCTTAACCCTGAAACTGGTCGTCAAATGAATGCCGGTGAAATGGAGGTGGAGCTTGTTCCACAGGGAACTTTGTGTGAGCGAATCCGTGCGGCGGGTGCCGGACTTGGCGGTGTGCTTACTCCAACGGGTATTGGAACCGAAGTTCAAAAGGGAAAGCAAGTTGTAAATGTTGATGGAAAGGATTACCTTCTTGAAAAGCCATTAAGGGGTGATGTAGCTCTTATTTATGGTTCAAAGGTTGACAGAAACGGAAATGTTTCATTTATTGGAACAACACGGAATACAAATGTGGTGATGGCGACGGCGGCGGATGTTGTTATTGTTGAGGCGGATGAATATATTGATGGCTATCTTGACCCGAACGAAGTTGTTATTCCGGGGCTTTTTATTGACTATATTGTGAAAAAGGAAAAATAAAATGGAGCTTTCAAAGGAACAAATTCGTGAATATATTGTACGGCGTGTAGCCCAAGAATTTAAGGATGGGGATATTGTTACACTTGGTATTGGAATGCCAACATTGGCGGCGAATTATGTGCCGGATGGGGTTCACATTTCAATTCAGGCGGAAAATGGAATCGTTTGTTGTGGACCAAGACCGGATGAAACAAATAGGGATGAAAGAATAACTGATGCCGGTGGAAATTTGGCAACAGTATTAAATGGTGGTGCCTTTTTTGACAGTTCTATGTCATTCACAATGATACGTGGTGGACACATCAATAAAACAGTGCTTGGTGCATTACAGGTTGATGAAAAAGGAAACCTTGCAAACTATCTTATTCCTGGAAAATTTGTTCCGGGAATGGGTGGCGCGATGGATTTGGTTATTGGTGCGCAAGAAGTTATTATTGCGATGGAACATAATGTAAAGGATGGAAGCCCAAAAATTCTTCATCAATGTTCTTTGCCATTGACTGCGGTTTCGGCGGTGGATTTAATTATTACCGAAAAGGCAGTTATAAGGGTAAAGGAAGATGGTCTTCATTTACGTGAAGTAAGTCCGTATTCTTCGTTGGAAGATGTTATTTCATCAACCGAGGCGGATTTGATTGTTGATGATGACTGTAAAATATTGACGGCTTAACTTGCTTAGGAATATCTGATTATTGCCGAATCCTTTCGCAATCTTTACAATAGATGTGAAGATTGGAGAGGGTAAAATGGGCAAAATATTACGAATTATTATTTCAATAGTATTACTTTTGGTGGCGGGGGTTTTCCTTTACGGATACCTTTTTAGGGCAAAGTCATCAAGCATTTTTTCGGATTACAATTCAATTATTGTGAATGTAAAAAAAGTTCAACCGGAACAAATAACTGTATCAAAAAAATACATTGGAAATATTGTTCCTATTAAATCTGTGGCGGTGTTGCCTTTTATTTCTGGTTTTATTGATAAGGTTTTGGTTCGTGGTGGGCAAGATGTTAGGATTGGGGATACTCTTTTCATTATCCGGCAGGCAAAGTATAAGGCGGATGTTGACAGTGCCTATGCCGGTGTATTGGATGCAAAGGTAAACTTTGATAATGCAAAAAGATTTTATGAACGAATGCAACAGGCTGGAAGTAAGGCAGTATCAAAAAATGATATTGATAATGCAAGAACCTCTTTTCTTTCATCTCAGGCGAACTTAGCTTCGGCAATTTCCAATTATGAACTTAGCCGAATCAATTATGACTATACTGTTGTATCATCTACGATAAATGGAACCGTGGGTGATGTTTCAATTACAAAGGGTGATTATGTTTCACCGGAAGGAAGTCCGTTGGTGAAAATAATTCAATTTAACCCAATCAGAGTTGTTTTTTCCATTGCGGATAAAGAATATATGAATGAAATGTTATCGGCAAAATCAAAGAAGTTTTTTGATGGTTGGAATGTAAAATTAAAGTTGGCAAATGACAATTTATATAATGAAGTGGGGCAGATAAAGTTCCTTGACAATGAAGTATCACCACTTACAAGTTCAATAAAAGTTTATGCTGATTTTAAAAATCCAGATAAAATTTTGGTGGCAAATTCGTATGTTGATGTGATTATGGAACGGGTTATTGATAATGCAATCTTGCTTCCACAAAGTGCGGTTTATTTCACACCAACGGAAACCTATGTCTATATTTTAAAGGATAACAAAGCTGAAAAGAGAGTGGTTTCAATAGGTCAAACAATTAACAATAATTTTGTTGTTGATGAGGGCTTGGTTGCCGATGATGTGGTGGTTTTGGATACATTGTCCGAATTTGATTTAAAGCAAAACATTTATGCGAAGGAGTAGAATAAATGAATAATTTTTCTTCCTTTTTTATTAAGCGACCAAGGTTTGCAATAGTTATTGCCCTTGTAATGGTTTTGTTTGGATTGATGGCAATTATTGTTTTGCCGGTTTCGGAATACCCACAAATTACTCCGCCACAAATTTTGGTAAAAGCAACATATCCAGGGGCAAATGCAACGACCATTATGAATACGGTGGCGGTACCAATTGAAAATGCGGTGAATGGTGTTGAAAATATGCTTTATATGTCATCAACCTCAGATGACAATGGACTTTATCAACTTACCATTACATTTAATATTGGCACGAATCCGGATATTGCGCAGGTAAAGGTTGAAAACCGTCTTCAACAGATAACATCAATTCTTCCGGAAATTGTGACAAAGGAAGGTTTGACGGTAAAGAGTCAGTCATCAAATATTTTGGGAATGATTATTCTTCGGTCGCAAAATAATACCTATGATAATTTGTATTTAAGTAATTTTGCATACACGAATGTTCAAAATCCATTGGGGCGTGTTCCAGGTGTAAGTGATGTTAATATTTATGGTCCGCAGTATAGTATAAGGGTTTGGATGAATCCACATAAACTTGCATCATTAAACTTAACCTCCGAAGATGTGATAAGTGCAATTTCAAGTCAAAATATACAGGCGGGTGTTGGAAGTATAGGAAGTGCGCCAAGTGCAAAGGATACAAATTTGGTTTTATCTCTTATGACTCAGGGGCAACTTAACAAAATTTCGGATTTTGAAAATATTATTGTGGCAACGGGTTCCGATGGTGCGATTGTGCGACTTAAAGATGTGGCGAATGTTGCCATTGGTGCAAGTTCGTATAATGTAGAGGCAGATTTTAATAATTCACCGGCGGTTGTTATTGGATTAAGTCAGATGCCGAATACAAACAGCCTTAATATTATGAAGGACCTTAAAACGGAAATGGAAAACCTTAAAAACTCATTTCCGAATGATATGCAATTTGAAATAATTTATGATTCAACAAAATATGTTCGTGCCTCAATTCAAAGTATTATTTCAACATTATTTTTAACGTTTGCCCTTGTGGTGTTGGTGGTGTATTTGTTTTTGCAAAATCCATGGTCAACACTTATTCCGACAATTACAATTCCGGTTTCATTGATTGCGACATTTGCAGTTATATACCTTTTGAAATTCAATATAAATATTCTTACCCTGTTTGCAATGATTTTGGCGATTGGTCTTGTCGTGGATGATGCCATTGTTGTGGTAGAACGTGTTGAATACCTTATGAAATATAAAAATCTTAATTCAACCGAGGCATCGGAAAAGGCGATGCAAGAAATCGGCGGGGCAGTTGTGGCGACAACACTTGTTTTATTATCAATATTTATACCGGTTGGATTGATGGCTGGATTAACCGGTGAAATTTACAAACAATTTGCCGTAACCATAGCAACGGCGGTAAGTTTTTCATCTGTTAATGCGTTAACATTAAGTCCTGCTTTGTGTGCAATATTTTTGAAAAATAAACCACAAACAAAGGCGAAATTTTTTGTTATGTTTGATAAGGTTTTGGATTACACAAAGGAAAAGTATTTGTTGGTGGTTTCGTTTTTTTGTCGTCATATGAAAATGTCGCTTGGGATTATTGGTGTTGTGATTTGTGTAATTATTTACCTTTTTAAAATTACACCGACTTCGTTTATACCGCAGGAAGATCAGGGGCTTATTTTTGCGAATGTACAACTTCCGGATAATGCCAGTTTGAATCAAACAAAACAACTTCTTTCCAATATGGCGAATAAGGTCCTTAAACAAAAGGGTGTGGATTTCTTTATTGGAATTTCCGGAACAAGCCTTATGGGTGGTGGTGGCGAAAATATTGGTATGGGTGTGATTGGACTTTCCGATTGGGATAAGCGTGAAAGTAAGGACCTTTCACAAACGGCAATACAGTCAAAATTAAGGAAACTTTATGCTGGTGATATGTCTGCGACCATTGATTTTTATTCATTACCGGCAATTCCAGGTGTTGGAAATTCCAGTGGTTTAAGTTTCCAACTTAACGCCTTTAATCAGGCAATTTCAAGTGATGAATTGTATAAGGTTTTAGAAGAATTTTTATTTAACCTTAATCGTTCACCAATCTTTGAATTTGCATTTTCTGGGTTTACTGCCGGAACACCACATATATTTTTGGATGTAGATAGGACAAAGCTTGAAAGCCTTAATACTCCGGTTTCAACATTATTTACCGTATTACAGGCAAATTTAGGTTCGGTTTATGTAAACAATATAACCTCGCTTGGGCAAATAAATAAAGTGATTGTTCAATCGGATTTTCCATACCGAAAGGATTTTGCCGATATTTTAAATACCTATGTTAAATCAGGTAAGGGAAAACTTATTCAAGTGAAGGAAATTTCAAAACTTTCAATGGTGCTTGTCCCAAAAATATTTTACAGATTTAATCAATATTTAAGTGCGTCAATTACTGCATCAACAAAAGAAAATGTAAGTACAGGTCAGGCAATTTCCGTTATTGAAGATTTAGCAAAAAAACTTGGGAAGAACTATTCAATTTCATGGACTGGGTTAAGTTTACAGGAAGTTGAAACCCAAGGGTTGATTGTGATACTTATCGGACTTGCCTTTATATTTGGTTATTTGTTTCTTGTTGCATTATATGAAAGTTGGCTTGTCGCATTATCGGTTATGTTTTCAAATATATTTGCCATTATGGGGGCATTGATAGGATTGTTGATGTTGTCATTGCCACTTTCAATATATGCACAACTTGGAATAGTACTTCTTATTGGATTGGCAAGTAAAAATGCAATTTTGATTGTGGAATTTACACTTGATTACAGAAAGAAAGGATACGATATTGTAAAGGCTTCGGTTGATGGGGCAGGGGAAAGATACCGTGCCGTTTTGATGACTGCATTTACATTTATTTTAGGTGTGATTCCAATGGTATTTGCAACGGGTGCTGGTGCCGCATCACAGGTTTCAATGGGAACAAGTGTATTTTTTGGAATGTTGTTTGCAACGGTTATTGGAATTATTTTTATTCCGGTATTGTTTGCAATTTTTGATACAGTTATTACAAAGTTTTCAAAAAAATCTGTGTCTGTTTTAACGGATGATAACAGTCAAATGAAATTGTTGACCTATGAAGATAAATAGGAATAGTTTGAGGGGAAAAATGAAAAAACAGCTTTTGATAACTTTTATTTTGCTTTCGGCGTGTACTGTTGGACCGGATTATTCAACCCCAAAGTTGTTTAATGATGAGGAATTACAAAAATCGGTTGGACTTGATGATATTGAAAAGGTAAATGCCGAAAATACTTTTTCACCGTATGATTTTGGGGATGCAACATTAAATAATTTTATGGATGAAGTTCAAGAAGACAGTCCATCAATAAAAATTGCAATTTTGAAATTAAAGCAGGCACGGGAAAACCTTAATATCACATTGAAAAATGGTTTTCCAACACTTGATTTTATTGGTAAATATACAAAGGTGAATAACAGTAAAAATATGGGGACCTTGCTTAATTCAAATTTTTATGAGGTAGGACTTGATATGAACTGGGAAATTGATATTTTCGGCGGTACACGAAGAAAAACCGAAGCATCAAAAGCTCAATTTATGGCGGAAATTTACAACCTTAAAAATGTAAATGTGTCCTTGGTATCGGAGGTGGCAACAATTTATGTTAATCTTCGCAATACGGAACAACAGCTTAAAAATGCCATTGAAAATTTGGCTATACAGGAGGAAGCATACGATATAGTTTTGGAAAAATATAATGTTGCACTTACCGATGAAATAAGTGTATCACAAGCAAAATATTTGGTGGAAACAATAAAAATGCAAATTCCGGAATATGAATATCAACGGGAAATTTATGCAAATTCATTGGCTGTGATACTTGGTAAACTTCCGGGGGAAATTGATGATGTTTTATATGAAAATAAAAAGAATATCGTAAGTGATGTATTCGCATTTGATTTGGAAAAATTATATAAACTTCCAATTTCAGTTATAAGAAACCGACCGGATGTAAAGGTGGCAGAGGAAAATTTGATTGCTCAAAATGCAGAAATTGGAGTTGCCCTTGGTGAACTTTATCCAACATTTTCATTGTCTGGATTTTTGGGTTTTGAATCAAAACCTTGGCGAAAGCTTATAAATAGCGACAGTTCGGCAAGTTCAATTATTCCAAGTATAACCTTTCCAATTTTTCATTGGGGGCAACTTCGCCGAAATGTTCGGATACAAAAATTGTTAACCGAGGAAAGTTTGGAAAATTATAAAAATACAGTACTTACTGCGGTTTCCGAGGTAAGAAATGCAATTGTTGCGGTGGAAAAGGAATACCAGATAAATAAGTCCGCACGTGAGGCATACGAAAGTATGAGCCTTGTTTCCGAACTTAATTGGAAAAAATATGAACTTGGTTTGATTGATTATTCACAGGTTCTTGAATCCGAACAAAACCGGTTGTCGGCACAAACAAATTGGGTGAACTCTAATGCGAATCTTTATAAATATTTAATTACTTTTTATAAGGCAATAGGGGGCAGAGCCGTAAATATAAATTCAGATGAAAAAATAAAGGGGTAGATTATGGGATATGTATATGCAGTTTTGGCGGTGTTTTTTTGGAGCTTTAATGTTATTGTGGCAAAATATTTTGTTGATACGTTTACACCATGGCAAATTTCTTTTTACAGGTGGTTTTTTGCATCGGTTATTTTATTTCCGTTTGTGGTAAAGGAAATTTATAAAAATGGAGACATATATTTTAAATATTGGAAAAAGGTTTTGTTATATTCCATTTTTGGAATCATTTTGATGAATACCTTTTCCTATGTTGCAGCACAAACTATTTCCGCGGTGGAAATGTCGTTGATTGGTGTGATGGGACCAGTGTTTATTGTGATTTTATCGCGGATATTCCTTAAAATAAAGGTGTCAAAGCTTCAAATTATTGGAATTGTATTGTCGTTTTTGGGCGTTGTTGTGATTATTCTTCACGGACATATTTTAAAGGCAAATCTTACATTCAAAATTGGTGATTTATGGATGTTAATGCTTGCCTTATCATTTGCTATTTACAGCGTCCTTATGACCAAAAAGCCAAAAGAATTTTCGCAAACGGGACTTCTTTCAATGATGATATTTGTGGGTACAATTTTCATACTTCCATTATTTGTTTGGCAAACAATTCATAGCCCAGTTTGTGATAAATGGGATATGTTGACGATTGGAACACTTGTATACATGGGGTTGTTTAATTCGGTGATTTCATATTTGTGTTGGAATCTTTCCATTGAAAAAATTGGTTCGTTAAAATCAAGTGTTATATACTATTTGATGCCGGTATTCAGCTCAATTGAAGCTTATTTCCTTTTGGGTGAGGAAATTTATTCATCACAAATATATGGTGGAATATTGGTATTGCTTGGGATATACCTTACAAACAGAAAAAGTAAGTCAAAATCTTAAAATTCGGAAAGTTGATTTTCGTGAATTATATTTTTGACTTCGGCAACGGCAGTTTCCAAATTGTCGTTGACAACGATATAATCAAATAAATATCGGTCATCAATTTCCACCTTTGCATCGGCAAGGCGAATCTCTATATCCTTTGGGTCCTTTTCGGTACCGCGAAGGGTCATTCTTCGTTTAAGTTCCTCCATTGATGGTGGAAGAATGAAGATTCCGATAAGTTTGTAATTTGAAAAATCAAGTGTGCGTTTCAAATTCATATATCCTTGAACATCAACTTGGATAAGGATGTCTTTGTCCTTTGGAATATCGTTGTATATGGATGATTTTTGAATGCCCTTATAATCATTATGAACCAAGGCCCATTCAAAAAATTCGTTATTTTCAATTTTTTTCTTAAATTCATCCCGTGAATAGAAATGATAGTCAACACCATCAACTTCACCAGGGCGAGGAGGGCGCGATGCCGAGGTTACCACCTTTACAAGTTTAAGGGAAGTATCGGGCAATAATTGGTGCATTATAGTGTCTTTTCCGGCATTTGTTGGTCCTGCGATTACAAATATTCTTTGCATAATGTGTTTTTCCCTATTTTTTACTTGAAATAAATATTTTTTATTATATAATATCGTATACTAATTGTCAAAACAAAAGGAATTTTATTATGAAAAAAGGTATTCATCCAAAATATAACGAATATGATGTTATTCTTACAACTGGTGAAGTAGTTAAAATGCGTTCAACATTGGAAAGAAAGGAACCATTGAAACTTGATATTGATCCAAATACTCATCCAGCATGGACAGGTAAAAGAAGTTTACAAGATATTGGTGGTGGTGCTGCCGATAAATTTAAACAAAAATTTGCTGGATTTACAAGAAAAGCATAATATTTTTGTTTATTGTAAAGAATTTAAAATCCCCGAACGAAGGCTTGGGGATTTTTTGTTGGGGGGAAAAAGTGAATTGGCAAATAATATGTTGTGATACTATTTTTTGAAGTATTTGTACTTTATTATCTTTTTACCAAATAAAAAGATTTTTCCATATACGTTTGTTTTTACCCTGTAAATTATTGGCAAATTAAACAATTTGAAATCGGTTTTGACAATAGGGCATTCCTTTATTTTATATCCCTGCATCCTTTTTGCTTCAATGAATAAAGATGTAAGATATTCAGAAATGTGTCCGTATTTTCGGTTTGCCAATCTTTTCTTATTTGTTTCGTCGTTTTCAATGTTTGGATTTCCAATTTCAGATTGAATTTTAAATATTATTTCAAATAAAAATTTGCAATATTTAAAAAACATATCTTTTTTCATATCAAAAACTTGGAATGGTGCTACTGGTGAGAATCGGACTCACGACCTCACCCTTACCAAGGGTGCGCTCTACCACTGAGCCACAGTAGCAACAAGATATTTGACTATTATACTTATTTTTATTTTACAGTCAAATACTTTTATTAAAAAATTCTTAAAATAACTTGCAAAATCTTTTGAAATTATATATATTTTCAGGAATGTTAAAATAAATCTTGCAAAAATATTTAATTTAGTGTTAAATATAGGCAATTAACTGATTGTTTTAATTAAAAAAATTTAATAATTAACGAAATGGAGTATTTAAAATGGCTGTTCCAAAAAAGAAAACATCTCAATCAAGAAGAAATATGAGAAGAGCTCACGATGCTTTGGCTGTTAATGCAGTTTCTGTATGTAAAGTATGTGGTGAAGTTGTGAAACCTCATAACGTATGTAAGGCTTGTGGTTCTTACAATGGCAGAAAAGTTATTGAAGATTCTGCAAAATAAAAAGTAGGGGAATCATTTTGGATAAAAAGTGGACGATTGCAATTGACGCTATGGGTGGGGATAATGCTCCTTACTCAGTTATTGCCGGACTTGATATTGTTTATGATTATTTAGTTAAAAACAATATTTCTTTGCTCCTTTTTGGGGATGCAAATGTTTTGGCTCCTTATTTGGCAAAATATCCTCGTCTTAACAATATTTCTTCTGTTATTCAGGCGGATGAAGTGGTGCAGGGCGATGATAAGCCATCAAAAATTATAAGAAGGGGGCGCAATACATCTATGTGGATGGCGATTGAAGCCGTTCGTAATAAGCAGGCGGATGCGGTTGTGAGTGGTGGAAATACCGGTTGTTTGATGGGAATTTCAAAACTTCTTATCTCTATGATTGAGGGAATCCGTCGTCCAGCGATTACAACACTTCTCCCTAATAGTGCTAATTATACGGCTATGTTGGATTTGGGGGCAAATGCCGAATGTGATGAACATAATATCGTGCAATTTGCCGTGATGGGAAGTATGTATGTAAAAATCTTGCTTGGCAAGGAACGTCCAAGGGTTGGTATTTTGAATATTGGTTCAGAAGCCGGCAAGGGGTTGGATTACCTTACAAAGGCAGAAGAAATCATTGCGGAAAAGAAAGAACATCTTCCATTTGATTATTATGGATTTGTTGAAGGTGATGATATTATGCAGGACAAGGTTGATGTTATTGCAACCGATGGATTCAGTGGTAATATTGCCCTTAAATCTATTGAAGGTGCCGCAAAATTTATCAAAAATGATTTGAAAAAAGTTTTTACAAAATCAATACTTTCAATTATTGGTTATATGTTTATGCGTAGTTCCGTTAAGAAATTTAAAAGCAAGATTGACCCACGAAAATATAATGGTGCGGTGTTGCTTGGACTTAATGGTGTTGTCGTAAAAAGTCATGGCGGAACCGATGCGTTCGGTTTTTCAAATGCTGTGCTTTATGCTTCGAAAATGCTTGTAAACAATTTTATTCCAAAAATTGAAAAGGAAATTGAAAAAATAAAGTAATTATAAGTAAAAGGACTAGGGATGAGTGAGATTTATTCAGAAATAATTGGTACAGGTTCTTATTTGCCTGAAAAAATTGTGACAAATGAGGATTTATCAAAGGTTGTTGATACTTCTGATGAATGGATTTTCACACGTACCGGTATAAAGGAACGTCGTGTTGCGGATGATGGTGAATATACATCCGATTTGTCGGCACGGGCAATTTCAGATGCATTGAAGAATGCCAATGTTTCCGTTGACGATGTTGATTTGCTTATAGTTGCAACAATTACTCCTGATTTGGTTTTTCCGGCAACTGCATGTATAGTTCAAAAAAAGTTGGGACTTAAAAATGCCGTTGTTTTTGATATACAGGCGGCGTGTTCCGGATTTGTATATGGATTGACCGTTGCCGATGCAATGATAAAGTCCGGACAATATAAAACTGCGGTGGTTGTTGGTGCGGAAACACTTTCCCGTATTACCGATTGGACCGACAGAACAACTTGTGTTCTTTTTGGTGATGGTGCGGGTGCGGCGGTTCTTCGTGCGACCAGTAAGAAGACTGGAATCCTTTCTTATTCAATAAAATCGGATGGAAACTATGTTGATATATTAAAGGCAACTGGTGGTCCATCAATGACAAAAACTTCGGGAAATATCTATATGGAAGGTAAGGAAGTTTTCAAACTTGCCGTTGCAAGGATGCCGGAAATATCAAAGGAAGTTGTGGCAAAGGCGGGATATACAATGGCGGATGTTGACTGTTTTATTCCACATCAGGCAAACGTTAGAATTATTGATGCTGCCCTTAAAAATTTGGATATTCCAGAAGAAAAGGTTGTAAAATCAATACAATCACACGGAAATATTTCGTCGGCTTGTATTCCTTTGGCTTTGAATATTGCCACAAAAAATGGTCAGCTTAAAAAAGGAGATAAGGTCCTTTTGACCGCGATGGGTGCAGGTTTTACCTGGGGTTCAGTTTTTCTTGAATTTTAAATGAGGTGTTAAAATGGAAAAGGAAAATATAAAAAAAATAGACTTGGCATCTGATATTTCAAAGGGTACAGGTTTAAGTTTAACAGATTCTTCGGAAATTGTTGATTTGTTTTTTAACATCTTGTCTGATGGTATTGCTTCGGCCAAAGAGGTGAAGATTATGGGACTTGGAACCTTTACCGTGAAACATAAAAATGAACGAATTGGAAGAAATCCAAAAACAGGTAAGGAAGCCGTTATTGAAGCAAGAAATGTTATTTCGTTTAGACCGGCAAAAAATTTAAAAACTACACTTAATTAAAGCAATTTGATTTGGGAGAGGGAGAATGTCTGAGGATAAAATATTTTACAGCATTGCCGAAGTGTCAGACAAGACCGAACTTCCAAAATATGTTATTCGTTTTTGGGAAAAGGAATTTTCCGAAATCAATCCCGATAGACGGCAGGGTCGCCGTTATTATCGTCAAAATGATATAGAGACCATCCTTCGTATAAAGGATTTACTTTATAAGAAGGGATTTACGATAAAGGGTGCGAAAAAGATTTTGCATGAAAAAAAATCTGATGGAGCGAAGGTGTTTGCGGATTTTCAAATGGATGAGGTAACCCAGACATTAGAACCGGTACAACAAAAAAGTTCCCGCATTTTGAAACGTTTTTCCTTTGATGCTCCATTGTCCGAAAGTGAAGATAAAAAGGTTGATTTTTCTGAGGCGATACAAAAACTTTCTGAAATTGAAAAAATCCTTTCGGAATAAATTCTTGAAAATAAAAAACTCCTTAAAACCCTAAGGAGTTTTTTTGCACCTTGTGTTCCTTTCCAAAAGCTCCTAAAATAAACTCAGGATGATAGATGAGGTGAGAATTACTTTATAAAAAATATTTAAAATTATTGTCTTTTTCCTTTTACATACTATACTTACAAAAGTAAGGAGAATCTTTATGGAAGTAGATAAATCAGAATATATTGAAATTGATGGTTGCCGTTATCGCAAAAACGTTGGAATTATTTTATTTAATTCCGATGGAAAGGTTTTGTTGGCGGAACGTAATCAGGATAAAATAATATACAAATGGCAATTTCCACAGGGTGGGGTGGATACCGGTGAAACGACCGATACGGCAGTACTTCGTGAATTATTTGAAGAAACCGGAATAAAAAAGGCAAAGATAGTATATAAAGATAACGTTTGGCGGGCATACAGATTTCCCGCAGAGTTGAAGTTTTCCGCCAAAAAGGCGCATGACTATTATAAAAATGTCAATGGACAAATTCAAAAATGGTTTCTTATTGAATTTTGTGGAAATGATGCCGATATAAAAATTCCGAATGTTGAGTTGTCTTCCTTTAAATGGGTGGAATTGTCGCAAAATATTACAAGGAGAGTCGTTCCATTTAAACGAGATGTTTACCGAAATATAATAAAAAAGATGAAACCAATTTTGGAAGATGTGATGAAATCAAAATCAATATGTAAGAAGAAATAAATCTTTGATTGAGTAAAAAAAAATCCCCCTTTAAACAAGAGGGATTTTTTAATTTCAAAACAACCACAAACTAAGATGAACTTGTGGCGGCATAATATCCCGCAGGACAATCAGGAATCTTTGGTTCCGTTGTGGTGTTTGTAGTAGTTGTTGTCGTGGTAATTTTAGCACCAGAACAAGATGAAACACCAATATTTTCACCCTTTGTTGATGTACCATTGTTTGGACATTTCAAACATCTTACGTAATTATCAGTATCGGTATAATAACCTTCCTTACATACCAAACGATAGGCCTTATTTTGAACAATACCGGAATCGTTTTCTTCCTCGGATACCTTTTGTGCAATGGAGTTTGGTGCAACTTTACATATATCATCTGTATATGGACTGGTATACTTTTTTCCCGACTTTTCAAGTATTTCATTTAAAGGACAGAAGTCATCATAACTTACACACGCAGATTGATATAATAAATAACCATCGCTACATTCAAGGTAAACGGCCTCATCCGATGAAATCCAAGCCTTTTTTGTTGTGAACTGTTTCAACTTTTTACTATCGGTCATATCCCAAGGTTTATCCTCAGTGTTTTCAGGGGCAGAACACAAAATTGTTCTTGTTTTGTAGTAAACATCAGCTCCATCATCATTAACAGTTTTCTTTAACAATTTTTCAATAGGGCAGAGTGTAGATGCGGTTGCGGTCTTTACAGTTGTTGTTCCAGTTGACGATGCAGTCGCAACAGCAGCTCTTGAAGAAAATGAATATCTTGCCCTTTGTGAAGCGGATGAGCGTTTTGTTGATGTAGCGGAGCTACGGGTTGAAGCGGCCGCACGTTTCGTTGAAGAACGAGAAGAACTTCTTGCACTGCTTGTTCCGGAAGTTGTTCTTCCGCTTGCAGCCGCACGCTTGTTTGTTCTTGAAGATGAAGAACTGCTTTTCTTTGCTGTTCTGCCACTTGATGCGGCACGTTTATTTGTGCGTGTTCCTGAACTTTTCTTTGTTGATGAGGCACGTCTTGCCACGGTTCGTGTTGCAGCATAAACATCCAATGTCGCCGTTAATACGAACAACAAACAAAGTGAAATTCCTAATACTGTGTGGTGCTTTGTTTCAATTTTTTCTTTGAAATCCATAGCTTCTCTCCAGAAAATTTCCTAAACGTCTTTCATTATAACATAAAATAAGTTGTCTGTCTATTTAAAAATGAAAAATAATTCCCGGAATAACCTTTAATAATTCAATACTTTCCGTCGTAATTGCTTTTTTATCGGAAAGGTTTACATTTACCCGTTTTCCGTTTTCAATTACTTGAAGATGGATTGATGTAAATCCGCCCGGTAATGATGTTATTGTTTTTTTAAGGGCGCGGACCGCATCAACCTCATTTATTTGAATATAAATATCGGAACCAAGTTGTGTGTTAAGTGTTAAATATTCAATTTTATTTCCGAAAAGCGAAACACGTCCGTCGTTTCCGCATTTTGTATCCGCGTAAATGAGGACAGGTTTTCCACTGTCAAGGATTGACTTTATTGTTTCAAGTGATTGTGGTGGTTCCGCCTTTGAAAACTTTTGATTATATGGTAATGGTTTCCGTTCAAAGAAAAGTACATCACAAGTTCCAAACTTATCGCTTATTTTTGCCATAATATAGTTTTTGCCGGTTTTTGAAACCCTTTGTTTTGCTTCCTCCACAATACCGGCAACGGAAATTTTTAAATCTTCCTTTATTTGCGAAATGTCGTTTGTATTTTTTATTCCAAGGGCAAGAAGTGTATTTTCGTAAACATCCAATGGGTGTGCAGATACGTAAAAACCGATGGCTTCCTTTTCAAAATTAAGCTTTTCAAGTGGTTTCCAATCAATTGCTTCGGCAAGTCGTATATCATCGCGTTTTACATTCATTTCATCAAGTGAAAATAGGCTGTTTTGATTGTTTTCCTTATCCTGATTTATTGATGAAATTTGTGAAAGAATATAACTTACATTTTCAAACATTTTATTTCTGTTTGGTTCAAGACTGTCAAATGCGCCGGCCTTTATAAGGTTTTCAAGCATTCGTCGGTTAAGATTTTTTGAATCAATCCTTGAAATAAAATCGGTTATGTTTTTAAATTCGCCATTTTTTTCACGTTCTTCGGCAATTGCCTTAACCACGCCGGTACCAACACCTTTGACCGCAGACATTGCATAGCGGATGTTTCCATTTTCAACAGAAAAATATTCAAATGATTTATTGATGTCTGGGCGTAAAATCTTTATACCCATTTTTTTCACATTTTCCGCGAAAAAGGCGAGCTTGTCCGTATCGGACATTTCATAGGTCATTGATGCCGCCATAAATTCAGGGGCATAGTGTGTTTTAAGGTATGCCGTTTGATAACAAACCCATGCATAACAAACCGCGTGGGATTTGTTGAAACCATAGTTTGCAAACTGTTCCATTGCATCAAATATAGCCATTGATGTTTTTTCATCAATGTTGCTGTATTCCAAACATCCCTTTTTAAATATTTCACGATGTTGGGCCATAACTTCCGGTTTTTTCTTTCCCATTGCACGACGAAGCATATCCGCCGCACCAAGTGAATATCCGGCAAGTTGTTTACCCATTTCCATAACCTGTTCCTGATAAACCATAATACCGTATGTTTCGCGAAGTATTGGTTCCATTTTCGGATGAAGGTATTCAACTTTTTCACCAAACTTTCGCCGGATGTAAAGAGGAATGTTATCCATAGGTCCAGGTCGGTAAAGTGCAACCAATGCCACCAAATCTTCAATCTTATCTGGCTTTAAATCCAAAATTGTACTTTGCATACCCTTTGATTCCAACTGGAACACAGCCGGAGTATTTGATTGCATAAGAAGATTATAGGTGTCCTTATCATCCATCGGAATATTGTTAATATCAATTTTTATTCCACGGCATTTGTAAATCATATCACATGCCGTTTTTATAACGGTAAGTGTTTTAAGTCCCAAAAAGTCGTATTTGATAAGTCCGGTACTTTCAATATATTTCATATTATATTGGGTAACGGGTAGGTCGGATTTATCAGTTTTATAAAGGGCAACAAGTTCATCAATTGGACGGTCGCCAATAACAACACCGGCGGCGTGCATTCCGGTACTTTTGAATAAACCTTCAATTTTCACCGCAATATTGATAAGCCCCTTTAACACATCATCATTTTCAACAGCCTGTGCAAACTCCGGCACATATTTCATACAAAGAGGTATTGTTGATTCAACTTCCTTTTCCTTGCCATCCTTTACAATTTTAACCTTTACAGGAATCATTTTGCAAAGGTCATCACATTTTGTATACGGAATACGCAAAACTCGTCCAACATCCTTTATTGCGTTTTTTGCCTTTAACTGACCGAATGTAATAATTTGACCAACACTGTCTGCACCATATTTTTCCTGAATATAGTGGATAACCTCACCGCGACGATCTTCGCAGAAGTCAATATCAAAATCCGGCATATTAACACGTTCAGGGTTAAGGAATCGTTCAAAAAGCAAACCAAATCTTAACGGATTCAAATCCGTAATTTTCATACCCCAAGCAACGATGGAGCCGGCACCACTTCCACGACCCGGACCAACCGGAATATCGTGTCTTTTCGCCCATCCGATAAAGTCCGCAACGATAAGGAAGTATCCGGAAAAGCCCATTTTTGTTATAACATCAAGTTCATATTGAAGACGGTCCATATACGGTTTTCGGGCTTCATCCCCAATAATTCCCGCCTTGTCAAGACGTTCCAATAAACCATCGTGCGCCCTTTGGCGGAGCAAGGTTGGTTCATCCGCACCTTTTTCAACGTGTGGTAATAATGGCTTTGATGTCATAAATTTGTAGGCGCATCTTTTTGCAATTTCTATGGTATTTTGAATGGCTTCCGGCAAATCCGAAAAAAGGGCAACCATTTCATCCGGTGATTTAAAATAATGTTCCTCGGTCTCCCTTCGTCTGTCCTTTTCATCAACAAATCGTCCGGCACTTATACAAAGTAAAACATCGTGTGCTTGGTACATATCACGGGATGCAAAATAACATTCATTCGTGGCAACCAATGGAATGTTGTGTTTATATGCAAGATTTAAAAAGTCCGGTTCTGTTGTGATTTCATCGGCAAGGTTGTGCCGTTGAATTTCCATATAAAATCTGTCGCCAAAAAGTTCCTTTAATAAAAGGCATTTTTCTTCGGCAAGTTCCTTATTTTCCGCAAGTAAGCATTTACCAATAACTCCCTTTACACCACCGGAAAGTGCAATCAATCCTTCGGTCTTTTCCTTTAACATATCAAGGGTTATTCGTGCCGGTTCATTATCCTTTTTTCTTATGTGTGCATAGGAAATAAGTTTTATAAGGTTGTGATAACCAACATCATCCTTTACAAGAAGTACTAACTGTGAATAGGGCGCCTTTGCAAAAACAGAGGAGGGTAAACCAAAATCAACATCAAGTTGGGTTCCAAGTATTGGTTGTATTCCATCATCCCCAAGGTAAGTTGAAAATTCCGCACCACCGAAAATATTATTTGTATCGGTAATGGCCGCCGCCGGCATATTGTATTCCTTACACAAATCAACGATGGTATGCGAAGTCAATGCTCCCTCCGCCACAGAATATGCTGTGTGGTTCCTTAAATGAACGAAAGGAGCTATTGACATTATACTTTACCTTTACTTTATGCAACTATTTCAATTTACCGCAACAATGTTTGTATTTCAAACCACTGCCACAAGGACACAAATCATTACGGCTTATTTCCAAATTTACAGGTTTTGTTTTTTCAACCAATTCTTCCGCAGGTCTGTTTTCCTTCATTTCATCGGAAATTGTTTCGTCTTCCTCGGTGAATTCAGCTATACCTTCCTGTGAGAAATCGGTTTTTGCCAACAATTGTATGGTTTTATATTTTATTTTAAGCATATTTTCTTCAAATGTGATAAATGCTTCCTTTTTATATTCGTTCAATGGGTCCTTTTGACCGTATGCACGAAGACCAATTCCTTGTTTAAGGAAGTCCAAGGAAAGTAAATGTTCCTTCCATACCTGATCCAAAGTTTGAAGGAATATTGCCTTTTCAATATACCTCATAAAATCACTTGAATATCGTTTTTCTTGGAAATTCATTTTTGCATCACTTGCTTCTTTTACAAGGTTGAAAATTTCCTGTGGTTCGGCATCGGGATGTTCTTCCATATAGTTTTTAAAGTCTATTTTTACCCCCAATGTTTCAAAACAATCAATTTCAAGTCCGTTAAAGTTCCAATCGTCAACAATGGAATGTTCCGGAATTGCCTTATCAACCATATCTTCAATTACGTCAAGTCGCATATCTTCAATATAGTTGTAAATATTATCAAGTCCCATAACCTCACGACGTTGAGTATAAACAATCTTTCGTTGCTCGTTCATCACATCATCGTATTTCAAAAGGTTTTTACGGATTGAAAAGTTGTGGGCTTCCACCTTTGTTTGTGCCTTTTCAAGTGCCCTTGAAACCCAAGGATGAACTATTGCTTCACCACGTTTAAGTCCAAGTCGGGAAAGCATTGTTTTCATCTTTTCACCGCCAAAAATACGCATTAAATCATCTTCCATTGACAAGAAGAATTTTGAAGCGCCGGGATCTCCCTGTCTTCCGGTTCTTCCGCGAAGCTGGTTATCAATACGTCTTGATTCGTGTCTTTCGGTACCAATAACATAAAGACCGCCAGATGCAAGGGCAATTTCTTTTTTCGCCTTTATATCTTCTTTTATTTCATCAATTTTCTTTTTCAAAAGTTCAGGATCTTCAATACCAGCGGTATCCTGTTTAATCCGCATTTCCAAATTACCACCCAATTGAATATCAGTACCACGACCAGCCATATTTGTGGCAATAGTTATTGCCCCCGGAACACCGGCCTGGGCGATAATATATGCTTCGGATTCATGATACTTTGCATTCAAAACCTGTGCTTTTATACCTTCGGAAATAAGGAAGTTATTAAGCTTTTCCGATTTTTCAATGGAAACAGTTCCCACCAAAACAGGTTGTTTTTTCGCATGGCATTCCTTTATAAGTTTTACAATAGCTTCGTATTTTTCCTCTTCGGTAAGATAAATTTCATCATTGTAATCAACACGACGAACAGGAAGATTTGTTGGAACTTCTACACATCTTAATTTATAAATTTCATCAAATTCTTGTGCTTCGGTTAATGCGGTTCCCGTCATACCGGCAAGTTTTGGATAAAGTCGGAAATAATTTTGGTATGTAATACTTGCCAATGTTTGGGATTCATTTTGCACATTAACATTTTCCTTTGCTTCCAATGCCTGATGAAGTCCGTCCGAATAACGACGACCTTCCATAATACGACCGGTAAATTCATCAATGATATAAACTTGGTCATCCTTTACAAGGTAGTCCACATCCTTTTTATAAAGTTTATGTGCAGTCAAACATTTATCAAGATGGTGAACGATAGTTGCGTTTGAAATATCGTAAAGATTTTTAACCTTTGTAATTCCCTTTTCAAAAAGGACATCTTCAACAAATTGCATACCAGATTCTGTAAGTGTTGCATTTCGGTCCTTTTCATCAACCTTGTAATGTTCCGGTTTAAGAAGTGGAATAATTGAATTTACCTGTTTGTACGCATCTGAGGTTCCTTCACTTGGTCCGGAAATGATAAGAGGAGTTCTTGCCTCATCAATCAAAATAGAATCAACCTCATCAACAATTGCATAATTAAATGGACGTTGAACCAAAGTTTCCATTCTGAATTTCATATTATCACGGAGATAATCAAAACCAAATTCGTGGTTTGTACCATAGGTTATATCACAATTATATGCTTCACGTCGTTCATCATCTTCCAATTCATTAACAATACAACCCACCGTAAGACCAAGAAATTTATAAATTTTTCCCATTGTTTCGGCATCACGTTTTGCCAAATAATCATTAACTGTAATAACGTGAACTCCCTTTCCGGTAAGGGCATTAAGGTAAACAGGAAGGGTTGCAACCAAAGTTTTACCTTCACCGGTTTTCATTTCGGTAATTTTTCCTTCGTGAAGTATCATACCACCAATTAACTGTACATCATAATGTCTTTGTCCCATCACACGTTTTGCCGCTTCACGTACGGTTGCGAATGCATCAACAAGAATATTATCCAATGTTTCACCGGCTTGGAGTCGTCCTTTAAGCCAGGTTGTCCTTGCTTGAAGTTCTTCATCCGAAAGCTTTACAAGCTCCGGTTCCTTTTCATTTATTTCCTTAACCTTTGAACGATATTTTTTAAGTATTCTTTCATTTTCTGTGCCGAAAATCTTTTTTGTAATGTATCCAATCATAACTGTAAAAACCTTTCCTCTTAAAATTTTACATTAAGTGTACTTTATTATAATTCAACCGACAAGGTCAAGTTAATAATAAAAAGCTTTAAAAATAAAAAATTTGTATGTACCATTTTAATATAGGAGAAAAAAATTGGAAAATAAAGACTTAAATCACAAAAAAATTTATGGCTATATGAAAATAGCCATTTCCGAGGCAAAAAAGGCATTTAAAAAGGATGAAGTTCCCATTGGGGCGGTTATTGTTGCCCCTGATGGCACAATTTTATCACGGGCGCACAACCTTGTTGAAAATAAGCATAATGCAACTGCACACGCGGAAATTCTTGCCATAACAAAGGCGACAAAAAAAATGGGTGAAAAGTATTTAATGGGATGCAGTATTTTTATAACACTTGAACCTTGTCCTATGTGTGCGATGGCTATATCCCTTGCCAAAATTGAAAATGTTTATTTCGCGAGTGAGGATAAAAAGGGCGGGGCAATTATAAATGGAATTAACCTTTATAATAATGCAAAAAATATATATAAACCGAACGTTTTAGGCGGAATAATGTCCGAAGATTCAACGAAATTGTTAAAGGACTTTTTTAAAAATTTAAGAAGTTTCAACAAAAAACTTGAAAAAAATCAAAAAAGAAGTAGAATTTAAGAATAATTTAATAGGGGAGACATATAATGATTAAATTTAAAAATATTTTTGCTGTGTTTACAATTCTTTTGTCCGGTTGTGCGATGGATACTCAGGGGGTATCGTCGGAGGCTGGCGAACTTCCATATACTTTTTCACAATTTTCCGATGTCCCAGTGCCGGAAAATGCAGTTATGAATCTTAACAGAACTGCGATTTTCGGACGTGAAAATGACTGGCTTGGAAAGGTAGTATTTACAGCACCATACAGTGTTGGTGGTGTGTTTGATTTCTATATGGAAGAAATGCCAAAATTTGGATGGAGTGAAATTACATCAGTAAGAGGTCCAAACTCTGTTTTGACTTATGCACGTGATTCTCGTATCGCTTTGATACAACTTTCACCTTCACCATTCCAGGGTACATCGGTGACATTTACAATGTCGCCAGCACCAAGAAATAATAAGGTTATTGTAAAGAAACCACAATCAAATGTTGTTGCTCCGACTCCTGTTCAAACACAAAAATTGATGGAACCAGTAAGACAACCTGTTGCATTGCAACCACAACAAAATCTTTCAAACACAGATGGTGATAATGTACAAAGTATGTCAGTAACTGACTCATCTTTGTTCGTATCTCCAAGTGCAAAGAAGGCTTTACCTGGTTCATTGGGGCTTGGTGATGCTTCTAATATGAATTATAAATCAAATTCAAATGGTGTAGGTCAGCCACCAAAATTTAATTATTAAAGAGGTGTAAAATGAAAAAAGTACTTATTTCTTCAATTTGTGTTGCTTTGTTTGCAACATCTTGTGCTGTTGATCCATATACTGGTGAACAAAGGGCAAGTAAAACCGCAACTGGTGCCGGTGTTGGTGCCTTGGCTGGTGCTATTGTTGGTGCCGCAACAAGTGGTTCAAAACATCGTGGTAAACATATGTTGACCGGTGCTTTGGCTGGTGCTGCTTTGGGTGGTGGTGTTGGTGCATATATGGATTACCAAAATAAACTTTTGCGTCAGGAACTTGCAAATACTGGTGTAAGTGTTACAAAGGTTGGCAACAATATAACATTGAATATGCCTGGGGATATTACATTTGAATATGGAAAGGCATCGTTGACATCTGATTTCTTTGATGTATTAAATTCCGTTGCAAAGGTATTAAAGAAGTATGACAAGACAACAATTTCCGTAAATGGTTATACCGACAGTACCGGTACACGTGCAACAAATATGAAACTTTCATATAATCGTGCAAATACCGTTGCGAAATACCTTCAATCACAAGGGGTAAGCGCACAAAGATTCTCAATAAACGGTTATGGTCCTGATTATCCAGTTGCATCAAACAAAACTGCATCTGGTCGTGCACAAAACCGTCGTGTTGAAATAAAGCTTGTTCCAACAGAAGCAGAATAATTTATTTTGTGTAAAAACAAAGGGTAGGGTTGATTTTTTCAACCCTATTTTTTTTATCTTTTTACCAAAACTTTACATAAAATAAATATGGATTATTTTGTAAATAGACTCTTGCAAAATCAAAACCACAGTACTATAATTCCACTATGTCAAATAATTTTATGAAAGGAAAGTAAAATGACAGCTATAGTAGATATACATGCACGTGAAATACTTGACTCACGTGGTAATCCAACAGTAGAAGTTGATGTTCTTTTGGAAAGTGGTGCATTTGGTCGTGCCGCAGTTCCATCTGGTGCTTCAACAGGAGTTCATGAAGCAGTTGAACTTCGCGATGGTGATAAATCTCGTTACGAAGGTAAGGGTGTTTTAAAGGCTGTTGAAAATGTAAATACAACAATTGCCGATGCAATTATCGGTATGGAAGCTGAAAATCAAAAAGAAATTGATGAAGCTATGATTGCTCTTGATGGTACAGAAAATAAGGGTAAACTTGGTGCAAACGCAATTTTGGGTGTTTCCCTTGCTGTTGCAAAGGCAGCCGCAGAAGAAGCTGGTCTTCCACTTTATCGTTATATTGGCGGTGCATTTGCTCACGTTCTTCCAGTTCCAATGATGAACATTTTGAACGGTGGTAAACATGCCGATAATCCAATTGATATTCAGGAATTTATGATTGCTCCAATCGGTGCAAAATCTATTGCCGAAGCTGTACGTATGGGTTCTGAAATTTTCCATGCTTTGAAGAAAGAATTAAAGTCAGCTGGATACAACACAAACGTTGGTGATGAAGGTGGTTTTGCCCCTGAATTAAAGACAGCAGAAGAAGCTCTTTCATACATTATGAAGGCTATTGAAAAAGCTGGATACAAACCAGGTGAAGATGTAAGAATCGCTATTGATGCTGCATCATCTGAATTTTATGAAAACGGCAAGTATGAAATGAAGGGTGAAGGAAAATCTTTCACATCTGCTGAAATCGTTGATTACTATGCAAATCTTTGCGAAAAATTCCCTATCTTCTCAATTGAAGATGGTGTTGCAGAAGATGATTGGGAAGGTTGGAAGATTTTGACAGACAAACTTGGCAACAAGATTCAACTTGTTGGTGATGATTTGTTCGTTACAAACCCAGCTCGTCTTGCAATGGGTATTGAAAAGGGTGTTGCAAACTCTATTCTTGTAAAGGTTAACCAAATTGGTACTTTGACTGAATCTTTGGCTGCTATTGAAATGGCACACAAGCACGGATACACAGCTGTTGTATCACATCGTTCTGGTGAAACAGAAGATTCAACAATTGCCGATATAGTTGTTGCAACAAATGCTGGTCAAATAAAGACTGGTTCTCTTTCAAGAAGCGACAGAATAGCAAAATACAACCAATTGATTCGTATTGAAGAAGAACTTGGTGATGTTGCTACCTATGCTGGTAAATCAATCTTGAAAAAATAAAAAAGTCATGAAGGGGCCCATACTTTCCTGTATGGGCCTGTAAAAAGGAGAAATAAAAATGGCAGGATCAATAAACAAAGTTATATTAGTGGGAAATCTTGGCGGAGATCCAGAGGTAAGACATTCACAGGACGGTAATAAAATCGTAACCTTTAATGTTGCAACATCTGAATCTTGGAAAGATAAAAGTGGCGAAAGAAAAGATAGGACAGAATGGCATCGTGTCGTTATATTCTCTCCTGGACTTGCTGATGTTGCCGAAAAATACCTTAAAAAAGGGTCAAAGGTTTATGTGGAAGGTCAACTTCGTACTCGTAAATGGCAGGATGCATCCGGTGCCGATAAATATTCAACCGAAGTTGTTTTGTCCGGCTTTAATGCATATATGATAATGCTTGATAAAACATCCGGTGGATTTGATGGTTCCGATGATTCTATGCCTTCATCCGATGCTGGCTGGGATAATTCCGCAACACCTTCCGGTGATATTGACGACGAAATTCCATTTTAATAAAAGTTGGAATAATCAAAAAGTTAAAGGTTCCCTTAGATTTAATTCAGGGGAATTTTTTTATAATTTTAATCTTTTATTGACATTTTTTTTTTTTTGTTAATATAGTTTTTAACGATACGAAAGTGAATTGTTAAACAAGAACAAAAGGGAGTTTGAAAGTGAATATAAAAAAATCCATTGAAGAGTCAATAAAAGAACGACAAATTTTAAAGGCTCAGGAAAGAAATGAAAAAATACGCCGTAAAATGCAGAAAAGAATGGAGCCTATGGAATTTGCGCCATCATCATTATGTTTCAATGATGGAAGGGAAGGTCTTGGCGCTCCACCATATTTTTACACCTCACCATGTCCCTCCGCAAAGGAAGAAAGTGGAAGTCCAGTTGTGGAATACGACAGAGATTCAGATACTTTTTATATTCCCCTTAAAAATGGAGAAAAAATATATATAACAAAATGGCAAAAAGAATCCATAGATAAGGCAAAGAAAATTTTTGATGCTTTTGAGGAAATCCCATACAGTGAACGTCAAGATGAATGGGATGAGTCACCCGAAGATGATTATTCATTTAAAGAAGAATTAAAAGATATGATAAGGGATGAAGTTGCCCGTGCAATGCAACAAACTCCATTAAAATCTGGTATAAAATCCATAGAAAAGTTTGTTGATAAAGTGAAAGATGATTACGATAATTATGTTCACTATAACACAACAAGAGGCCTTGGCGAGAATTTGGTTGAAGATATTCCAGCCCCACCAGGAATGTTGAGCTTTAAAAAATTTCTTAAAAAGGAATGTAAAAAGAAAGATATTGAATACGATATTGCAAAAAATATCGCAAAAAGTTTGTACTCAAAAGAAAGATAACTTAATATTAAAAATAAACGAAAAAAATAAAAAATGAAACAAGTTATAAATATTTTTGATGATGACGCAGAATTGATTTTCAACGGTCATATTTTTGAAGAATTGGAAGAAAGCATTCACAGTCCACTTGATATTGGATTTAATGCAACCAAAACAACAACTAATTACAGTGATGTTGACGTTGACACAAAATCACTATTGTTTTCCGAACCATTACAAAAATTAAATTTGGAAGATAATGATTTACACGGATTTGACCGTTCAAAGCTTCCATCTGCGGAAACAAGAACAAAGGAAATTTGGGGCCGTGAATCTGTATTAAAGAAAATAATTTTTGCAAATATGCTTTTGAAAAATACCCGCAACAAAAACGATAAAATAGTTGCAGAATATGGATATGCAAAAAATCCAGAAAGATAATTAAAAAGAAGAAGGAGGAAAGCTATGAAATATAAAAATATTATTATGGATAGGGTTCAATACGAAGGTCATGATTATGAATCTTACTCTTTGGAGGCGCAAAAGGTTACGGATGTCCTTAATTCTGGGGACATTCCGGAAATAACCTTGGCCGAAAAAAATGTGGAAAACAGACCGGTTGTTGCGACAATCCTTGCTCAATGGAAAAATCCAAACCGTGCGGAAAAGGATTATTTTATAACCCCATTTTATGTTGATGCGGTAAAAAATGCCGGCGGATATCCTGTGTTTATTGCATTTGATAAAATTCAGGAACAATTGGAACACTTTAATCCAGATGCAATATTACTTATTGGTGGTGATTTTGATTTTCCGGCCGATTGGTATGTAAATTTGGATAAGGAAGTTTCAAATTTCAAACGAAATGATGCTTATCAATCAATGCTTTCGTATGCCGACAAAAATAAACTTCCAGTACTTGGGATTTGTGGCGGAGAGCAGGCGCTTGCCGGATATCTTGGGGCAAAAATCAGAACCAACATAAACAAAGACAAGAATAATATTCAAATAGACCACAGGCCGGGTGGGGCAAAGCTTATCCACACTGTAAGTATAGATGAAAACAGCAAACTTTTTGATGTGGTAAAGCAAAATGATTTTATGGTAACATCCGTTCACCACGAAGCCATAGACAAGGATAATTTGGGACAAACAAAGGCAGTTGCAACTGCACCGGATGGTACAGTGGAAGCGATTGAACCAATATCTCCGTGGAACGATTTTGTTATCGGGGTTCAATGGCATCCGGAACGTTGGGCGACGATGGATAATGTTCCAAGCAAAAATTTGTTTAACGGTTTTATTGAAAGTGCAACCCTTACAAAAAATCGTAAACTCGCCCAGTCTTTGGCATTAAAAAAGCAAATGGAAAGATAGATTTTTACCCCTTAAAATAAAAGGACCTTCTTTAATGAAAGTTCCTTTTGTACTTTTTATTGATTTTGTATAAACTTTTTACTAGAATTTAATAAAATTTATAAACAGGAGTAAAAAATGAAAAAAGTTCAAAAGGTTTACAATTCACAAAAAGATGAAGATTTAGAAATACTTAATTTCGTATTGGAAAATGCGCAGGAAGACACATACGGTTTCGTTATAAATGCACAACTTGGAAAAATGATATTCCTTAACGATTACTTCTATACATTGGAACTTTTGAAAAGTTGTAAATACAGATAATCCGTAGGAAATAGCTTAATATAACAAATTTGATTGGTGGAAAAATAAAAAAAAGATTATATTCTCCCTTGCATTATTTCACGAATCGTGATATTATATTTATATACATTGATGATAGATAACTTAATGACACTTTGGAAGGGTGATGACCTTTAAAGTGATTTTTTATTTCTTAATTATTTCAAAAAAATATCCTGTATACTATTGAAAAACGGAATAGTGATTATTATATAAAAGTCTGTAATAAAAAAGATGGAGGTTATTATGAATTTTAAACCGTTATTTAATAACATTCTTGTTGAAAGACTTGAAGACGAAACAACAACAAAGGGTGGTATAATCATTCCTGATACTGCAAAGGAAAAACCTTCTCGCGGTCGTGTGCTTGCAATTGGTGATGGTGCCGTTCTTGAAAATGGAGAAAGACAACCAATGTGTTTAAAGGTTGGTGATGTTGTGCTTTTTTCAAAATGGGGTGGTACAGAAATTAAACTTGATGGAAAGGACAGACTTATTATGAAGGAAACAGATGTCCTTGGCATAATAGAAGAATAGGGAGGTAATTATGACAACAAAAATTATTCAATTCGGTGCAGATGCAAGAAATAAAATGAAGGCAGGAGTTGATACTCTTGCAAATGCAGTTAAGGTAACCTTGGGACCAAAGGGTCGTAATGTTATGATTGATAAGTCCTATGGTGCACCAAAAATTACAAAGGATGGTGTAACTGTTGCAAAGGAAACTACTGATTTAAAGGATCCATTTGAAAATATGGGAGCAAAGGCAGTAAAGGAAGTTGCATCAAAGGCAGCAACAGATGCCGGTGATGGTACAACTACTGCTACTGTATTAACTCAGGCTATTTTCTCCGAAGGTGTGAAAATGGTTGCCGCAGGAATGAATCCAATGGATTTAAAACGCGGTATTGATAAGGCTGTTGATGCAGTTGTTGCCGATTTGGCAAAGCGTTCAAAAAAGATTTCAAAAGATGAAGAAATCGCCCAAATTGCAACTATATCCGCAAATGGCGACAAAGATATTGGTGGCAAGATTGCCTCTGCTATGGAAAAAGTTGGCAAGGAAGGTGTTATTACCGTTGAAGAGGCAAAGGGTATGGAAACCGAAGTTGAAGTTGTTGAAGGAATGCAATTTGACCGCGGTTATTTGTCCCCTTACTTTATAACAAATGCCGAAAAAATGAATTGCGAATATGAAAATCCTGCAATCCTTATAACAGAGGGAAAGATTTCAAGTTTGCAACCAATTCTTCCTATACTTGAAAGTTCCGCACAAAGTGCAAGACCTTTGTTAATCATTGCCGAAGATGTTGAAGGTGAAGCATTGGCAACATTAGTTGTAAACCGTATTCGTGCCGGACTTAAAATTGTTGCGGTAAAGGCTCCTGGTTTTGGCGATAGAAGAAAGGAAATGTTAAAGGATATTGCAATTTTGACCGGTGCAACAGTTGTTTCCGAAGATTTGGGAATGAAACTTGAAAATGTAACCCCAGATTTCCTTGGCAGTGCAAAGAAAATTGTTGTTGATAAGGAAAATACAACTATTGTTGATGGTGTTGGTGAAAAATCCGCTATTGAAGCAAGATGTGCGGAAATTCGTTCATCCATAGAAAATGCAACATCAGATTATGATAAGGAAAAACTTCAAGAAAGACTTGCTCGTCTTGCTGGCGGTGTTGCCGTTATAAAGATTGGTGGATCTTCGGAAATTGAAGTAAAGGAAAAGAAAGATCGTGTTGATGATGCCTTGGCTGCTACTCGTGCCGCAGTTGAAGAAGGTATTGTTGCCGGCGGTGGAATAACACTTCTTCGTTCGGAAACTGTACTTGATAGCATTGAAACCGCAAACGAAGATCAAAAGGCCGGTGTAAATATCATAAGAAAGGCTTTGTCAGCTCCTATCCGTCAAATTTGTGCGAATGCGGGTGTTGATGGAGCAGTTATTGTTGGAAAAATACTTGAAAATTCAAATATGAACTTTGGATATAACGCCCAAAATGGCGAATTTGTTGATATGTTGAATGCAGGTATTATTGACCCAGCAAAGGTTGTTCGTTGTGCTTTACAAGATGCAAGTTCGGTTTCAGGACTTCTTCTTACAACCGAGGCAATGATTGCCGAAGCACCAGAAAAAGACAAATGTGGTTGTCATGATATGGCAGGAATGTCTGCTGGTGGTATGGGCGGAATGGGTGGTTTTTAAAGTAAAACTTTCATTTCAAATAAATAAGGGACTGTCTTTTGGCGGTCCTTTATTTTTGTGATACTTTTTAATTTAAGGAAAATATCAGTGTGAAATATTTTGAATTTTTATTTGCCGGCGAAATTTTATTGGTAAATAAACTATAACAATATTTTTTATTATGTTTATAAATTGAAATTTAAGAATTAAGGTTTTCTGCGGTGTATAGGATTGATAATGCATCATAATATATATTATGCGACAAACTACCGCCTCCTGGAAGATAAGAGTATACGAGAACATATTTGCAATTCATTCTCTATCATATCATTCGGTGATTTCATATCACACATTAATCTATTACAACCTGATACAAACAACATACAAACTATTACAAATATTTTCTTATGTGGAAAAATATAATAGAAAGGTTTTCGAATGATGCGGGAGGCAGAGGTTGGTGTAGTCAGAGACTGCAAAACCCTCAACGGGACCGTCATCCCTAAGCCCCAACCTGTCATCCTGAACTTGTTTCAGAATCTTTGGAAAAAACACGAGGTACAGGTAAAAGATTCCGAAACAAGTTCGGAATGACACGGGCGGGAAAAGGATTTGTATTCCCAAAAAAAATATATTCTTGTTTTTTGGGAAATAATGGGATAAAAATACAGTTAACAAATTGATATAGGAGTATAAAAATGGAAGCATCAACTTTTTCATTGTTTGGTCTTTTTACACAATCGGATTTAATGACAAGGTTCACATCAATAATGCTTGTCCTTGCGTCAATATATGCCTGGGCCATAATTATTGAAAAAACTTTTACCTTGAAAAAAATAAAAACTCAAAGTTTCGCATTTGAAAGAAAATTTTGGAGTGGCGGTTCGTTGGAGGAATTGTTTAATTCCCTTCGGTCAAAGGCTGTTGACCCAATGGCGATTGTTTTTATTGCAGCAATGAAAGAATGGAAAAAATCTTCTTCACTTTTAAGGAGTAAGAACAACGTTTCAAAAACGGCAAACCTTCATGAACGAATTGAAAAGGTTATGGATATAACTATTGAACGAGAAATGGGAAAGTTGGAACAAAGAATTGATTTCCTTTCTATGATTGGAAGTATTGCCCCCCTTGTTGGATTATTTGGAACAATTTGGGGAATTATGAGTAGCTTTTCCGCAATTGGTGCGTCAAGTAGTACTACATTAGGTGTTATTGCACCGGGTATTGCAACTGCCCTTTCAACCACCGCTTTGGGTTTGATTGTGGCAATTCCGGCGGTTATTGGGTACAACAAGATAACTTCTGATTTGACAGCATATAATTCAAAGTTGGAGGCCTTTTCCGGCGAATTTACCGCTATTATTTCCAGACAGATTGATGAAAATATCAATGGATAGGATGTGCTGATGATTGTAAATAAATATAAAAAACGTAATCACATAAAGCCGGAAATCAACCTTACATCTATGATTGACGTAATGAGTATTTTGATGTCTGTTTTTATGGTAACGGCCCCGATGCTTACCACAGGAATGAGTGTTGACCTTCCAAAGGGTGGTAAAACAGCCATAGAGGGGGCGGAAAAGGCAGTGGATATTACCATTGATAAAAATGGGCGAATTTTTATTGGCAAGGAAGAAGTGGCGATGGCAAAACTTAACAAAAAACTTCTTTATATGCTTAAACAAAATCCAAAACTTTCCATTGTAATAAGCGGGGATACAAAAACACATTATGGACGAATTGTTGAAGTTATGGGAAGTCTTAAATCCGCAGGATTCAAAAAAGTTGGACTTAAAACAGAACCAATAACAAAAAAATAAATATGAGAAGAGTTGAATTAAAAAAAATAAATTTTTCCGAATTTATCGGACTTGACAAGATTCCTCCTTTTTTAAGGGATGGCTTTGTTATTTCCGTTATTCTTCACATATTTTTTCTTATCCTTATAATGGTAAGTCCGTATATTCGTGTACATTCCTTTATTCCGCAGGCACGGTACGATGAACCAATTATCGTTGATTTGGATAATTTGGTAATTGGAAAGGAAACAGTTCTTCCCCCTGCTCCATCAAAAAAGATGGTTGAAAAGCAAAAGCCAGAGGTGAAAAAGGAAGAATTTTTTGCGCCGGAAGTTGCGCCAAAACCTGAAAAGGCCCCTGAAAAAGCTGAGGTTAAACAGGAAAAGGCAAAGGATAATGTTGGAGATTTTATTGAAACGGAAAAAGAAGTTAAAAAAGAAGAGGTAAAGAAGGAAGTTCCACAAAAAAATCTTGCCGATGAACGAATGGGTGGTTTGGATGACCTTTTGGCATCGGTTGATGGATTGAAAAGAACCGAAAAGAATGTGAAGGAAAAGCAAGAAAAAAAGGTTATAAAGGAACAAACCGTTGAAATTAAAAAGGGAATTGAATCTGCCGGTGTGGATTTTGGTGTAAATGGTTATCAAAAAGGTTCAACCAGCGACTTTATCAAAAAACAAATGGCTGTTTCATACATTGATGCGATAAGAATAAAACTTCGTTCGTGTTGGCACCTTGACCCCGGAGCAAAGGGTGTGAAGGATATGAAAATTGTTATCCGGACCGCAATATCGCCGGATGGAAATGTGAACTCAATTGAAATTTTAAATAAGGATGATTATTCTTCATCGCCTTGGTTTAAGGCAGTGGCAGACAGTGCGAAACGTGCCCTTATTATTTGCAGTCCATACAATTTACCGGTTGAATTTTATCAGGATTGGAAAAATATTGTATTCACATTCTATCCGGATAAAAAATCGGTACAATAATATGATTGAATAAAAATTTTCCAATGTTAAAATGAAACACAAGGAGAAGGAAAAGTGAAAAAAATAATTTTAAAAAAACACCCAGAAAAGAAAAGCCTGTTTGAAAGATTAAGTAATGTTTTCCACCTTGTTTTCAAGGAACGAGTTTTTATTACAAATAAAAATGGAAAGCTTGTTTATTACAAATTTTCACCTGTTTTTCAATCTGTGTTCGTTGTTGCCGTTGTGGGGCTTTGCTATTGGACGATTTTCACAACAAAGGTTTACCTTACAAACTCCTATGTTTTATCGGCAAAGGATGAACAAGTTCAGGATGCCCGGAACAAATTCAACAAGGTTGTATCTGATATAAAGGCATATAAGGACGCAATTTCAAGTATCAATAAGAAATTAGAGGCAAACCATAATAATATCATTGCTTTACTTGAAAAAGATGAAAAACTTTCACGACTTGAAAAGGATAATTTGATAAAAAACAGAATGCTCCTTTCAAGTGAACTTAATTATGTAAATTCAAGCCTTAACGACCTTACAAAGGGGATAAAGTGGGCGAATGTAAACCCACGGCGGGCATCATATTCAAATACGAAAAGTGAATTGGAAAAAAACATTGCCCTTAATGAAAATGTTTATTTGAAAAACAAAAATGATAAATTAGAAAAAACACTTTCCGATATGAAGCAATTGCAAGACAACCTTATAGATAAAGTATCGGTTCTTGCCGATGACAGTATAAAGGATATTGAAAACACCCTTTCAAAGATTGATATTGTCCTTTCACAGGTGAACCTTAAAAACCGAAACAGATTAGTTAAAAAAGTTCAAAGTGAAGATGGTGAAGGTCTTGGCGGTCGTTATATTCCGTTAAAGGACCTTAACCTTTCCGATGAAGAACTTAATAAAAAATTTAAGGATGCAAACATAAAGGTGAATTTGTGGGAAGGACTTTCACGGGCAAAAATGATGCTTCCACTTGGTGCGCCGGTGAAAAAAATGAGAATCACATCGCATTATGGGGTTCGCTCTGACCCATTTTTCAAAACTCCGGCAATGCACAGTGGTATAGATTTCCGTGGAAAGGAAGGAATACCACTTTATGCAACCGCTCCCGGTAAGGTGATACAGGCGGGAAAACGCGGTGATTATGGCTATGCCGTTGAAGTTGACCACGGTTTGGGATTTACCACACTGTACGGACACCTAAGCAAGGTTTCCGTTCAAAAAGGTGATATTATTGAAGATGGAACAAAGGTTGGGCTTGCCGGTTCAACAGGAAGAAGTACCGGACCGCATCTTCATTATGAGGTGCGACACAACTCTCGCGCATTAAACCCATACGCTTTTGTTAAGGTTGATAATAAGGATAAATAGGAGGATTTTATGTTTGGATTATCAAAAAAAATTACACCTTCAAGTTTAATAAGCAACACAATGGTAATTGTCGGAAATGTGAAGTCAGATTCCGAAGTTTATGTTGATGGAGTTATTGAAGGTGATGTTGACTGTAAGACAATTATTGTTGGAATAAATGGTAAAATAAAAAGCAACATCATTCGTGCCGAAAAAATTGTTGTGCATGGAAGTGTTGAAGGAAACATTGATGCCGTTTCCGTATATCTTGGTCCATCGGCTAGAATAAATGGAAACATCACACACAAAGATATTTCCATTGAAAATGGTGCCTTTGTCAGTGGTGAGGTAAAACAAAAAAGAAATTAAATAAATGGAGGGTGTAATGAAGCAAAATATTGTTATTGGTTCTGATCATGCCGGTTTTGATTTAAAGGACTTTTTTAAAACTTACTTATCAAATGAAGGTTTTAATGTAAATGATGTTGGAACAAATTCGCATGCTTCGTGCGATTATCCGGACATTGCGGATAAGGTCGCAGAACACATAAGAAATAATCCAGATGATTTGGGGATACTTATTTGTGGAACCGGTGTTGGTATGTCAATGGCGGTAAATCGGTATCCTTTTATTCGGGGCGCCCTTCTTTATAACATTGATGAAGCAAAGTTGGCAAGACAGCATAATAATGCAAATGTGATTGTTTTTGCAGGAAGAATGTTTGAAAATAAGGAAAATTTGGACTTTTTGAACGCCTTTCTTTCCGCAGAATTTTCAAACGAAGAACGCCATAAGCAACGGATTAAAAAACTTTCAAAACAATTAACAAAATAGGAATAAATGGAGGCAAAAGTGGTAAATTTCTTTAAAGATAATCTTAAAAATGCGGACCCAGTAGTATATAATATTATAGAATCTGAACTTGGTCGCCAACAACATTGTATAGAGCTTATTGCCTCTGAAAACATTGTATCAAAGGCTGTATTGGAGGCGATGGGGTCTATCCTTACAAACAAATATGCCGAAGGATACAGTGGAAGACGTTATTATCAGGGATGTAAATTTATTGATGAAATGGAAACCCTTTGTATTGAACGTGCAAAACAAATTTTTGGTGCAAAGTTTGTGAATGTTCAACCGCACAGTGGAGCGCAGGCAAACACCGCCGTATTTTTTGCCCTTCTTAATGCTGGCGATACAATTATGGGTATGAGCTTGGATGCCGGCGGACATTTGACACACGGTGCAAAGCCAACAATAAGTGGAAAATGGTTTCATTCTGTTCAATATGGTGTGAAGGAAGATGGCTATATTGATTATGAACAGGTTGAAAAACTTGCACTTGAAAATAAGCCAAAGCTTATTGTTGCGGGTGGATCGGCCTACCCTCGCCTTGTTAACTTTAATAAATTCCGTGAAATTGCGGATAAGGTAGGTGCATATTTAATGGTTGATATGGCACATTTTGCCGGACTTGTTGCCGGTGGTGTTATCCCAAGCCCAATTGGAATTGCCGATGTTGTTACGACAACTACACACAAGACTTTGCGTGGTCCACGTGGTGGAATGATACTTACCAATTCCGAAGAAATTGCAAAAAAGATTGATAAGGCTGTATTTCCTGGAATTCAGGGTGGCCCGTTGGAACACATAATTGCAGGAAAATGTGTTGCATTTGGTGAAATACTTCGTCCAGAATGGAAGGAATATGCCGAGCAGATTTTGAAAAATGCGAAGGTTTTAGGCGAAACCTTAATGAAAAACGGTTTTGATTTGGTAAGTGGAGGAACAGACACTCACCTTATCCTTGTGGATTTAAGAAGTAAAGGAATTACCGGTAAGGAGGCAGATTTGGCATTGGAAAATGCTGGAATCACCTGCAATAAAAACGGTATTCCAAATGATCCAAATTCCCCATCAATAACATCCGGTATTCGTCTTGGTGTCCCAGCGATAACCACCCGCGGATTTAAGGAGAAAGATGTTGTTGAAGTGGCAAACCTTATAACCGAAGTGATTGATGACTTTGTAAAAAATAAGGATTTTGAGTCGGAAACAATAAAATCTGTAAGACAAAAAGTTATAAAACTTTGTGATAAACATCCAATATATTAAAAATAACTTTTTACTTTCAAATAAAATGCCTCCATCAAATGGAGGCTTTTTATTGTTTCATTTTATTGAATTTTTCACTGGGGAGGTGATACGGATGAAAAGAAGGTTTCAATAAAAAAATCCCCACCTTAAAAACTAGTGGGGAAATTTTCAATTCAAAAAGAATTACTTATTTTGCAGAGGCACGTTTTGCCAATTTTGACATAGTTCTTGCCATTTTCTTTTTGGAAACCAAACCGTGTTTTACACCCTTTGCAAGTTGACTGTTGGCTTTTGCAAGACCTGTTTTGATTTCAGCAGAATCTTTTTTACCAATAATCATTTCAGAAACTTTCTTTACAAAAGTACGAATCTTTGTCATACGGCTTTTGTTAGAAACTCTCTTCTTTTCATTTCTAATAATTCTTTTTTTTGCAGATTTATGGTCAGCCATTTTTTTATCCTTTCTAATATTAACTTTATACTACTAACGTTTAGAGAATTGGAAAGAACGACGAGCTTTTTTATGACCGTAGTGCTTTCTTTCAACAACTCTTGAATCACGAGTTAAGAAGCCAGCTTGTTTAATAACTGATCTTAATTCTGGTTCTGAAAGAGCCAAAGCCTTACTGATACCATGTTTAAGAGCACCAGCTTGACCGGAAAGTCCACCACCGATGATAGAAGCAACTACATCGTATGCACCTTCACGTTTTGTAATACCAAAAGGTTGATTGATAACCATTTGAAGGATTGGACGACGGAAATATTCTTCGTAATCCTTTCCATTTACTGTTATCTTACCTTTACCAGCCTTTATCCATACACGTGCGATAGAAGTTTTTCTTTTTCCAGTTGCATAAACACGACCCTGTGCATCACGAACAGGTTTTTCCTTTTTTTCAACTGATTTCTTTTCAACAGTTGCCTTTACAGCTGTCAATCCAGCATCAGCAAGTGTTGCAGATTTTGTTGTACGAGGTTTTTTAACAGTTTCAACCTTAACTTCTGACTTTGTAGTTGTTTTTTTAGTTGCAGTCTTTTTTGCAGGTGCCTTTTTAGCAACTTCTTTGTTTTCTGCTTCTACTTTTTCAATTTTTTCAACCATTATGCACCTCTTTTCTTGTTTTTAGAGTTCATTTTTGAAATATCAAGAACTTCTGGTTTTTGTGCAGCATGTGGATGTTCACTTCCCGCATAAACATGAAGTTTTTTCATTTGTTGACGACCAAGTGGATTTCTTGAAATCATTCTTTCAACAGCCTTTATAATAAGTCTTTCAGGATGTTTACCACCAAGAATTGCACCCCAAAGTCTTTCCTTAATACCGCCGATATATGCAGTATGCCAGAAGAATTTGTTGTTTTCCAATTTGTTTCCAGTAATACCAACCTTTTCCGCATTGATGATGATTATGTTATCACCACAATCAATGTTTGGTGTGTATGTAGGTTTATGTTTACCACGAAGATATGTTGCAACAATAGCAGCAAGACGACCAAGAACAACGTCTGTGGCGTCAATTACATACCATTTTGCATTTACTTCTGATGGTTTTGCAGAATATGTTTTTTGAACCATTTTATTTGCCTTTTTGTTTTGTTAAACGTGTAAATAATACAATAATTTATACAAATGTCAAGCAAATAAAGAGATTTTCTTGATTTTTCTTACTATGGTATTATAATACCTTATACAAAATTAAAGCTCGGACAACCTTTGGATTTGATCTTCGGTAATAAGTTTATCAATGATTTCATCCAATGCCTCGCCACGCATTACATAATCTAACTTATATAATGTTAAATTCACACGATGATCGGTCACACGATTTTGCGGATAGTTGTATGTTCTTATCTTATCACTTCGGTCGCCGGTACCAACCTGTGATTTACGAAGCCCTGCTCTTTCACTGTCAATTTTTTGACGTTGTGCCTCATAAAGTTTTGAACGAAGCATCTTCATTGCGCGTTCCTTATTTTTAAACTGGGAACGTTCATCCTGACATTGAACAACAGTATTTGTTGGAATGTGGGTAATACGGATTGCAGAATCAGTTTTGTTAACGTGCTGACCACCAGCACCACTTGCACGGTAGGTATCAATACGCAAATCTTTATCAAGGATTTCAATATCAACCTCCTCCGCCTCTGGCATAACAGCAACGGTTGCAGCGGAAGTATGTACACGTCCCTGTGATTCTGTTTCCGGAACTCGTTGCACACGATGGGCGCCGGATTCAAATTTAAGACGTCCGAAAACACCGGCACCGGTTATATTTGAAATAATTTCCTTAAAACCGCCAGCTTCGTTTTCGTGATAGCTTATAACTTCAAGGTTCCATCCCTTTAATTCAGCATAGCATTTATACATATTGAATAAATCACCGGCAAAAATTGCGGCTTCATCGCCACCGGTTCCGGCCCGAATTTCCAAAATGGCATTTTTATCATCCGCTTCATCCTTTGGAAGTAATGCAATTTTTATTTGCTTTTCAATTTCCGGAATCTTTTCCTTACATTCATAATATTCAGCTTCGGCAATTTCTTTTAACGAATCATCCTTCATCATTTCTTCTGCCTGTGCCATATCATTTTTCATTTTAAGATATTCATCGGCAAGAACTATTACTTCTTTTAAATCAGAATATTCCTTTGAAATTTTTGCCATTTCCTTTGGGTCAGAAAATGTTCCCATAAGGAGTTGTTCAAGTTCTTTATATTTTTCTTTTAATTGCAATAATTTTTCATCAAAATTCATAATATTACCTTTATCTATTAAAATTTTTCTTTAATTCATTAAGCATATCATTTATTGGTAATGCAACCTGTTCTCCGGATTGCATATTTTTCAATGTGAAGGCATTGTTTTTCACTTCATCATCACCAACAATTACAACAAATTTTGCACCAACTTTATTTGCATATTCCATCAATTTTTTAAACTTTTTGTTTTCATAAATGATGGAAGTTTTACAAATATTTACTAAACCTTCGGACAATTTATTTTTAATTTCGGTTGCAATCAAATAACAATTTTCGTTTTGTGGAATAACCAAAACATCAACAAGTCCAGGTGCAATATTTGTTACTACCCCATCTTCAATCAATGGAACGAAAAGGCGGGAAAGTCCGATTGAACCACCAACACCACAAATCTTTTTATCGGTGTAGTTATCACAAAGGTTTTCATAACGACCACCACTTGATACCGAACCAAATTCCGGATGATTATCAAGGAAGGTTTCAAAAACTGTACCAGTGTAATAATCAAGACCGCGAACGATTGATAAATCAATAATAAATTTATCGGTTGCGATGGTTTGCAATGACTTTATAACCGTTTCAAGTTCACGAATACCCGATTTCATTTTCTCGTTTGCACTCAAAAATGAAAAATCAGAATGGTATTTTTCAGGTATTGAAACACCAATATTTGGAATAAATTCAAGCTCAAATAGCTCCTTAATCAAACGTTCAACATTTGAATTTTTCACACGTTCAGAAAGCTCCGCATCAAAAACTTCCGGTGTTATTTTTGCTTTTTTATCAATAATATTCATTATTGATGCCTTTTGTTCGCCGGAAATTGAAAATTCATCAAAAAATCCATCCCAAATTTTTCGGTTGGAAATTTTCATTTTGAAATTACCAAGATTACACAACTTTGAAAGGTTTTCAATAGTGCTTGCAATGGTTGAAATAATATCCACATCGTACATCACAGAAAGCTCATTTTCCGCAACAACATCAATGTCTGCCTGATAAAATTCACGATAACGCCCCTTTTGTGCACGTTCACCACGGTAAACCTTTGCAATATGATAACGTTTAAAAGGAAAAAATAAATCGTTGTAATGTTCGGAAACATAGCGGGCGAATGGAACCGTTAAATCAAAACGAAGGGATAAATCATTATCCCCCTTTGAAAAACGATAAACCTGTTTTTCCGTATCACCGCCAGCCTTTGCAAACAAGATTTCAGACTTTTCAATTACCGGCGTATCAATTGCAACATAGCCGGATGAACGGTAAGACGCTTCAACAATATTTTTAATAGTATCAAAGGTTAGTTGTTGTTGAGGCAAAAGTTCAACAAATCCAGATAAAACCTTTGTATTTATTTTGTTTTTTGACATATTATTCAATTACCCTGTTTCTTATATATGCAGTTCCGTTTTTAAGTTTTTCAACATTCATTTCAATATTGTGACGGGAAACTTCCTTGGTTGATAAAGGTTTAATTAGCTCGCCATCGGCATAAATATCAATACCTTGTGCATTACCAATTGTTAAATAATAATTTTCACCATTTGGAATGTAGTAAATATCACCCGGTTCAAGAATTGTTTCAAAAACGGAACTTCCTGTACCAACATCACCAAGTTCACTATCATACTTATAAAGACCATCTTTTTTAAGTTTTATCCAAATCTTTTTTGTGGCCTTTACATAAATTTCAGCATCGTCTTTGTTTGCAAGACCGTATTCACGGCCAGTTGAAATTTCAGGTGTGGATTGCTCAGTTGTTGCTGTATCTTCCCCAACCTTTTCATTATCAGCAACAGTTTCAGTTGGTTGTTCCGGAGTTTCAATTTTCACGCTGTCAATTTTTGTTTCAAAATATTCGGGAACAGACGTTTCATTTACATCCTTTTTTTCAAGTGTTGAAACCAAATCAATATCAGCATCTAAACCAACCTCGGATGTTGAAATATTTGTTGATGGCAAGGAAATTTCCAAATTGTCAGATGATGGTGTTTCAGACATTTCAACAACCTCAGCCTCTGATTTCACAGTTGCAACATCGTCATTTGAACGATTATTTACAAGGTAAATAAACAAAATACCAACTAAAACAACAACACTTCCAATGATAATATGATTACTGTTAATCACTGGATCGCGGATAAGTGAATTTTCATCCTCAATCAAACTCATATCACTTAACGATGAGGAAGCTGTTTCCTGTTTATAAATGGAAATTATATCCGCAGAGTTCAAATTTAAATAAGATGCATAGGATTTTATAAAACCAATCACATAAGCAGAACCAGGAAGAGCATTGAAACGATTTTCTTCAAGAGCCTGTAAATACTGGGATTTTATTCGCAAATCCGATGAAATTTTATCAAGGGAAAGCCCCTGCTCCTGTCTTTTATTTTTTAAAATATCACCAACAGTTTCCTTTTTGGGTGGAAGGATGATATTTTCCTTTTCTTTTTGAAGTTTTTCCTGTAATTCCTTTTCGTTGTATCCCATTTAAGCCCTCGTTTTCACTTAATTTTTAGTACTTATCAGAAGAGTACAATTATTTTTTTAAGGAATCAACATTTTTATGAGATTTTAGAAAAATTTATTTGAATAACTTCTCAATATAATCGTAAACCTCTGCCATTGATTGGGAATTATTTACAAAATTACGAAATTCCGCCGAATTACGAAGACCTTTTGAATACCAGGCAATATGTTTTCGCGCGTTAAACATACCGGTCTTTTCGCCATAATATTCAATCATCATATGAAGATGTTTAAGCAAAATTTCCTTTTTTTCAGCAATACTTGGTTCCAGCAATAAATTCCCTGTTTTCAAAAAATAAATGATGTGGTAAAGGAACCATGGTGCGCCATAAATTCCACGACCAACCATAATCCCATCAACACCAGTATATTCAAGCATTTTTTTTGCATCAAGAGGAGTAAAAATATCGCCATTTCCAATTACCGGAATTGAAACGGCTTCCTTTACCTTTTTTATTGTATCCAAATCAACAGTCCCTGAATATAGTTGACTTCGGGTACGGCCATGAACCGTAATAAACGAAGCACCGGCATTTTCAATCATTTTTGCAAAAGATGGGGCTACCTTATGTTCGCAATCCCAACCGGTCCGAATTTTAACACTTACCGGAATTGATACGGAAGACACCACTTTTTTTATTATTTTTTCGGCAAGTTCTGGGTTTCGCATCAAATCGGAACCGCAACCATTACGGACAATTTTGTTCACCGGACACCCCATATTTATATCAATAATGTCCGCACCAAGTTCTTCATTTATTTTTGCACTTTCCCCCATTAAATCAGGATCATTTCCAAAAATTTGAACCGAAGTTAATGTATTTGAATTATATTTTTCATATAAACGTTTGACCTTGTCCGTTTTTTTCTTATTTAATAAATAAACCTGTGATGCAGATGGAACCATTTCGGATACGGTCAGCGATGTTGAATATTCATTACCTCCAAACTCTGCCACCAAATTTCGGAATGGAACATCGGTAATTCCTGCCTGAGGTGCCAAAATCACAGGATTTTTTATTTCAATGTTTTTTATCTTTAAACTTTTTAACAAAATAGCCTCTTGTCTAATCTTTTATTTTATGATATATTAAAGTAGTAAGGATTTAAAAACAAATAAAAAATGTATACTGATAGTTATTTTATAAAAATTTTTAAGGTAGTTATTGTTTTAGTTGCAATAGTTTGCACTATAAATCTTTTAAGTGGAAAATACAGTATTTTCAATTATTTGAAACAAAAATCTTTAATCAATACATTAGCAAAAAAACAAAATAAAAAAGCCAAAGAAAAACAAAGGCTTTTAAATGAGGTTAATTTGTTGGGCGATACATCCGTTATAAATATTGATATTGCAGAAAAAGAAACAGTCAAAAAACTAAATAAAATCCCAAGTAATTATTTTATCATTATTCAGTGAATTAAAGAACACTTTCTTCATAATAGTCATCATCAGAATCTGAAAGTTCCATATCATCGTCATCATAATATTCGTCATCTGCTTCATCTTCATCAGCATATTCAACATCATCATCAATTATTTCTTCACTTTCTTCGTTTTCTGGCATTGATGCAACTTCTTCGTCATCTTCTATAACAACTTCTAATTGTTTAGGTTCATCCGTTGCATCTTCTTCATAAACAACTTCTTCTGTTTCAGCAGAAAGCGGAGCAACAACAGTTTCTGTATCCTCATCATCAGATGTAAATGAAGAATCTTCATCATCATTGTCGCCAATTACTGTTTCATCTTCAACATTTGTTGTATATTCAACATCTTCCATATCTTCATCATAGTCATCATCAGCATCGGATGAAACAAAATCTTCTTCCTCCGAAATGATAGCAGTTGGAGTTGTGGCTGGTTCGGACGAATCCTCATCAACATAGTACACAGTTGTTTCTTCTGAATATTCGTAAACCACAGGAAGAAGTTCTGCTTCTATTTCAGCATTATCAACAGGTTCTTCGTTTTCATCCTTTTTTGCAATCGCAGAAAGAACTGCGGATGGGCCACCCTGTGCTTGAACTGCATTGTAAACCTTTGCCAATAATTCAAGTTTTGCCAATGGTTTACCAAGAACTTGAAGTTCATCTTCTATTGATTGATACAAATCTGTTGCTGTACCGTCGGCATATTCGTATGTCATAACAAATTCGTTTACAATATATTCAAAGAAATCATTGTATGCATTTGTATAGATTCTTAATAGATATTCGTCGTTTGCATATTCTTCGTAGTTAATACCAGATTTCAAAGTGTAATCATTTTCATAATATGCGTCGTAAACGGCGTTTCTGAAATTATTCCAATAATGATTCATTGTTTCAAGTTGGGCGATTTTTTCATCATCTTCCATTGTAAAGAAACTATTTTTTAAATCATTTAAAAGAGTTATATATTCATCACCAGCTAAAACATTATCCACATATTCCTTCTTTACCAAATCAAATGTTGATAATTTCTTTTCATCTTGATAATCATCATCACTTTCTTCTGGAACATTCGCAACAACCTGTGGTTTTACAGCCGTCTTCTTTGGAGCAGGTTTTGGTGTGCTTTTCTTTACCGTTGCAACAACCGCCTTTTTAGGAGTTGGTTTTGTAATAACAGGAGCAGGCTTTGGAGCAACAACAACTTCTTCTTCAACCTCTTCTTCATAATAAGGTTCGTCATCAACAGGAGTTTCAACATTTGGTTCAACCGGTGTTTCTTCAACAACAGGTTCAGAAACAGAAGGTTCATCATCAGCTATTGGTGCAGAAGTTTCCTCAACAGCCTCCTCCACATAATTTTGCTCAACATAGTTTGAATTGAAGTTGTTTGTATTCTGACCTTCATCACTTCCGCTTAAAAAGAAGAATAAACCAAACACAATAACAAGAGATACAAGTATTGATGCAACATACATCCAAACCTTTTTATACTTGTCATCAATAGTACTTGTCTTTTTAGCAAACCTTATATCAGAATTTGTATTTGTATTTTCATTTGCAGTATCATCAACAAATGGTGGTTTGAATTCTGTTGTATTTTTTATGTTTTTTTCTGTATCTTTAACCATAATATTATTCTCCTTTGCAGACATTTCAGTCCTTAAAATATCTCCTGTAACATTCTTATCACTTAATTTTTCAGTTGTCAATTCTTCTATTTTCCTATCGTTAACATCTTGATTTTGCAATATTTTTTCATCTTTATTATTTATTATAGGTTGCGAATCCTCAACATTATATTTTTCAAGAATCCTTTGCGGTTCATTTTCGTGAGAAGTAAAAACCTCCGCATTTTCAGGTTCAATTTTTACCGATTTTGAAACCATACGATTTTTAATTTCCTGTATCTGAACACGCTTTAATGACAAATCTTCAAAGGACGCCTCCGCCCGTTTTTTGGCTCGCTTTATACGACGTTCAGTCCTTTTTAACTTTTCGGTGTTATCGTAAAGCTTCTTTACAAGCTCCTGCTTTAATTCTTCATCAATTTTTTCTGGATTTTTTTCTTCGGCTTCCTTTTGCCTTTTCAACCTTTTTGAAATATTTAAAATTTTCTTTTTTAAATTTTCCAATGTCACAGAAGCCTTTTCTATTGTCTGGGTAGATTTATTATATTGAAGAAGGTTTTCCGCCTCACGGTCGTAGGCATTTTCAAGGGAAAGTGCCTCTTTTTTTTGCAAAATTTTTGAAAGTAAATCGTCGGTTTGATTTTTTGAAAATTCATCATAATCGGAAAGCGAAGTATAACTTATATCCAGCTTTTTATATTTAGTATTTTCCTTTGGACGAACCTTTATTGGATCAACATTAAATTTATTTTTAAGGATTGCGTCCCATTTTGTGTTGGGATTTTTTTTACCAAAATCTTCCGGCAACGGTTCAATGAGTAAAAGATTATTTGGGGAAACGATATCACAAGTATTATCCAAAACAAATATTGGCTTGTCATCCTTAAAATAGACAACAAACACAGCATCATCGGATGCAAAGTGAAACTCCTTCACATCACTGTAAACACTGTTTACCAACCAAAAAGTTTTTACTCCCTCCATACCCTTTCCTTAAAAAAAAATTATTCCCGAGTTTCAACCTCTTTTTCCTCTGATTGAGAGGCAGAATTTGTATACGCCAAAGCACAATGTTCCAAACAATAAGGTTTATTTTTGAAAACTTTTTTGCCACAAAAGTGGAAATCTTC